>JALWGH010000080.1 GCA_027013735.1 Melioribacteraceae bacterium
TTATGCTCAAGATAAAACAGAAACTGAAAAATTTGAAGAAAAATACAAGAGCGGCAAGACAGCTAACGGGACTATTTGGAATTCCACACCCGACCCGCTCCAAAGTTTGGAACAAATAGGACACGGGACAAACACGGATAAACATTTACCGATTGAGCCCTTTTACAAATATACTTATTCACAAACAATTTATTTAGCTTCCGATTTCGGTTCGGTTGGTTCAAACAAACGCATTACGAAAATTTATTATAATTTCCGTAAATCTTCAACAAACAATAATGGCGCCGATAATTGGACAATATATATGGGTACGACATCGAGTAATACGATTTCAGATTGGATACCCGTATCGAATTTGACAAAAGTTTTTGAAGGAAATACCGGTTTCGGCGACATATCTACAGGCGACGGTTGGATGGAAATAATGCTTGAAACGCCTTTTAACTATAACCCAAGCACCGACGGAAACTTAGTTGTGGCAGTTGATGAGAATTCGCCGGGTTACACGTCTTATTCAGATGACTTTTATTGCGATCAAAATTCAAATAATGCAAATGTAAGTATTTATTACATGTCCGATGTTACCAACCCGGATCCAAGTTCCCCGCCTTCCGGGACAACTTCTTCATATTACCCGAATACAAAATTTCTGTTTGAGGATATCCCGACAAACCCTGTATTTTCTGCTTCGCCCGGAAGCGTGGATTTCGGAATGGTATTTTTAAGCGAGTCTTCTTCCAAACAAACAATCACGGTTAGAAATCTCGGACTTGGCACGTTGCAAATTACAGCTACCACAATAACCGGAACTAATTTAGGTGATTTTGTATTAACTGATAATAATTCATACCCTGTTAACTTGTCCTACGGACAAACAATGACGGTACAAGTTTACTTTGCTCCAACCAACGCCGGAACAAGAAGTGCAATGCTGCGTTTTACTGCTAATGCCACAAATCACGATGTTGCGTTGACAGGGACAGGATACAATGCTACCGTTGCCAGCTTTCCGTATATCGAACCATTTACAAGTTTTAATCCGTCTAACAATGCGACCGGATTTGCCAACAATTGGAGAACTTATCCTTCCGACACTTACGATTTATTCCGTTGGACACCGAATAGCGGTAGCACGCCTTCTTCCGATACCGGACCTGCGGTAGATCACACATCCGGTAATGAAAACGGCATGTATATTTATACGGAAGCATCGGATGGTAGTCTTGGAGATGCCGCTTACCTATATCCACCGCCGTTTAATTTGGATTCGTTAAACAATCCGGCGGTTAGCTTTTACTACCATATGTACGGCGAAGATATGGGCAAATTAGAATTTCAAGTTTCTACTGATGGCGGTTCTACTTGGACTACGCTGGTTACGCTATCCGGGCAACAACAAACAAGTAGTCAAGACGCTTGGAGTCCGGCTTATATTGATCTTTCCGCTTATTCAGGTAAAACCGTTAAGTTCAGATTTAAGGCAACACGTGGTTACGGATACGCCGGTGATATGGCAATAGATGACTTTTACATAGGCGAAAAAACAGAAAAGAAATTAGATTCGGTAAAGGTTGAACAAGCTTCTGCTTCTAACGTCATACTCGGTTCTTCAAACAATGAAATTTTAAAATTAACTTTTTACGTAAGCCCTGGTACCGGCTTGCTGCCTCTTAATTCAATAACCGTTACCAGTGGAAACGATAACGATGCGGACATTGCGGAAAACGGCGTTAAATTGTACAGAACGCCCACGTCGTCATTCATTACCGATAGTTTAATTGCTATGGGTTCTTATGCAAACGGAAAAGTTACCTTCGGTAATTTGAATTATAATTTGCCAAGCGGACGTTCGTATTTTTGGGTAACTTATGATATTAAAGAAACGGCTGCCTTAGGGGACTCGATGGACGCAAAAATTCTTGCAAACGATATTAACATAAACGGCGCCACTTACAACAGCGTTGACGCCGACCCGCCCGGCAAACGCACGGTGTGCGGTTTGGTTCTTGATTCCATCAAAGTTGAACAAGCTTCGTTTGGCGATGTCCCTGCAGGTAGTAAAGACGTTCCGATATTGAAAATTGGGTTTTACATTTCCGCATCCCCGACAAGCGGCGCGGCTTCGTTGAAAATATCGTCCTTTAAGGTAGGTGTTGTTACTCAAAATCCGGATGATATTTCAAAGATAAAGCTTTATAGGACTGAAAGTGATATATTTAATAAGGATAGCTTGGTTTCAAGCGAAGGTTATGATGAAGATGCTGAAACCGAAGAAATGATAAGATGTGGAGATGAGGACATAGCACCTACTCCTGGATTAAATTATTGGGTAGCTTATGATTTGAATGAACTGGCGCGTGATTGCGATACGCTTGACGCCTACATTCCTGCAAACGGCATAACTATTAACGGTCAAACGTACAATTCGCACATTGAAAACCCAACCGGATATAGAATTGTTAGGAATTATTACCACGGCGGCAACGGCATTGATTACGGCGGGTACTACTTTGCTAATTCCACTTCCTACGGCGGTCCAAATCGTCCGTCTTACAATTGGATTGACACACTCGGAATGAACAGAATTACAGATACCGATTGGACGGAAGGCAATGCAGACGACGGTTACAAAAAAGTAGGATTACCTTTTTCGTTTAACTTTTTCGGACAAAATTACGATACTTTATGTATCGGAACTAACGGAATGATAGGATTCGGAAGTTATTTTCCATATACTTTGTGGGGAACGTACATCCCTTCAAGCGACTTGCCGAATAATATGATTGCCACTGCAGGAATGAATCTTATTCCCGGTTCCGACGGGGAAATGTTTTATGGAATGGTTGATAGTAATTTTGTTGTAACTTGGTATCATTATCATCATTACGCTGTTCCAACAGAATGGATAACTTGCCAAACAATACTTAAGCCTAACGGGGACATAAAAATGCAGTATAACTATCCCGAAAGTAACTTTGGCCCGGGTATTTATGACGATGCATTGATTGGGATTGAAAATTCGGACGGCTCGATTGGACATCAATATCGCGGTTACGGTTTTGGAGGTCCCATAGTTGACACTTTGGGTGGAAACACTCTTCGTCCGAGCGAAACAAAATTAAAGCACTTAACCCTTGACAAGGGAATAGTCAATACTTTGAACAATCCCCGTAGTTTGGCAATTGAATATTCCAAAAACAAAAGAACAACACTTGTCGAACCTTCGTTTTCAAAGGCAAAAATACCGTTAAAATATGAACTACTGCAAAACTATCCCAATCCGTTCAATCCTGCGACAACAATAAAATTCAGCATAAAGAAGGACGGAAACGTAAAATTGGAAGTATTCAACGTATTAGGTCAAAAAGTAGCGGAATTGATGAATAAAGAAATGAAAGCAGGAGAATACAAAGTGATATTTGACGCAAGTAATTTTTCAAGCGGCATTTATTTCTACAGAATAGTGAGCGGAAGTTTCAAAGCGGTAAGGAAAATGATATTGCTAAAATAAGAGCCTCCTGAATTCAGCTTAAAAAGGGAACGTCATCAAAGGCGTTCCCTTTTTTATTTGTATGCATTTCAATTGTATTGTGTGAAATCCGGAATTTGTTCGGGCTTGTTGTCGAGGATTTCTTCTATTTTTTCCATTACTTCGTCCGTCAAAAGTTTGACGGCGTTAGTTGCATTCATATTTTGCTTGACTTGTTCCGGATTGGAAGCACCTGTAATTACCGTGCTCACATTCGGATTTTTAAGCAGCCAGGCTATTGCCATTTCGGGCAAAGAAATTCCAAGTTCTTTTGCAACTTCCGAAAGTTTTTGAACCTTTGCAATCTCCCCTTTTTTCTTGGCTTCTTCGTAACGTTTGCGTAAGAATTCGTAGTCTTTGAGGGAAAGTCTGCTGCCTTCGGGAATTCCGTTGTTGTACTTACCGGTCAAAAGTCCGCTCCCGAGAGGACTCCAAACCGTTGTACCGAGACCAATTTCTTTGAACAAGAAAAGGTATTCCTTTTCCATTTTTTCCCTAACAAACATATTGTATTGAGGTTGTTCCATTAAAGGCGGGATTAAATGTTCCCGAAGTGCAAACTCGTAAGCGGCTCTGATTCTTTCGGCAGGCCACTCGCTTGTGCCCCAATAAAGCGCTTTCCCCTGCCGGATGATTAAATTCATCGCCCAAACTGTTTCTTCAATCGGCGTGTGAATATCGGGGCGGTGACAAAATATTAAATCGACGTAATCGGTTTGTAATCTTTTCAGAGCGGCGTTCGTCCCTTCGAAAATGTGTTTTCTTGAAAGTCCTTTGTCGTTGGGACCTTTACCTCCCCAGAATATTTTTGTTGAAAGAATTAAATCGGTTCTTTTCCAACCTGCTTTTTTAATTACTTCGCCCATAATTTTTTCCGCTTCGCCGTTTGCGTAAACTTCCGCATTGTCGAAGAAATTCACGCCTGCGTCGTAAGCCTCCTTCATACATTGGTAAGCAACTTCGGTACCCATTTGAATTCCGAACGTAACCCACGTGCCGTAAGAAAGCTCGGAAATTTTTAATCCCGAACGACCTAAGTATCTGTAATTCATTTTAACTCCTTCAAATTGTTTTTCGCAAAGATAGTAATTCAAAACAATTAACGAAAATAATTGAAAATGGAAAGTTAGAAAATAAGTTAACAGTGAACAGATAACAGTGAACAGAGTTGTAATGGAGTAATTTGTTATTTGGGGTTGACCGAAAAACACCTAAACCGTCATTGCGACCCCGCAGAATGCGGGGGAAGCAATCTGTTGTTTTAACAATCCCATGTAAATATTCAGCTGTTTGCCACAGAAGTTGCTGACGCAATTTCTTCGTCATATTCTGACACATT
>JALWGH010000081.1 GCA_027013735.1 Melioribacteraceae bacterium
GGGTAACGTGCTCACGAATCACATTAGTGAGTATCCAGTTTTTCATATAACCAACTTGCTTACCTTCTTCCAATTCGACCCACACTACATATCCACTTGGATCTTTGACAAATTGCTCATAAATTGTTTCGATCGGAGGACGATAAGATACATTGTGCAAAACAGTATCAGGGTTGTTTGCGAATTTATCAAAAGTATGTTCATAAATTTTGGAAAACAATTTGTAGCTTTTCGTATTTTTATTCATCTTCGTTCCTTTAAAATGAAATCGCTAGATTTTAGTGGACAAAATGAAAAAACAAGGTAGCGCCCTCTGGCGCTAGATTTTGTAGTTGTCGTCGAATATTTCATCTTTGATTTTTTCGATAGGAGGGATTTTTGCAAGGTCTTTTTGAGTTTCAAGGAGATTTTCGAAGCTTTCGGAAGAAGTAGTTTGACGTAGTTGGAGAAAATCGCTTTCAAATTTTTCAATTATTTTTTGAAGTTCTGATTGATCTTTTTCTTCTTTATTTGAAGATTTCCATTTTACATAATTTGCAACTTTATCATTTTGTACATCAAGACGCATTTTTTGATAATCTTGTATCAATTTTTCAAATTTAACAATTGCGTCTGTTAATTCATTTTGCAAAGATATGTGGCGAGCGATAGAGTTTTGTATTTGCCCTCTTGCCTTAAAATTTTCTGGAGCAGTGTGCTCCAGATTGTCTTGCAATTTAGCGATAAATCCTTCGATAATATCGAATTTTTTATAAAGGCGATCAAGTTTTTTTTCGATATCTAATATTTTTTCACCAAGTTCTTGATAGATTTTTTCGCTTTCTGTTAATGTCTGTTCGAAATTAAAAGTTTCTTGATTCATTACTATCCTTTTAAAAATTGTGCAACACGCTCAACGATTAAATCCATTTCATTATACAATTGTTCTACATTTATGTCGTTGATATTCTCATCAACACATATAAAATTTTTAGGATTTATTTCACGTGATATAGCTGTTCTCAATTTAGACACAACTTTCTTTGCCTCTTCCGGATCAGAAATTAATTGATTCACTAAAGGTTCTATCACAGTAGACATCTTTAACTCTAAATAATTTTTGATTGATGATGTATTACGTCTTGGTACAAGATCTTCGTGTAAAAACATCGATTTAGCTTTAACACGATTACTATTTTGCAAATGTCGCCCGTACACAGCATATGCGTAGTAATTGTCAACTATCGAACCATTTGGTGCCGCAAATTCAAGAAAATCTATAATATTTGGGGACAAAAAGGGAAGTACCTCTTGAATAATGTAATCATTATCTTTGTATTTTCGACGATTTTTGATTTTTAAAGCGTGTAAAATCGAATTTGCTAACATTTGATGTCGATTAAAAACCCGTTGATTCTCATTATCTTCAAATAAATATTGCATTTTGGCGAAATAGCCAAGTTTTACGTTTGTAATATTTGCGCTGAGCATACTTGAGATGTTTCTATGAATTAAACTTAAGTAAGTACTAAAAATACTTCGAAATTTTATTGGTGATGAATTTTTGATAGCTATCAATAAAATATAC
>JALWGH010000082.1 GCA_027013735.1 Melioribacteraceae bacterium
CCTTCATAAAAAGCACGGCTACCCATTAAAATATTTATTGAGCTATTATTAATATTTTTAAATAAACTTACATTATCAAATTCTTCTTCTATATCGTAATGCTGTAAATTATTTTTCTCAAATTCTTTAATATCGCCGATTTTAATTAGAGCAAAAGGTTCTGAATTGGCTCCTGATTTTACTCGAAATGATAATTCTTGTTTGTTCTTCGGATTTCGTTTTACTTCAAATTCTCCGCTTGTTGTAGCATTGAAAACATATTTTAACACTTCGTCAAATGTTAAATTTGTTACGCTTGCTATTTCAACATCTTCAAATAATTCAATTCCTTCAAATTCGGCAGATTTAACACTATACAAATCATTTTGTAAAGTAGATTTTGCATTTGTAAATAATGTTTCGTCAACTTCCTTTTTTGCAATCTTCTCCAATTCTCTGAAAAACAAATACAAATCACTGTCTTTTGCAGTTACTGAATTTACTAATGTTAAAAGCAAAGGATTATGATAATATTCTTCACCAAATTCCGTTCTGATTTTTTCTGCTTGTTTTTTTACAAAAGCAAGCATTATAACCGACATTAAAACAATCTTCTGCTTTTCTTCTTCTTTAAAGTCCTTATTGTCTTCTGTTGTTTTGAAGTTTTTAAATTGTACTTGAAATAAATACAAATGTTTTCCATATCCTTTTTTGATATATTCGGCAAGGTTAAGATTGTAAACTGTTGAGAGTATGTCTATTTCGTCTGTGAAGGTAGCTGAAAAATTAAATAAAAAACCATTTCTTGAAAGTATATTGTAGTATTGTTTTCGCTTGCTCTCTTCACTATCTCCTTTGTGTGCTTCGTCAAGTATTACAAACCATTTTCCATTGTTATCATAATTTTTAAAATCAACTATATTTTCTTTTTGGATATCAGAAATTAAATCGGAACGATAAAAATAAATATTGATCTGAGTGTCTGAAAACAAACTTGGGGTTGCTTCTTGGTCTGGAAACTCCCGCAAATCCCGTACAATAAATTCAATCCCTTTTTCTTTTTTTGTGTACTAGTTAAATTCAACAATATGTTCTTTTAATTGCTCAATTAAATCTTGACGATGCGTTAAAAACAAAATACGGTTATCGGGTAGTATTTCATTTTTCATCAAGTTTTGTAACAATTCAATGAGTTTGATTAGGACAATGCTTTTTCCGCTACCGGTTGCCATCCAAAAACTCATTCGATTTATAAAATTCCAAGCAGGCAACTGATAATCTTCTTCTTCAAAATATTCAGATAAAATTTCATAGGCTGTGC
Source organism: Melioribacteraceae bacterium (assembly GCA_027013735.1). Taxonomy (GTDB): domain Bacteria; phylum Bacteroidota; class Ignavibacteria; order Ignavibacteriales; family Melioribacteraceae; genus WFQV01. The sequence continues at coordinate 1,301 of JALWGH010000082.1, forward strand.
TTTCTGTATCTGAATAAGTGAAGAACCTTTTTTGCAAATCTTTATTTAAACCATTTTGTTCGCAAAGTTTTAAAAATTCTTTTTTGGCAATTTCTGTATCTTTGAAATTATCGTAAAATTTAAAGATGATTTTAGTTGCATTTTGCAATGCTTCTCTTTGATATGGATAAAGCGATTTATTTTCTGAAAATTTATTGAAATCAACATCTTTCCAAGGCACAGGTAACTGCTCAAAGTCTATATTCTCGGCTATATTGTATAAAATG
>JALWGH010000083.1:0-3729 GCA_027013735.1 Melioribacteraceae bacterium
AACGGGTAAAAAATATTCCGGCGTTTGAATTCCTTCCCTTCAAGCCAAATATCTTCCGGTGTAGCTCCCCATTTTGCAACGAATTTTTTAAGATTATTTTGAATGATTTTGTCGTATTCCTCGTTGCTTTGCTTAAAACTTTTTGAGCCGTAATGGTGAATGAAAACATCTTTTGCAATCACTGTTTTGTAACCCTCAAGCTGTGCGCGCAGGCAAAAGTCGTCGTCCTCAAAATTGCCGGGAGAAAAACGTTCATCCAAACCGCCGATTTTTTCAATAACGGACTTTTTGATTAAAGTAAAAAGAAAAGCTACACGTGGGAACTCGAGCAATTCCCCGGAGTGCTCTTTCGCAATTTGTTCTGCGTAGTCAAACATTTCTTTAGGGGAGCTGTACTTTGCATTTTCGTCGAATTGCGGACCGCTTACGTAATTGGAAATAGCACCAACAATTCCGATTTCATGGTTAGATTCGGCAATTTCAACCATTCTTTTTATTGAGTTAGGAGGAACAATTACATCGTTGTTTGCAATTAGTACGTATTTGCCTTTGCTTTCAAGAATGCCTTGATTTACCGCTTTGGGGAACCCTTTGTTTTCCTCGTTGAAAATTACTTTTACGTTTTTCTTAATTTGAATTTCTTTTAAGTAATTTTTTGTTTCCGTGTCGCTGTTGTTGTCAACAATAATTAACTCAATTTGAGGGTAGTTGTTTTTTAAAACTGAATCTACTGCCTGAGCGAGGTATTCTTTGTTGTTGAAGGAGGGGATGATGACGGAAACATTTACTCTCGTTTTGTTAAATTTTCCCCTTTCCATTTAACTTTCCTCGTTTACGCCAACAAGGCTTTTTCCTGATTGATTTCCACCATTCTTTGTTTGGCGTATTCGTTGCCGGGTTCGTGATGGAGAATGATTTTCAAAAATTTGACCGCCTCGTCGTATTGTTCGGCAAGGATTTGAATTTCTGCCATTAAACGTAAAAGTTCCGTGTCCGTCGGAATTTCATCAAGTAATTTTCTGATGTTTACGGCAGCATTTCTGTAATCCTGCAAATTGAAATAAACTTCTGTGATTTTTTTACGCGCTGAATAATTTGTGGGGTCTATTGCCAAAGCCTTTTGGAGTAAAATGAGCGCTTCGCTTGGTAAGTCTTTCTTTAACAATTCAGCCAAGGAGATAAAAATTTCAGGAATGGAATCGTTTGTTCCGAGAATTTCCAGAAGCAACTCTTTAGCCTTATCGGTTAGACCCTTTTTAACAAGTTTTTCGGCTTCTAACCACTTTTGTGCGGTCTCGTAATTATTAACTATTTGACTAAAGTAATTTTCACCGTAAGAATTGACTGTAATTTCAAGAATTTGAGAGTCTTCTTTTTCGAAAGTAATCGTTTCCTCTTGCCCATCGAACACATTTAGATGTTGGCGGTAAAAATATTCGGATTCGTTCTCCGCACCTGTTTTTTTAAAGAAATCGCCGAACGACTTTTCGAATTTGCCAAAATTAAGAGTTGCGAATTTGAAAAACATTCTTTCGAGTAATTGCCGTTCGTTTGCCTTCAAAAATGCAGGATAAGCTAACAAAACCGAAGGAATGAAAGCAGGATTGTGTTTCAATGATTTCTTAATGTGAAATTCCGCTTTTTCCGGAAAAATTACGGCTGCGAGGAAGTGGAAATTTGCAAAATCTTTATCCAGATGAGTTTCTATTTCCGGTACTCCTGAATTTACTGCGTGAATTATTGCTGCTTTGATTCTTGAAAGATGTAAAAATCCCCGTATCAAAACTTCACGGGCTTTTTCAAAATTGCCATTTAATAAGAATCTTCTTGCCAATTTGAAATGTCCGCGGGCAAATTGTAAATAAGTTTCGCGCAAGTAGCCGCGTCCCCATTTAAAATCCGGCTCAAGATGATTTCCTTCAGCCCATTCGTTCCAAGCATTAATAATAAGTAAACGTTTGTCTTTTTCACGGTTTAAAATTCTTTCGGTTTCGTATTCAAGCCATTTACCGAATTTTTCGGGTGTGGAATTTTTTAAAATGTAAGCTCCTACTTTTGCGCGGCGCGGGGTGTTGTCCCAACTGGGAATTACGACGCCGAAAACATCGTCTTTTTCTGTTATTTCGTGCATCATTAAGTTGGAAGCCTTTTCGTAGTCAACAACAATAGCCTGTGTGTTAACGTGTTCATCCGCTCCGAATTCGTTTAATTCCTTCCAAACGTTAAGCTTATTAATTTTACCGGTGCCGGGTTGGAAGACAAGTTCGTTGTTAAAACCTTTTTCTCTCCAGAAGTTTTTGGGTAATTGTTCAAACGCAGACTTCATTGCAATAAAATAAATCCCGCCAAGCCCGGCTGTTTTAGCCAATTTATTCCAAATTTCAATAAATTCTTCAACTTTGGGAATTTGCATCGGACGGTAAATTAAATAGACGGGTTTACCTTCAATTCTAATGTAACGATTATCGTTGAAAAACGGGAGCATATAAAAGAAATGGTTGACCGCATCTTTAAGTCCGCCGTAGGTTTGTTCTTGTAATATTTCTTTTTCCTTTCCGTCCCAGCGTTTTGTCCAATTTTCGTTTGCCCACGCAACGCAAAATTTTTTGTCGATTGTGGGATTTGCATGTAGCATTTCAAGTGGTTTTTCTAAAAGTAATTTGCCGTTAAACCAATACTGGTAATAAATAAATCCCTCAATTGCATATTCGGAGGCTAATTTCGCCTGTTCTTTTCTCACCTCGTCTAATCGTAAATCGTAGAAACCGAGCTCGCTCGGAACGTGCGGTTGATAATGCCCGGGAAAAAGCGGTTTCGCTTTTGCAACGTTCGACCATTCCGTAAATCCTTTGCCCCACCACTCGTCATTCTCGGGAATTGGGTGATATTGTGGCAAATAGACAGTCAGATAACGGAAATCTTTTTCTGCAAGGAAGTTTTTGATTTTGTCTTCAAATTTTCGTTTAGGGTGGTATTCCAATTCTTTATTAGAACCGGAAACTGTGAGCAGCGCTTTTTCAAACTCTCCAAGGACGTTCTCTACGGTAATATGTTTAACATTGCCGGTAGGTGAATCTAACAGAATGCAATTTTCTCCTTTGCCGTATTTGCCGCTGTAAGGATTGTAGATTCGGAAGTTTTTGTAACTACCCATTAAAATAATGCCGAAAACCTCAGCTGCGTTGGCAATGTGTCCTCCCATGCTGTCGATACCGATAAATACTTTTGCGCGGCGAATTACTTCTGCCGTTTCATTGACTGTTAATTGTCCGCAAAGATTTGTAAATTCAATTTCGTCCGATTTTTGGAGCACTGAATTTAAGCCTATTTCTACAATGTCCAAACCGAATTCAGTTTGAATTTTCTTTGCGAGTTCAATCCATTTTTCGTCATTCCAATTTTTAACGGATTCGTTTGACTTACAATGCATTACCACATATTCGGAAGGTAGATTGTAATTGTCTATTTCTATTTTAATTGTTTCGGGAATGTAGAGTTGTGGTGCATCCGTTAAAGGAGGCAACCCTGCCGTTAAGGAAAAAGCTTGTAAAAGACCGCCGTAATTGAAGTAATTGCTAAGTTTTACACCGGAAGAATCATTTTCTTTTGGCAATTTAATTAAGCAGGAAGGGCAAACTCTGTCAGGCAGATGTAAATCGTAAGTTTGTTTAAATATTCCCGAATCTCTTAAATAGAGCCACTCTGTCAGGCATTTTACCGTGTAAACTT
>JALWGH010000083.1:3739-4812 GCA_027013735.1 Melioribacteraceae bacterium
GTAAACTTCATCGATGTAGGGATTTGCTTCGAAGATGTCGGCGTATTGTTCGTTTACTACCCAAACCAAATAAGCTTCGGGGTTTTCCTTTTTCAGGTATCTTGCTACTGGTTCACAAGCTATTATGTCCCCGATATGTTCAACCCGTCCTATTGCAATTGTATTTTGGGGGAATTCAGCTTTTGCGGGATTAGGAATTTTAACTTCATTTTCTGCAGGAGTAAAACTTACAATTACGAACCCGAATTTTTCGTCCGATTCGTGTAAAATTTCAAAACGTTCGTCGCTTTTAATTAATTTTAAACTTTGGTAATGTTTTACGTGGTTTACATCGTCGAGAGCAATGATGCACTTTTTCTTAATTAATGAAATGGTGTAGTCAAATTCAATTTTTCCCATGTGCCCGGCGCTGTCCAAAAGAACAAAATCCGGTTCGTAATTAAATTCTTTTAGGATTTTACCAATTAAATCATCCTCAACTATACTGAAATTGGTTTCATCATAGTACTTTTTCACTCTGTCAATCTCGTCGTGGTCAACAAAAATTTCTTCGTCTTCAATAGCCTTGATAGTTATTGTTTCTATTTCTTCTTTTGAAGGGAGTAAATTTCGGGGTACGGAAAGTCCGTTGTGGACTATTACGGTTCCGGTTTGATCATAATCAAATACATTTGCCAAAGCTTGTTGGTAAAATTCGGGATTAACTTCTACAGTGTGAAAATTCACATCTTTAATTTCAGCTTCTTGTATTGCGTCATAAATTGAGCGGGTGGTTCCCATTCCCAAGTATGTGCCTGTTTCAAGTATTTTTTGAGGATGGTATTCTTTGAAAATTTTTTTAATTTCTTTGGAAAATTCGGATTCATGGGAAACGGACATTAAAGTATTATCCTTGTCGAAATGTTCCGTCACTTTATTTTTCATTTACTAACCTTTGATTTTTTAAGACTTAATATTCCTAACTCAATAATCATTCCAAAGTGAAAATTTAAAAACGGCAAATCAATAGAATTTTTTTGACATTAATAAAAAGCGAAGATTCACAATTTTCCACCTTTGGCTAATAATAGCCA
>JALWGH010000084.1 GCA_027013735.1 Melioribacteraceae bacterium
AATTTTGTGGGGAATGATTTTTACGGGAATGTTGGCTACTTTTTTCATTACTTATTTGCTACGAGTTCCGCTGTTAAAATTTTTCGACCGTTTCCCCGGAATTTTCAAACCGTTCAGGATTTTTCTCTTTTTCACTCCGCTGGGACTGTTGCTTTTCTGGGCAATTTATTTCCCGGATAATTTGTACACCGAACTGTTGTTAACTGTTCTTGTTGCTTTCGCAATTGAGTTTGACGAAATAGCAAAGGCGTTGATTCAAAGAAACACCGCATACGAGCTTGCGGCAAAGGGTTTGGGGAAAACGGAAAATGAAATTTATTCCAAAGTTGTTTGGAAAGGAATTTTGCCTGCGTTAAAGGAAAAAGTTTCTCCTCTGCATTTGAAGCTCTGGACGTTCGTGTTAATTATGCAATTTATTTCCGGTTATTCGCTCGGCGGATTGTTTCGCCAATTATTTGAATACAAAGACTTTTCGGGAATTTACGCCCTTGCAATTTTAATTTGGATTGCCGTTCACCTGAACGAAGTATTTTGGTACTACGTTTCCGGGAAAGTTGTCTTTTGGGAAGCTGATTAAAATGATTCTAATCGAAGCAAAAAATATTTCAAAGAATTTTACAACTGCATTCGGATTAACCTCCGAATTGTTCGAGGATGTTTCCTTTGAGTTAAATGAAAAAGAGATTTTAACGTTCTTAGCTCCGCGGCAGGCAGGTAAATCCACGCTTTTGAAAATTTCTGCTAAGATGTTTGAACCTGATTCGGGAACTCTAACGGTCTATTCTCCGCCGGTTTTTATTCCCGGCGAGCCCAATTCTTTTCCGTGGTTAAATGTTGAAGAAAATTTGAGATTTGTAAATTCATTCTTACAAGAAAAGGAAATTAACGAACTGCTGGAACTTGTGGGGCTTGAGGGTTACGGAAAGCATTTCCCCAATAATAAAAGCACGGGATTCAGGTTTAGAATTTCATTAGCTCGTGCTTTGGCGTTGAAGCCCAAGGCAATTATTCTCGACGAAGTTTTTGCCCCCGTCCATCACGACGTAAAAAAGGAGTTGTACGATTTAATCCTGAAAATAAAGGACGAAAAGGGAATTGCGTTTTTACTCGGCACGTCCAACATTACCGAAGCCGTTTACCTCTCGGACAAAGTAATTCAGCTTTCGAAACATCCGGGAAAAGTAATTAACGAAATTGACGCAGCAAAAATAAAAAAAGAATTTGTCTCTGAAGCCGAGGAAAAAATCAAGACAGAAGTAACTTCGAAGTTCAAAGAATATTTCAAAGAGAATGTTTTTGATTTTGCGATTTAGAGAATAAGAAATTAGAAACAAGAAATGATGCACGCAAGACGTGAGACGTAAAACGTAAGATGTTAAGGAGAACAATAGAGTAGGGGACGCAAATTTTGCGTCCCCTACTGTTCCCTTTACAAAGTTAGCTTTTGAAGATTCCCCCTCCCTTTTCAAGGGAGGGGGATAAACCGGTGACAGAATTTTTAAGTTGGCTTGTACAGGGGGAGAGTTTGGAGATAAAAATGCAACGAGATTTTTGACATAATTGTTTTTAAGGGGGACGCAAGGTTTGCGTCCCCTACGGCTCGTAATAAAATTTTAACAAAATGTGAAAAACAATGAATGAGAAATTTGAACATCTGAAAAAATTACGCAAGGAAGCTCAGCTTGGCGGCGGCGAAAAAAAGATTGAAGCCCAGCATAAGAAAGGAAAACTAACCGCCCGCGAAAGAATAGAGCTTTTGGTTGACGAAGGAAGTTTTGAAGAACTCGACATGTTTGTTACGCACCGCGCCACATCTTTCGGTTTGGACAAGCAAAAGATTTTGGGGGACGGAGTTGTTACCGGATTTGCAAAAATCAACGGACGCCCCGTTGCTCTTTTTAGTCAGGACTTTACCGTTTTCGGCGGTTCGCTCTCAGAGGCGCACGCGGCTAAAATCAATAAGATAATGGACATGGCAATGAAAGTAGGCGTGCCGGTAATCGGCTTGAACGATTCCGGCGGTGCGAGAATTCAGGAAGGAGTTGTCAGTCTTGGCGGCTATGCGGAATTATTCCTCAGGAACACGCTTGCCAGTGGCGTTGTGCCACAAATTAGCGCAATATTAGGTCCATGCGCCGGTGGAGCGGTTTACTCTCCCGCAATTACCGATTTTATTTTCATGGTGAAAAACACAAGTCACATGTTTGTTACCGGACCGAATGTTGTTAAAACCGTTACGCACGAAGAAGTTTCGTTCGAGGATCTGGGCGGAGCGGAGACGCATTCCGTTAAAAGCGGTGTGGCTCATTTTGCGCTCGACAGCGAAATGGAAGTGTTCGAGAAAATCAGGAGTTTAATGGATTACCTGCCTTTGAATTGGCGGGACAAAGCGCCGGAAATGGAATTTGATTTTACTCAGGACTTGACTGTTAAAGAGCTTGACAATATTGTGCCGGACAACCCCAACAAACCTTACGACATGAAAGAAGTAATTAAATATCTCGTTGACGACGGCGAGTTTCTGGAAGTGCACGAAAATTTTGCAGACAATATTATTGTCGGTTTTGCGCACATTGGCGGGCTGTCGGTAGGTATTGTTGCCAACCAGCCGTTGTCGCTTGCGGGAGTGTTGGACATTCATGCTTCAATTAAAGGAGCGCGGTTTGTCCGTTTCTGCGACGCTTTTGGAATTCCCTTGCTTGTGTTAGAAGACGTTCCCGGATTTTTGCCCGGCACCGATCAGGAGTGGAACGGAATTATTAAAAACGGCGCAAAGCTACTTTTTGCCTTTGCCGAGGCAACGGTTCCGCGCGTTACGGTAATCACGCGCAAAGCTTACGGCGGAGCTTACGACGTGATGAATTCCAAGCACATTAGGGGAGATTTCAACTTTGCTTGGCCCTCGGCGGAAATTGCCGTAATGGGACCCAAAGGCGCGGTGGAAATTATTTTCAAAAAGGAAATTAAAAATTCGAACAATCCCGAAGAAACATTGAATAAATTGTTGGAAGAATACAGGGAAAAATTCGCAAATCCTTACACTGCCGCAGAGCGCGGGTACATCGACGACGTGATTTTGCCTTCGGAGACGAGAATAAAAATTGTTAATGCGTTTCAACTTTTGAAGACGAAAGTCGATAATAACCCTAAGAAAAAACATTGTAACATTCCGTTGTAATGTGATTTTTAACTTATTGAAAAACAATTTCTTACGGCAATATTCTAATAATTATCTTGATTATTACGATTTAACTTGTTAGATTGTAAGGGATTGAAAAAACGGAGTTTTTTAGTGAAAAAAATAAATATTCCTTTCGGAATACTGTTAACGGCAATATTTCTTAGTTCATGCTCGTACGTTAACCAATTTTTGAAAAATGACGAGCCTGTAAAACAAGTAAAGGAAACCCTACCAAGTTCAACGGTTATTGTAAATAATTTGTTGGAAGATGCGCGCGAGCAATACGTTGACGCCCTCTATTTCAAAAAGCTTAATTTTACGAACAAAGCGCTAAATTCTTTTGATTCGGCGCTGACGATTTTAAATTCTTTGAGCTATTACCCGGGGATTGAGGAAAACGAAGGCTTTAACGAGCTTGAAAATTCAATCCTGCAGGATTACAAAAGTTACGTGGACACTTTGTCGAACTTGCCGGACAGCGTTTCAATTTCCACGCTTGACGAGTGGATGGACAATAAAATCGTTGAACTTCCACCGGTCAAAGAAGACGCGGATATTGTTGAAAACAGCAGTACGATTGTAATCGGCGATTTCCCGCTTACCGTAAACCGTTACGTTGAGCAGTACATTGAATACTACACCGGCAGGGGAAGGCGCTATTTCCAAAAGTGGTTGGAAAAGACCGGTAAATATTTCCCGATGATGGCAAGAATTTTCAGGGAAGAAAAAGTTCCGCAACAATTGATTTTCTTAAGCCTGCCTGAGAGCGGGCTTAATCCGAAAGCACGTTCGTGGGCAAGAGCCGTAGGTTTGTGGCAGTTTATGCGCAGTACGGCAAGGCTTTACGACTTGGAAGTTAATTTTTACGTGGACGAACGCCGCGACCCGGAAAAAGCGACAAGAGCAGCGGCAAGGCACATTCGCGATTTGTACGTCTCGCTCGGCGATTGGTACCTTGCAGTTGCGGCTTACAATTGCGGCGAGGGCCGCGTTCGGTGGGCTGAAAGAAGAGCGGGCAGCGATGACTTCTGGAAAGTAAGAAGATATTTACCGCGGGAAACAAGAAACTACGTTCCCCAGTACATTGCGGTAACGTTAATCGGTAGTGCGCCGGAGAAATTCGGATTTAAAATTTCGGAATACGAGAAGCCTTACGATTACGTTGAGTACGAAATAAATGAATCGATTGACCTAAGCGTGCTGGCAAAGTGCGCGGGAATTTCTTTGAAAACTCTAAAGGATTTGAATCCCTCGCTAATCCAAAATTTTACTCCGCCGAAAGAATACGGACCTTTTAAACTGCGCATTCCGAGGAAATCTTACGAGGCGTTTGTAACGAATTTGAAAAACGTTCCCGACGATGCAAAACTTCAATACGTAATTCACAGGGTTAAACGCGGCGAAACGCTTTCGGGGATTGCTTACAAATATCACGTGAATTTGACGAAAGTACTTAAGTTTAACCGGTTACGTTCAAGATCAAGAATTTACCCGGGAATGAAATTGAAGATTCCCGTTGCAACTATCGGAGTAAATGATTTTGAACTAAGCATGGACGTTGAGCCCGCGCTGGACGACCTTTACGTTCAAAACACAAACGAGCCTTACAGACTTATTTTTAATAAATCGGACACGGCAAAAGATTACCAATCAATTTATTCGGATATTTACAACGATTCGGCAAAGGTGGTTATTCCTGAAAATTCCGTTCCCGTTCAATACAGAGTTAAAAAATACGACAACCTTGTTGACCTTGCGGATTTGTTTAAGGTGCGGGTTTCGGACATCAGGAATTGGAACGATTTACCTTACACAACTACCATTCACGTGGGGCAAAAGATTAAGATTTACGTACCTAAGGAAAAAGCCGGCTACTACGCAAGTTTCGACAGAATGAGCCGGGACAAAAAACTCAGCATTATTTACGCAAACTCCGGCGGCAGGTGGTTAACGCACAGAATCCGCCGCGGCGAGGTGCTGGGCAAAATTGCGGAAAAATACGGCGTGCGTGTCAGTCAGCTGAAACGCTGGAACCACATTCGCGGCAGCAGGATTTACGCCGGGCAAAGATTGAAAATATTAGTCGGTGCAAATTCCGGCGCTTACCCGGTTGCCATTGCTACAAACAGTTCTAAAAAAACGGTAAAGAAAGAACTCGAGAGCGGGAACTATTACAAAGTTAAATCCGGCGATACCATTAGCGAAATTGCAATGAAGTACGGAGTCTCGAGCAGGGACATCCGCCGCTGGAATAATTTACGTTCCAACAAAATCAGAGTGGGGCAGGTTTTAAGAATTGCTTCCAAAAAAATTACTCCCCGCCGCGTTGCAAGTAAAACAAAAAACAACAGTTCTTCCGGGAAGGGTTTTATTAAGTACAAGGTCAAATCGGGCGACGTGATCGGACTGATTGCCGAGAATTTTCACGTTCGCGTTTCCGATATTAGAAGATGGAACCATTTACGCTCGAATAAAATCATTGCAGGCAAAATTCTGAAAATCAAGCTCGGTAAGCCTAAAGCTGCTGTTGTTACCGCAGTTCCTAAAAATGTTCCGGACTCGGAAGGTTTCGATTCTTACAAAATTAAACCGGGCGACACGATTAGCGATATTGCTCTTAAATTTAACGTTTCCATTCAACAAATTAAAAAATGGAACGGTTTGACGAGCAATAAAATCCGTGCCGGCAAGGTTCTGAAAATCAAGAAAGGCGCAAAACTTGTGGCGCTTAACAATCCTGCAAAAGTAAAAAGCGGTAAAAAGGAAATTCCCAAAGGTGCAATTTCTTACATTGTTAAACCCGGCGATACGATTGGACAAATTGCCGAAGATTACCACGTGCTTTCAAAGGACATCAGAAAGTGGAATAAGATTAAGGGAAGTAAAATAGTTGTCGGGCAGGAGTTAATTATTTATCCCGGCAAAAAGAAAGAGAAGAAAGAAAAGTTCAACGGCAAGGTTTACGTTGTCCGGCAGGGAGACGCCCTCTGGAACATCGCTAAAGAATACAACGTTGATGTGGACGATTTACGTTCTTGGAATAATATTGACGGAAACAAAATCCGTGTGGGACAGAAACTAAAGATTTTGAATTTCAACAATTAATCTTTATTTTTGTTTTAAATAATAGCCGTTAGGGGTGTCCCGAAAATAGGGACTGAGAAAAAACCCTGGAACCTGATCTGGATAATACCAGCGTAGGAAAACGGCGGTGAAAGAGTAATTAAGTTCTTAGCCGTTTTCCTGAAAACGGCTTTTTTATTTGTGTAAATTACAGGAGAAATAAAATGAAGAACTTAATTACCTTTTTGTTTTTAAGCGCAGCGGTTCTTTACGGACAAACAAAATCGGTAAGAGGGTACGTTTACGACGATAACGGCAAGCCGCTTGAAATGGCTAATGTTACCGTTGTTGGAAAAAACCTTGGGGTTTCAACAGACAAGCAAGGTTATTTTGAATTGGAGATCCCTGACGGTCCGAATACTTTGTTGAAGATTTCGTTCATCGGATTTAAGCCGGAAAAAATAAAAGACTCGCAGTTAAAGAGCGGAAAGATATTAAAGATTTTTCTCAAACCCGCCGTTCTTTCAAGCCAAACGATTCTTGTTCAATCTGCAATTGGTACGGAAGGCAAAACGCCGATTGCATTCACAAAATTAAACCGGAAGGAAATAGCGGAAGAGTACGTCAATCAGGATGTGCCGGAGTTTTTAAGCACGCTTCCTTCAACCACGTTCTACTCCGAAAACGGAAACGGAATAGGTTACAACTATTTAAGTATCCGCGGTTTCGACCAGCGGAGGATTGCCGTGTCGGTTAACGGGATTCCACAGAACGACCCGGAAGATCACAACATTTACTGGCTGGATATGCCGGACATTCTTAACAGCGCGGGGCTTGTGCAGGTTCAGCGCGGCGCAGGTGCAGGAGTTACCGGCTACCCAGCGATTGGCGGAAGCATTAATATTATTACTTCTCCTTTTTCAGACAAAAGAAATTTTGAGCTTTCTGCTTCGCTCGGTAGTTACAACACGAGGAAATATTCCGCCGCTTTTTCCAGCGGATTGATTGACAAGAAATATTCGCTCTATTTCAGACTTTCGAATATTTTGTCCTCAGGTTACAGACAGCTTAGCTGGACGAATTTCAAGGCGTATTATTTGAGCGCCGTGCGTTACGACAAAAATTTAACAACGCAAATAAATCTTTACGGCGGACCAATTGCCGACGGACTTGCTTACACAGGCTTGCCCAAGTGGGCAATAAAAGACAAAGAACTGAGAAAAGCCAATTATTCCTATTGGGAAGACGACGGAAGTAAATACACTTGGGTTACGCCGAGAAGACCTGACGAAATTGAAAACTTTTTCCAACCGCATTTCGAATTGTTGAACGAATACAAATTTAACGACAACATTAAATTTAATTCGGCGTTGTTTCTTGTGCTTGGCAACGGCTTTTTCGATTACGACGGCTCGTGGTCTGTTTACTACGACGACTATTTTCGCCTGAAACAAAACGGATTTGATTCTACAAAAATTCCAACTAACGCTCTGATTAGGGCAATGGTCGAAAATACACAATGGGGCTGGATTCCGAGATTGAGCTGGAATCACGGAAACGGTGTGCTAACTACGGGACTTGAACTGCGAAGACACCATTCTAAACATTGGGGAAGCATTAACTACGCGGAGAATTTGCCCGCAGGCGTAACTAAGGACTACCGTTATTATTACTACGAAGGAGGCAAAAATATTTTTAACATATTTGTGAACGAAAATTACAACGTGAGTAAAAGCCTGTCTTTATTGGCTGAAGTGCAAGCAGCTTACCACAAATATTCAATTTCAAACGAGAAATACGTTCACAACGATTTTTCAATTTCGGATGTTTATTTCAATCCACGCTTCGGAGTTAATTACAAACTTACTCCACTATTTAGTTCTTACTTTTCGTTTGCAAGGGTTACCCGCGAACCGAGACTTAAAAATTACTACGACGCGGCAGAGTCTAGTGGGGGAGCGGTTCCGCAGTTTGCAACAAAAGCGGACGGCTCTTACGATTTTTCCAAACCGTTGGTTAAGCCGGAAACAATGAACGATTTTGAAGCGGGTTTTAATTTGCAGAGAGAAAAATTAAACTTGTCGTTGAATTTGTTTTACATGCTTTTTGAAAACGAGATTGTCAAGAAGGGACAGGTGGACAGATTCGGTCAGCCTGTTACGGGCAACATGGACGAAACAGTTCACGTTGGCGCCGAGCTTTCCGCAACGGCAAAAGTAAATGAATATTTTTCTTTAACTCTGAACGGGAGTTATTCGAAGAATCACATTTCGAAAGGTAAGCGGTACATTAAATTTAAAAACAAAAAAACGGGTGCAAAGGAAGTAACAGCGTTAAATTTAAACGGCAATCCGATTGCGGGTTTCCCGAACGTTACGTTTAATGCAATTGCCAAGTTCAAGTACCGGAATTTCTTTGCTTCTTTAACCGCAAAGTACGTTGGAGAATTTTACTCCGATAATTTCGGGGAAAAGCTCACAAGCTACTTGAATGATTACCCGGGTTTTGTTTCGTACAAGGACAACAAAGTTGACGCGTATTTTGTCTCAAATCTCTTGTTGAGGTACACGTTAAACGAAGCGCCGTTTTTTGACAACGTAAAATTGTTTTTGCAGGTTAATAATATTTTTAATAATCTTTACGCTGCTTACGCAATCGGAGGGGAATTTTTCCCCGCTGCGGAAAGGAACTTTCTTGCCGGCATTACGTTGGGATGGTGATAATCAGATTGCAGTGAACAGATAACAGTGAACAGATAACAGTGAACAGATAACAGATTAGTTGAAAATAGAGAAACAGGAAATGAAAAGTAAAGAAAAGAGTTGTATTATTTGGGCGAATGGTAAAAGGCCCAAGAAAAAGACCGTTAACAAATTGCTTGAAATAGGTTACGAAAAGATTATTTGCGCTGACGGCGGGGCAAATTCGGCTTACTGCCTGAACATTACGCCGGATTACATTATCGGGGATTTTGATTCCGTTAAAAAGGAAGTACTGGAAAAATTCCGCGCTTCCTCGGAAATAATTCACCTTGCACGTCAAAACGACACCGACCTTGAGAAAGCATTAAAATTTGTAATCAAGAAAAAATTTACACGCGCTGTGCTTATTGCAACAACGGGCGATAGATTAGACCATTCACTTTGCAATGTAGGAATCTTGTTAAAGTTTTACGGTAAAATTGATTTGAAATTGGTGCACGAAAAAACGGTTGCCTACGTAAGGAGCGGAGTTTATTCTTTTCCGTCAATCAAAGGAGAAACAATTTCAATTTACGCTTTTGACGGAAAGACAAAAATTACTTCTCACGGATTGAAGTACCCTTTAAAAAACACTGCGTTACCTTTCGGGCAAAAGGAAAGCACAAGCAACGAGGCAACGAAAGATACGGTTACGCTTGAAATTAAAACCGGCAAGGTAATGATTGTAAGAGAATTAAAAGTGTTGTTTGAGCATGGTTACTTTCTCGACGCTTGATTACTTAATAATAACGGGGTTTTTCCTGCTTGTGCTTTTAATCGGCTTCATTCCTAAAGGGGAAAAAGGCGCTGAAGATTATTTGCTTTCGGGCAGGAACGTGGGACTTGCTCTTTTTGTTCTTACGAATGTCGCTACTTGGTACGGCGGTGTATTGGGAGTAGGGGAATTTACTTACCGTTACGGACTTTTGAGCTGGTTTACTCAGGGCTTTCCTTATTACATCTTTGCGATTCTGTTCGGAATTTTTTTCGCTAAAAAAATACGTGGTGCTTCGCTATTTACAATTCCCGACAAAATTGAAGAGGTTTACGGAAAGCAGGCAGCACTGCTTGCGTCGATTGTTGTCTTTGTTCTTGTTTTGCCTGCTCCGTATTTATTGATGTTGACGATTTTAATATCATTAATTTTTAAGTTCAACTTTTACGTCTCTCTTGGAATTGCGTTGTTGATTTCAATTGCGTACTTGTTTAAGGGCGGTTACAAGGCGGATTTGTTCACGGACGCATTCGAATTCTTTGTAATGTTCATCGGCTTTTTAATAATGATTTTTATTTTAGCCGGAAATTTCGGAGGGACAAATTTTTTAAAATCCAATTTGCCTCCCGAGCATTTAACATTAACCGGCGGAGCTTCTCCCGCTTACGTTTTGGTTTGGTTCCTGATTGCGCTGTGGACGTTTACCGATCCGGGATTTCACCAAAGATGTTACGCTGCAAAAACCGGCAAAGTTGCAAAATACGGAATTTTAATCTCGGTCTTTTTCTGGCTTCTGTTTGATTTGCTTACCACCGCAACGGGGCTTTATTCGAGGGCTTTACTGCCGCAATTGCCAAACCCTACTTACGCTTTCCCGATGCTTGCCGAAAAAGTTTTGAGTCCCGGCTTGAAGGGAGTTTTTTACGCAGCAATGTTTGCAACAGTCTTGAGCACTTTGAATAGTTATTTTTTCCTTAGCGGTACAACCTTCGGGAATGATTTTGTTTTCAGGTTTGTTAAAACAAAAGACACAAACAAAATTTCCAAGTACACAAAACTCGGACTGATAATCTCGGCTGTGATTAGTATTGTTTTTGTTGTTTACGTCCGTTCAATTATTAACATGTGGTATCTTGTGGGCAGTATTTTTATTCCGGGAATGATTTTGTTAATAATTGGTGCTTACTATCCTAAATTTAAAATCAACGGCAAGTATGCTGCGCTTGAAATAGCGGTAGGAGTATTAACTGCCTTCGTCTTCTTTTTGTTGCGTCCTGTTTTTGAGGGGACAGCTTTGTCCGTAATTGAACCAATGATTGTCGGACTGATTGCTGCCGTTGCCGTACACACCGCGGGACTACTACACTTAAAACGGGAAAGGCAGATAACAGTAAACAGTAAACAGTGAACAGTGAACAGATTTTTAAGTGGAAGTATTTATTTAAGCATTTACTTTCAATTTTCCACTTTCAATTGTCAACTACTCAACAGTACTCTTTTGAGTCCTTCTTTAACGTGTTCAGGTAAAGGCGCTGCGAATAAATCCGCAATAGTTTTTTCGACGTCGTAAGGGAGTCGCTTTAGTTCAAAATTACCGTCGGTAAAAACAGCGTAACAGGCTTCTCCGCCGTCGCGGGCAAGTCCTACACTTCCGGGGTTTACTACTAACTTATCTCCAACCTTTTTTGAAAATTGAACGTGTGTGTGTCCGAGGAGAATAATGTTTTCGGAAATGTGCGAAATCATTTCTTCCGTAATTTCGTCTTCATTTAAGTATTCCGAAATATTACCTTTTGGCGAAGCGTGAGTTAGAAAGAAAGAATACCTGTCAATTGAAATGTACTGTTCCGTAGGCATTTGTTTCAAAAAATCTTTTTGCTCTTCATTTAAAATTGTCGTGTGCCATTTGCGCGTTTGGACCGAAAACTCCCTGAACGTTCCCATTGAACCGCATTCAACACCGTAACCGAGAGCGTTATCGTGATTGCCCCGGACGTAGTAATCCGCATTTTGCCTAATAAATTCAAGACATTCAACAGGGTTGGGTCCGTAATCGACAACGTCTCCGAGGAAGAACAATTTGTCGTAATCTTTTTCCGTTTCCAAAACTTTATTAAGCGCTGCTTTGTTAGCGTGAATGTCGGACAGGATTAAAATTTTCATTGTAACTCCAATCTTTATTTTTTCTTTCTGTAACCGAAATCGTTAATGTAACTTTCGTCAATAGGTAAATCCATTTCTTCAACCAAGTAACAACCGAAAATACCGAAACCGCCGTTAATATTGGTAAAATCAATCTCGTCAAGCCGGATTGAATATTTGTCCGTAAAATGAATTGAAGCGTAGTAGCTTGACAAATCTTTTCCGAAGACGTAAAGGTCGTACACTGCTTTATCAATGTAGTAGTTTGATTTATTCGGGTCGTCCTTTGAAATGTCTTGCATTACTTGATTAAAAACATTCATCGGGAATTTTATTTCCGCCTTTAACGACGGCTTTGGAAAGACAGGGGTGTCGTTTGGGCCATATTTTACAGGTACAAAAACCTCGTGCTTTGTGTAAGTCCCGTTTTCTCTTTTGTAATAAATAATCCGTAATTTTAATTGGTAGAGCAGGTCGTATTCATTTGGCTTCCAAGCAATTGTAATATTATCGCTAAGCGGCGGTGGAATTTTTACTGCGGAAACTGCTCCGTCAAAATCGACGTAGCGCGGAACGGAAATTTCCGAACTTAAACTTTTACCGTTCGGAAGCAGAGCTTTAATTTTTACTTTTGTTTGAGTTTGAGGAGTAAAGTTATTCAAATAATAGAAATAAACGCTGTCTTTGTATCTTGACGTATCTTCCCGTACTTTGGTTGAGTCACTGAAAATAAATTCTTTGTCCTTTGTGGTTAAAGTTATTTTTGCATTTTTCACGTAAGGCGCAGGTTGGTTTTTGATGGCAGGGGTGGGGTAGTCTTTGGTTAAAATTGCAACTTGAAAATTTGTGTCGCCCCTTAAAATACAAGTCAGGGAATACTTCTCGCTGAATGTAGTTTGCACTAGCACCTCGTCTTTGCACGAGGCAAGAAGGAGAATCGTCAATAATATTAGGGGTAATATGTTCTTTAGATTTTTCATATTTCCATTTTCAAAGTTGCCGAAGGAATTAAGGGAAGCATGTTTATTCTTTTTCCTGTTTCCCTTTCAAAGTAAAAAATGTTTTTACGGTTGTAAACGTTCATTACGCTAAAGTTAAGGTAAAACTTAACCGAACCTATTACGAAATGTTTGTACACGCTTAAATCCAATCTGTGGTAGGTCGGAAGCCGTGCGATGTTCCTTTCGCCCAATATTAGAAAGGGTAAATAGGATTCGAAAATATCCCAATCGCCTGCGTTGTCGAAATAAAATTTGTCGTAATAACCGACGGTCGGGGTAAAGGGTCTTCCCGAATGGAAGAGCCAAGCCGAGGAGAAGAACCAACCCTTGCCGAGATTCAATTCGAGGAAAAGTTTTACATTATTCCTTGAGTCGTAATTGGGAAAGTATTTTAAGCCGTTAAGAATTTTGTAAGTGAAAGTCCAAGAATAGGAAGCGGTAAACCTGAGCGGCGGTAAAAACAGTCTGAGGAAACTTTCAAGCCCGTAGCTTTTTCCGTTTGCAATAACGAGGTCAGGATCGTTTTGGTATTTTTTTGCTCTGTTAATTTCGGGAAGATTTCGCATATCCTTAAAGTAACCTTCGACGTTTATTTTCAAGGTGCTGCCAATGTTACCGAATAACCCGGCGTTAAAATGCATTGCCCGCGCGGGATTAAGGTAACCCGGCGTTAGGAACCAAGGTTCAAAAAGCGGCACCACGTCGGATTCGTCGGTAAGAGTAGTGATGCCCTGCTGGTACAACCCCCACGCGGCTTTGAATGTCAAACCTTTTGTCAGTAAATAGGTGTAATTTATTCTCGGTTCAAAGTAGAAATTTCCACGGTCTTTCAATCCTTCAAGATTAACACGCGAGCCAATTTCGAGTCCGTACTTTCTGTTTTTCTTAAACAAGTACTTCAAGTACAAGCTGACGTTACCCCCGAAATCATTGATGTCGCTTGTTACGCCATTGGGATTAATGAAAAATAATTTTGTTTTGATTGCTTTGAATGAAACTCCAACTCCAAGCTCGTTGCTCGAATCGAAAATGTAATGGAAATCCATCCGGACGGTGAAATCGTTAATCTCGTTTTTCTTTGCACGGGAGCGTACGCCGGAAGGAATAATCTCACCTTTGGAATCGCTGACCGATGCGGTTAACTCAGAGTAGAGCGGCGAAGAGTAAACCTGAAATCTTTTCAAACCGATTAAACTGTTTTGCCATTTAAATTGCTCTTTGTACTGTCCGCTGTTCTTTGTCTCGTCTTTACTGAAAAAACCGTGCAGTGTCCATTTGGAATTGTCAATAAACTTTTTGTCGGGATTGTGGTAAGTAATTTTGAAACCATAATCGTAAAAATCAAAAGGAATGTTTTTGTCTCCTAAAAATTTGGACAAAATTGAATTGTTGTATTTTTTTCGCGCGCTGAGGTAGAACGAGCCGTGTGGAATTGGACCTTCCGCGAAAGCTTTTGCCGTAAGAAGACTAATGCTTGCCTTGCCTCCGTATTTGAATTTGTTCCCTTCCTTTGTCGTGATTTTCATCAGGGAGGAAATTCTGCCGCCGTATTCGGTCGGAAAACCGCTCTTGTAAAATTCAACGCTGTTAATGATGTCGGGGTCTATTACACTGAAAATCCCGAATGCGTGAAACGGATTGTAAAGCGGTACGTTGTCAAACAGCACAAGGTTTTGATTGTTGTCTCCGCCTCTCACGTTGTATCTTGCGGAAACATCCCCAGAGGAAGTAACTCCGGGTAAGTATTGTAAATAACGGAACAAATCTTCTTCCACTCCGGTAGGAGCTGTTTGCAAATTTTTAATCGCAATCCGGTCAAGCCCAATATCTACAGTGTTATCCTCAGGTGCTCTGTTCGCAACTTTTTCGACGGTAGTCAGCCAAACGGGAGCGGGGGAGAGCTTTACATTAACCTCAGTGATTCGATTTTTTCTGACAAAAATTTTAATTCTTTTGGATTCGTAACCGACATAGGAAATTAAAAGCCGGTAGTGTTTGTTGTAAGGAATATTTGAAATAATAAAATAACCCTTCTCGTTTGTTGAAGCTCCGCGGTTCAGACTTTCTACAAAAACATTTGCAAACGCAAGCGGTTCACCACTCAGAGAATCGGTAACAAAACCCCGTACCTTTCCGCTCCATTGGGCTTGCGCCTGTGCAAGCGGAAAAATAAAAATCAGAAGCAACAATATTTTGGAGAAGAAGTTTTTCATCTTTGAAAAAACTTAGTTAATA
>JALWGH010000085.1 GCA_027013735.1 Melioribacteraceae bacterium
ATATATTTGGGGTATGAAAAATTCGAATTTAAAATATTTTACGGTGCTTTTCTTAATAGTTGGGGCGGGAATAGTCTTTGCCAACGCTCTGCTTTCCGTGTTTCAAGCACACAGCGACGGCAACGATATTATTATTGAATGGCAAACCACTCAGGAAAATAACTTGAAGGAATTTGTAGTTCAAAGGAAAACCGCCAACAGTGATTTTATTGATCTCGCTACCGTTAAAGCCAAAGGCAGTAACTCTTATTACACCTACCGTGACGAAAGCGCTTACAAATCTACAGGCACACTTTACATTTACAGATTAAAAATTGTTGACAACGACAATACCATTTCTTATTCTGCTGATGTTTCCGTTTCGCACAATGTTTCCAGCGTTAAAAGAACTTGGGGCAGCATTAAAGCCTTATTCCGTTAATCCAACCTTAATTTTAAAATGTTTTTCTTAATCAGGAATTGCGTTTCAAATGATTGAAAACGACGTACCCGTGTATCTTGCCTCGGCATCTCCGCGAAGAAAAAAACTCCTGAAGCAAATCGGGATTAAATTTAAAACTTTTCCGGTTGATTTAACCGAAGAAATAATTGACGGAGAACATCCTGTTAAAACGGTCAAGAGATTATCCTACGAAAAACTTACACTGGCAAGGAAAAGAATTAAGAAAGGAATAATAATTACTGCCGACACAATTGTTGTTTTAAATAAAGTGGTCTTGGGCAAACCCAAAAACAAACGCGATGCCGTTAGAATGTTAAAAACATTGAGCGGTAATACTCATTTTGTTTACACAGGTTTTGCAGTGTTTAATTCCGTGACGGGCAAACTTGTGCATTCTTACCGGCGGACGGCGGTAACATTCAGGGACTTGGAAGAAAAAGAAATTCGGGAATATGTTGCAGGCGGAAGTCCGCTCGACAAAGCAGGCGCCTACGGAATTCAGGATGATTACGGCGCTGTCTTTGTTAAGGAAATTAAAGGATGCTATTACAATGTAGTAGGTTTGCCTTTGTCCGATGTTTATCTTGCAATTCTGAAAGTTTTGTCGTGATTAGAAAACTCAGAAAAAATATTATTCTTGCAATTATTGTCTCCGCGGTTATTTACCTTGCATTAACCATTTACGCCGACTTTGATTCCGTGTTGGCTTCGCTCGAAGTTTTCCCGGTTTACGTTATTCCTTTTGTTTTGCTCTTGGCGTTTGGAAATTATTCCGTGCGTTTTCTGAAATGGCATTATTATTTGAAAAAGCTAAACATTGCAATTACGGCGAAAGAATCTTTTCACATTTTTATGTCCGGTTTAATAATGAGCGTTACGCCCGGAAAGTTCGGGGAGGTGCTGAAATCCTACCTTGTTAAATTTAACACCGGCGAGCCGGTTAGTAAAACCGTACCGGTAATGATCGTGGAAAGAATTACAGATTTTTATTCCTTATTAATTATTGCGTTAACCGGTTCGTTTTATTTTAATTACGGGAAAGCCGTTGTAATTGTAGTCTTTTTGTTTTTCATTTTGTTAACGATTGTTGTTAATAATAAAACGCTTTCGTTAAAACTAATTTACTTATTGGAAAAAGTTCCGTTTGTAAAAAAGTTTGTAAAGCATTTTCACGTTGCGTACGAAAGTGCTTACACGTTGTTAAAAATAAAACCCCTCTACGAAATGACCTTGCTGAGCATAGTTGCGTGGGTTTTGGAATGCCTTGGTTTTTACGTCGTTCTTGTAAACTTTAACTTGGACGTGTCTGCCGCGTGGGCATTTTTTGTTTACGCTTTTGCCACAATCATTGGTTCGATTACGCTTTTACCTGCGGGCTTGGGCGTAACAGACGGTTCGTTAACTTATTTTATTTACAAAATTGCGGGCAAGATGAACATTGCCGTTGCAGCTACGCTTGTAATAAGATTGGCAACTCTTTGGTTTGCAGTGCTTGTGGGAATTTTTAGCCTTTGGCTTTACACAAGAAAAAATTCCGACCTCCTTGAAGTTGTTGAAAAAGAAACAACGGAAATCAAATCTTAAACTAAATTTCTAACGTCTTGCATTTAATTTCTCTGTTCACTGTTACCTGTTCACTGCTAACTGTTATCTGTTTCTTTCCGTTTTCAAACCAAAATATTTTCATCTTTTTTTGAAATAAAACAGCTCCCTTCTTGAAAATCATTTGAATCGTTATTATTTTCACAGTTCAAAAATAATTATGGGAGGTCATTATGAACGAAGACAATGGAATGGGAAAAGGATTATTCTTAGGATTTTTGGCAGGCTCGCTCGTAGGGTCTTTAATTGCTTTGCTTTACGCACCCAAAAGCGGAAAAGAATTTCGTTCGGACTTGAAGAAATCGTCGGATGAATTACGCGACGATGCCGAAAAATACATTGAACAGGCTAAAGAAAAAGCAAACGACTTAATCAACGAAGGCAAGAAAAAATCTGAAGAGTTGGTAGCCGATGCAAAAGAAAAAGTTGACGAGCTTTTAAAAGAAGCCGAAGAAATAATTAAAGACGCCAAAGAAAAAACTTCTTCCGCGGTTGAAGAAGGTAAAAAAAAAGTAGAGAAAGAAAGCGGAAAGCTTAAATCTGCAATAAAAGCTGGTTTGGATACTTACAAAACAGAGAAGGAAGCTTAAGTTGGGGCTGGGGCTAATCGATATTTTAATTATTATTCTGATTATTTTAGCCTGTGCTTTAATAGTTTATTTAATTGTTACGCTGAAGAAAGTCAACGAAAATTTGACCGTTCTTCAGCGTGACTTGCAAGATGTTGGCCAACATCTGAATCCCATCTTGGATAATCTAAATCGAATTACCGAAAAAACTTTGAACATTTCTTCTGAAGCCGAGCAGCAGTTGGAGAAAGCAAAAGATTTCATCGGCTCGTTTACCGAAGGAATTACAAAAGTTAAAACCATTAAGAGCGAAACCGATCCCGAAAAACGCTTGCCCGTTTTACTGAAAAATCTCTCTGCCGTAGTTAAGGGCGTAAGCGTTTTCCTGCGGGAGCTTAAAACTTAAAAATTGAAAATCATAAATTAGTTACGGAGGAAATTTGAAAGAGTACAAAGCAGATGATATTAGGAATTTTGCGTTCATTGGTCATGGCGGCAGCGGCAAAACTTCCATTGCGGAAGTAATGCTATTTACTGCCGGCGAAACGAATAGAGTTGGTACGGTTGACGAAGGCAATACCGTTTCGGATTATTCACCTTTTGAAATTGAAAGAAAAATTTCCATTTCCGCCGCACCTTTGCACGTTGAATGGAACAATACAAAATTAAATTTTATTGACACTCCCGGTTATTCCGACTTTATCGGTCAGGTAATCAGTTCACTTCACGTTGTTGACACTGCCGTTGCGGTGGTTAAGAGCGCCGAAGGTGTGGAAGTCGGAACGGAAGCCACGTGGGATTACGTTAAGAAATACGGGCTTCCCGCCGCAGTTATTATTAATAAGGTTGACAACGAGCATTCGAAATTTGACGAAACATTTAATCTTGTTAAAGACAGATTAAGCTCCGATGCTACGATTGTTTCCTTCCCCGTTAGCGAGGGAATTAATTTTGATTCCGTTATCGACTTAATAAAAATGAAAAAGCTCACTTTCGGCGGAGCCGGCACAAAAGAAGTGAAAGAAGAAGAAATTCCTGCCGACCTAAAAGAAAAAGCGGAAAACCTTCGCGAGGAATTGATTGAAAAGGTTGCCGAATCCGACGAAGAAATAATGAACAAATTCTTCGAGGAAGGAACTCTCGAAGGCGAGGATTTGGTTAACGGAATGAAGTCCGCAATTATTAGCGGAAGCATTGTTCCCGTTTTTGCAATGTCTGCCGATAAAGGCGTTGGTATCAGCAACTTCCTTGATTTTGCTCAGGAATATTTCCCCTCGCCGGTGGACAGGGGAGCTGTTAAAGCGAAAATGGTGGACAGCGACCAAGAGGTGGAAATTAAATGCGACGAGAACGGCGAAACCGCATTGCAGGTATTCAAATCAATTTCCGAAGCTCACGTCGGCGAACTTTCGGTTTTCAAAGTTTTCTCCGGCACGCTTCAGGCGGGAATGGATTTACAGAACACCACGAAAAATCAAACCGAGCGTTTGGGACAGCTCTTTGTGCTTAACGGCAAAAACAGAAAAGAAATTTCTGCCGTTCACGCCGGAGACATTGCCGCAGTTGTAAAATTGAAAGACACTCACACGGGCGATACTCTTGCCTCCAAGAATTTTACCGTTGTGTTGCCCGAAATCGAATTCCCCGAGCCGGTAATCCGCGGCGCAATTAAGCCGAAGGCAAAAGGCGATGAAGACAAAATTGCTTCCGGTCTTCACACCGTACACGAAGAAGATCCTACTCTTACGGTTCACTTCGATCCCGAACTTAGCCAAACGATTGTTTCGGGACAGGGAGAACTTCAATTGGCGCTTGCGGTAAGAATGCTCAAAGAGCGTTACAACGTGGAAGTTGACCTTGTTGAGCCTAAGATTCCTTACCGCGAAACAATAAAAGGCGTTGCCGAAGATGCCGAGTACAAACACAAAAAACAATCCGGCGGAAGGGGACAATACGGACACGTTCATTTGAAACTTGAACCTCTACCGCGCGGGCAAGGTTTTGAATTTGTTGACGCAATCGTTGGCGGCGTTGTGCCGGGAAGATTTATTCCTGCAGTTGAAAAAGGCGTTCGCGAAATAATGGAAAAAGGAATCCTGACCGGCTCGAAAGTAGTTGACGTAAAAGTTACTTTGTTCGACGGTACTTTCCACTCTGTTGACTCGGACGAAGTCTCTTTCAAAATTGCCGCTTCGCAAGCGTTCAAAAAAGGATTCCTCGAAGCCAACCCGGTTATTCTGGAACCGATTTACGACATTACCGTTAAAGTTCCCGACGAATACATGGGTGACGTAATGGGCGATATTTCCTCTCGCCGCGGCAAGATTCTCGGAATGGACTCCGAAGGTCCTTTCCAAATTATTCGTGCTAAAGTTCCTCTTTCCGAACTTTACAAGTATTCGACACACTTGCGTTCCATTACGCAGGGAAGGGGAATGCACACGCGTGAGTTCTCCCACTACGAGGAAGTGCCTAAAGAAATAGAAGCAAAGATAATCGAAGAATACAAGAAAGCTAAAGAAGAAGAATAGTATTCAAATAAACTAATTAAGGCGGAGGAAAATTTCTCCGCCTTTTTTGTATGAGGTAATTACAATGGAAAAATTATGGTCTCCTTGGCGCTCGCAGTACATCGAAGGGTTTAAGGACAAAGACGGCTCGGAAGAATGCGTTTTTTGCCGTGCCGTTAAGGAAGATGAAAACAGCGACGAGTCTTTAATTGTTTACCGCGGTAAGTTCAACTTTATTATGTTGAACCTTTACCCTTACAACAACGGGCATTTAATGATTATTCCCAATCGTCACCTTTCGGAGCTTGCCGATTTGACCCCCGAAGAGCGGGCGGAGGTAATGGACTTGCAAGCGTTGACAATCGAAGCGTTGCGCGAGGTAATGAAACCGCACGGTTTCAACATCGGTGCAAATCTCGGTAAAGCCGCAGGTGCGGGAATTGACACTCACCTTCATTTTCACATTGTACCGCGTTGGACGGGCGACACAAACTTTATGCCCGTGCTTGGCGAAGTAAAAGTAATTTCGCAGGATTTGCTGACGACCAAGAAAAAACTTTCGGAAGTTTACAGGAAGCTGGCGGGTGGTTAATAAGAAAGAAGAAACGAGAAATAAGAAATTGTTAAGCGTTTAGCGCAAAGTGCAATTAGCGGAGGGAAGACAAGAAAATTATTTTAAGAGAATTAAAAAATAGAAAATGAATGTTTTAATTGCGCCCAACAGTTTTAAAGAGTGTGCCACGGCAACGGAAGTTGCAAAATTGTTGGAAAGCGATTTACAAGAAGAACTTGTTAAAAGAAACGCAAAAGATTTTAAAATAATTTCCCGCCCCGTTTCCGACGGAGGGGACGGTTTCCTTGAAACACTCGAATCTGTTTTTCCTGTTGAGAAATTTGAAATTGAGATTTCTGCTCCGTGGGAAAGCGGTAAACTAAAGACTGTAATTGCTTTTTCAAAAGAGGAGCGGAAAGTTTTTGTCGAATCGGCAAAAGTTTTGGGGCTTAATTTAATTCCCGAAGAAAAACGAAAACCGGTTTTCCTCTCTTCCGCGGGAATGGGAGACATTTTAAATTTTCTCGCCGATGGCAAAGAATCCGGCAGGTTGGATTTTGACGAAGTTGTTATTGGAGTCGGCGGGACGGGAACGAACGACTTAGCCTTAGGCGCGCTGGAAAAATTGGGCGTGAAATTAATTGGCGAAAACGTGGAAGCGTTAAAAGCAATTCCCCTGAATTTTCCGAAGTTCAAAAATTTAAAAGCCGACTTGCGCAAACTTCCGTTTAAAATTAAAATGGTGATTGACGTTAATAATCCTTTGTTGGGAGAGCAGGGGGCAACACGAACTTACGGCCCGCAGAAAGGAATTAAAGAGGAAGAGTTCGAATTATTTGAACGAGGATTCAAAAAAATAATCTCGGCGGCTTCGTCTTTAGGCTTTAATGCTGGTGACTTAAGCGGCGCAGGCGGCGGCTTGGCAGCGGGTTTTCAAATTTTTTACAACGCGGAGATTGTTTCCTCCGGTGAGTTTATTAAAAACGAACTTGGGGTAAACAAAAAGAATATTGCTGCGGACGTGCTGATTACGGGAGAAGGGAAATTTGATTCCCAAACCTTAATGGACAAAGCCGTTGGAGTACTGTTAAACGAATTTGACAGTGCATTTAAAATAGTAGTGTGCGGCATCTCGGAATTAGCAACGGATGAGAAAATAAAAGTGTTTGAGTTAAGTAAATATTTTTCGAGCGTTGAGGAATCGATTCGAAAATTTGAGAAGGGAATTAAACTTGCTTCTGAGGAAATTGCCGCTGAAATTTCTTTTGAGTCAAAAGATATTTAAATTTAAATTTTTAAATTAAACAATAATGCAAAATGAAAGAATACATTGACCTCGTAAAATTGGTAATGAACGAAGGCGTCAGGAAGTCCACAAGAACTGGGGTGGACACAATTTCTTATTTCGGCGCATTTTACAAAGTGGACTTAAGCAAAGGCTTTCCGCTTTTGACCACGAAAAAAATGATTTGGAAATCCTTGTTGTACGAAGTGCTTTGGTACTTAACCGGGGAAGAGCACATCAGGAATTTACGCAAGCACACAAAAATTTGGGACGCGTGGGCGGACGAAGAAGGACGGCTTCAAACCGCTTACGGAAGATTCTGGCGACGTTACCCCGTGCCGGAAAAATCGGCGTGGCTTGACGGTGAAATTTTTGTGGACGAAAATCATCCTTTCGTAAGGAAAGAAGCAAACGGCTCGCTCACTTTCGACCAAGTGGGCTGGGCGATAAACGAAATTAAAAACAATCCGAATTCGAGAAGAATTGTGATTTCCGCTTGGCATCCGGCAAATGCGGTAATCAGTAAACTTCCGCCCTGCCACTACACTTTTGCTTTCAATGTTTCAAACGGAAAATTAAATTGCCACTTGACTCAACGCTCGGGGGACATTGCCTTGGGCATCCCGTTTAACCTTGCTGCCTACTCCTTGCTTACGCAGGTGATTGCACGGCAAGCCGGACTTGAACTTGGCTATTTTGCCCACACAATAATCGACGCTCACATTTACGTTGCCGACGAAGGAACGCCTACGGAAAAGTACGACCATTTGAAAGGACTGAAAGAACAAATTAAAAGAGAACCCTTGCCTCTGCCGAAATTAAAAATTGCCGACAAACCGCTCGACGAGTTAACGTTCGAAGATTTTGAATTAATCGGCTACAAACATCACGACAGGATTAAGTTTGAAGTGGCGGTTTGAAAAATAAGAAAGAAGAAACAAGAAATAAGAAATGGTTTAAGGCAAGACGTAAGACGTAAAGATTACGAGTGGCAGTTGTGAAAAAACAAGAGGTTTGCCGGGTTTGAAATTTTGAAGGAATTGAGAAGCGAATGAAAATAATAATAATAGTAGCCGTTGCAGAAAACAACGTAATTGGTAAGGACGGAAAAATCCCGTGGCATTCGAGTGCCGAGTTGAAGCACTTTAAAAACACAACCATGGGAAACCCAATAATAATGGGGCGGAAAACGTTCGAAAGCATCGGCAAAGTGTTGCCCGGCAGGTTAAACATTGTTCTTTCACACACTCCCGGAAAGTTGAGAAAGTCGGACGGAATGGTTGCCGTTCACAATTTAGACGAAGCGTTAAACATTTGCCGGGAACAAAATGCCGAAAAAGTTTTTATTATCGGAGGTGCTTCTGTTTACAAAGAAGCGTTGGCATTTGCCGACGAAATAATTTTAACAAGAATGAATTTGAAGCCGGAAGGGGACACATTCTTTCCGGAAATTGATTCCGGGCAGTGGTCTTTGAAAGAGAAAGAAGAAAAAGAAGAATTTACGATTGAAGTTTACGAAAGAAGGAAAAAATGACGAAGAAAATAAAAATATTACCGAACAACGTTGCAAATAAAATTGCCGCCGGCGAAGTTGTTCAACGCCCTGCCTCGGTGGTGAAGGAGTTAATGGAAAACTCACTCGATGCGGGCGCAAAGAACATTGAGGTTTTCATTAAACGGGCGGGCAAAGTTCTTATTCAAGTAAGCGACGACGGCGAAGGGATGAGTGAAGAAGATGCTTTGCTTTCCGTAAGACGGCACGCCACAAGCAAAATAAGCGACATCGACGATCTTACGAATATTCGCTCTTACGGCTTCCGGGGCGAAGCGCTTAGCTCCATTGCTGCCGTAAGTGTGTTTGAACTGAAGACTGAACGTTACGACGATGAAATAGGAACGTTGATCAGGATCGACGAGGAAGGGCAAATTAAAACGGAGAAAGGTTCGTTTCCAAAGGGAACTTCCGTTGCGGTAAAAAATCTTTTCTTTAACACTCCGGCAAGAAGACACTTCCTGAAAAGCAATGCAACGGAGTTGAAACACATTGTGGATGTTTTTAAGAAAGAAGCCCTTACACATCCCGAAGTTGCTTTCAAACTTTTTAACGATGACGACTTGCTCTTTGATTTCCGCGCGGGTACGCTTGAGGAAAGAATGAGCTCCATATTTGCCGACAATATTTTGGACGGCGTGCTTGAGGTGCACGAAAAGACCGAATTTATTGACCTAACCGGATTTGTTGCCAAACCGTCTTACCTTTCGCGGGCAAGGGGCGAGCAGTATTTGTTTATTAATAAAAGGTACGTGGTAAGCAAAACAATTAACCACGCTGTTTTCACGGCTTACGAAAATATTCTCGAAAAAGGCGATTACCCTTTCTTTGTTTTGTTTCTTAAAATTGACCCGTCGAAAGTGGATGTTAACGTTCACCCTTCCAAACTCGAAGTGAAGTTTGATGACGAGAATTCCATTTACTCCTTTGTTCACGCCGTTGTGAAAAAGACAATCGGGAGTTACGACCTTGTGCCTTCAATGACTTTCGGAAACGAAACGCCGGAAGGGGAAAAGTTAAGTTTTAATAATTACAATAAAGTTAGAAGGGAAGATTTTACCGACCGTCCGGCTTTTGTTGAAAAGAAAAGGGAAGTTGAAACCCCTGCTTTTTCGGACGAAGAAATTGACGAACTTTTCGGCTCGATTAATCGCGAAATAAATAGCGTTGCGCCTGCGGGAACGGATTCCCATCCGTTTGAAAAGACAAGAACAACAGAGGTTTACCACTCCGCGCCGGAAACAGACAGCGAGGGTGAGGAAGTCGGCTCGGGCTCGGGATTTATTGTTTCTCTTCACAACAAGTACATCCTTGCGCAAATCAAGTCCGGCTTGATGATTATCGACCAGCACGTTGCTCACGAAAGAATTCTTTACGAGAAAGCGTTGAAGTCGTTGGAATCGGACATGCCTTTTTCCCAACAATTGTTGTTCCCTCAAAAGGTAAAATTAGACCCTGCCGATTACGAATTGCTAAAAGAAATTTTACCGCACTTGAACAGACTCGGTTTTGAAATAAAATTTAAAAGTAATTTCGGAATTGAAATTACGGGCGTTCCTTCGGAAGTCAAGGTAGGCACGGAAATCCGTACCTTGAATGAAATTTTGGACGAGTACAGGAAAAATGAAAGAGAGGAAAATCTTGACATTGTTCACAATGTTGCGGCGTCGTACTCGTGCAAAACGGCAATAAAGGCGGGCGACAAACTGAACGAATCGGAAATGCGCATTCTCGTTGACCAGCTCTTTGCAACCTCGATGCCCTACGTTTGTCCGCACGGACGCCCCATTGTAATTAAAATTCCGTTGAAAGAATTCGACAGAAGATTTGGCAGAACGTCTTAGGCGATGTTAAGAAAAATTAGTAAATTTGAAAAAATATCTTTTAGCTTAATCGGAGTTTGAAAATGAACGACAAGGATTTTAAAGAAGCAAAAGAAAAATATTTTAAGAAAGTTGAAGAAGCTCCCACCACGGGGATGAAATTCACATCCGTTTCCGGCGAGGAGGTGAAACCGCTTTACACGCCCGAAGACGTTGAAGGAATGGATTACATGAGGGATTTGAATTTTCCGGGCGAGTATCCTTTCACGCGGGGAATTCACACCAACGGTTACCGCGGTAAGATTTGGACAATGCGTCAGTTCGCCGGTTTCGGCACGCCGGAGGATACGAACAAGAGATTTAAATACCTTTTGGAGAACGGACAAACAGGGCTTTCGGTTGCTTTCGATTTGCCTACTTTAATGGGCAGGGATTCCGACGACGAAATGGCGCAGGGAGAAGTCGGAATTTGCGGCGTTGCAATTTCCTCGCTCGAAGACATGGAAACACTTTTCGACGGGATTCCGTTGGACCAGGTTTCTACTTCAATGACGATTAACTCGCCGGCGGCAATGATTTACGCCTTTTACCTTGCGGTTGCCAAAAAACAAGGCGTAAGTTTCGACAAGTTAAGGGGAACATTGCAAAACGACATCCTGAAAGAATACATTGCGCAGAAGGAATTTATTTACCCGCCCACGCCCTCGATGCGAATAATCGTTGATATGATTGAGTATTCCACAAACGAAGTCCCGAAGTTCAATCCCGTTTCCGTTAGCGGTTACCACATTCGCGAAGCCGGCTCAACGGCGGCACAGGAGCTTGCCTACACTCTTGCCGACGGCTTTGCTTACATTGAAAGTTGCCTTGAACGTGGAATGGACATCGACAAGTTTGCGCCGAGGATTTCTTTCTTCTTCAACTCGCATTTGGATTTCTTTGAAGAAATTGCCAAGTTCCGCGCAGCGCGTAGAATCTACGCAAAAAGAATGAAAGAACGTTACGGTGCGAAAAATCCGAGAAGTTGGTGGCTGCGATTTCACACTCAGACGGCTGGATGCACGTTAACGGCGCAGCAGCCGGAAAACAATATTGTGCGAACCGCTTTTCAGGCTTTGGCTGCCGTGCTTGGCGGTACGCAATCTTTACACACAAATTCAATGGACGAAACTCTTGCACTCCCGAGCGAGAAAGCTGTTAAGATTGCGCTGAGGACTCAACAAATTCTTGCTTATGAGACGGGAGTAATTAACACAATTGACCCGCTCGGCGGAAGCTATTACGTGGAAGCCCTTACGAATAAAATGGAAGAAATGGCTAACCAAATTTTTGACGAAATAGATTCGCTTGGCGGAGTTATTCCTGCAATTGAAGCTGGTTATTTCCAGAAAGAAATTGCCGATGCCGCTTACCGTTACCAGCAGGAGCTTGAAAAGAAAGAGAAATTTGTTGTGGGCGTTAATGAATTTGTGGAAGAAGATGAAAAAATTGACATCCCCATTTTGCAGATTCCGCCGGAAGTGGAACAAAAACAAGTGGAACGCCTGAGAGCCTTACGCAGCAGGCGAAATAACGACAAGGTTAAGGAAAGCCTTAAAAACATTAGGGATGCGGCGGTTCACGATAAAAACTTAATGCCTCATTTAATTGAAGCTGCCGAAAATTACGTTACACTTGGCGAAATGGTAAACGAGCTTAAAAAAGTGTTTGGCGTTTACGAGGAGTCGGTCGTTTTCTGATGAAAATATTGGAATATTTAAAACTGCTCAGAATTTCGCACTGGGTTAAAAATCTGTTCATCTTCGTACCGTTGCTGTTTTCCAAAAACCTTTTTAATCTTCAAATGGCGGCGGATACGCTTTACGCTTTCTTTGTCTTTTCCCTTACAGCCAGCGCGGTTTACGTAATTAACGACATTACAGATTTCCGTAAGGACAAAGAACATCCGAAGAAGAAAAACCGTCCGATTGCTTCCGGGAAAATCAGCGTTAACTCGGCTTTTATTCTCTTTATTATTTTGCTTGCGGTTGTAACGGTAATGGCTTACAAGCTGCCTTTGTTGTTTCAAGTTGCCGTGGCTTCTTATTTTGTAATCAATGTTGCTTACTCTTTCGGGCTTAAGAGAATTGTTATTTTGGATTTGTTTTGCATTGCCGCAGGATTTATTCTCCGCGTGCTTGCGGGCGCATTTGTTATTGACGTTTACATTTCACGTTGGTTAATATTAACTACTATTTTCATTTCGCTTTTCCTTGCCGTGATGAAAAGACGTTCGGAGATTGTTAACGTTGAGAACAATTCACAGACAAGGAAAGTGTTGGAAGATTACAGCATTGAATTTATTGACCAAATTGCAGGCGTAACGGCTGCGGGCGTTATTATTTGTTACGCACTTTACACGGTTGCGGACAGAACGATTGCAAATTTCCACACGGAAAAATTGGTTTACACTTCGTTGTTTGTTATCTTCGGAATTTTCCGTTACATGTTTCTTGTTTACAAAAAAGATTTCGGAGAAAATATTATTGCGACATTGATTAAAGATTACTGGTCGCTTGCAAATATTTTCTTCTACATTGTTACGGTTGTGCTAATAATTTATTAAACTGATTAAATGAAAAAAACATTATTATTTCTGGGTTTAGTGTTACTTGTTTTTGCTTGCGCCGAAAACAAAGAAATTGAAAAGACGAAAATAAAAGTTAACGATCTCTTTGTTCAGCAGGTTAATTTAAGGGTTGAGCAGATTCACTCTTGGCTGAATGCAATGCCCGGCTCGGGAACGAAATTTAATATTTCCGGCAAGGTGAGTATTTTACCGTCAACCAAATACGATTTTGAAACGCTTGAATTAAAAAACATTTTAGTTGAGCAAAACGGTCAACAGATTTATTTAATTAACCCCACGGTTGAGGTATTGAACAAAACGGAAAGCGAAAAACAGATTGCCTTTTCGACAATCAAAGGCTTGGGAATAACACCCGGTTTGAATACGGACAAAGACGTTGCCATTAAACTGTTATTTTTCGACGGCAGCGACGAATTTGCTTACGAAGTTGACAATGTGAAAATTGAGAAAATTTACTAATGAACGATACGCTAAATATTTTAGGACTTATTTTTTTGCTGATTTTGGGCGGATTCTTTTCTTCATCCGAGCTTGCGTTTGTTGTCTCCAACAAAATTAAAATTGAGATTTGGGCAAGGAAGGAAAAATACTCGGCAAAGTACTCCCGCTATTTTGTTCAAAATCCGAACTATTTTTTCTCAACTATTTTAATCTCTCAAAACGTTGTTAACATTGCCTTTGCTTCAATAAGTGCGGTTGTTCTGGCGAACTTGTTTCATCTGAACGAGTTTTGGATTCTGATTATTTCAACACTTCTTGTTCTCATTCTGGCGGAGTTAATTCCCAAATACATTGCGCAGGAATACCCCGACAGGATTTTACAAATTACAATTGCGCCCATTCGTTGGTTAAGCATTGTGATGTTTCCTTTTGTTAGAATCTCAACTCTGTTTTCGGATTTGTTAACGAGGTCGGAGAATGTTCGAGAAGAGAATTACGCTCTGTTGGTTGGACGCGAGGATATTCGTGAACTGCTTGCCGAGAGCACCGAAGCCGGTAACGTGGGGGCTGAGGAGAGCGACATTTTGGAAAAAATATTTGACCTCGGCGAACAAAAAATTTACGAAGTAATGACGCCGAGAACGGAAGTTGTGGGAGTTGAAATCAACAGTACAATTAGCGAAGTAATTAAAACTTTCATTGAGTCGGGCTATTCCAAACTTCCGGTTTACGAAGAAAATTTGGACAACATCAAAGGCATTGTGTTTGCTTACGACATGTTCAAGAGACCGAAAGAATTGAAGGAAGTCATCAAAGAAGTCATTTTTGTTCCCGAGACGAAAAGAGCGCTTGACATGCTTAAGGAATTTCTGAACAAAAGAATTTCCATTGCAGTAGTTGTTGACGAGTTTGGCGGCACTGCCGGCATTGTTACTTTGGAAGATGTGATTGAAGAAATGTTCGGCGAAATAAGGGACGAATACGATACAGAAGACGAAGTCTGCAAAAAGCTGGACGACGGTTCTTTTGTTATTAGTGGCAAGTACGAAATAGACAGAATTAACGAAGAATTCGAACTTGGTATTCCCGAAGGAGATTACGAAACAATGGCAGGTTTCATTATTACACACTTGGGTAGAATTCCCAAGAAAGGAGAGTCAATAGAAATTCAAGATTTTAAAATAAATATTCTTCACTCCGACAGAACAAAAATAAATCTCGTTAAGCTTAAGAAAATATCGTAGAGTGAAGGGAAGTAGAATAAGAAAGAAGAAACGAGAAATGATTAACGCTAGACCGACCAATTAAAAATTAAAAATTAAGAATTAAGAATTTCTTAAATGGAGCCCCAGAGGGGCGGTACCTTTGTAGGAGACAAATCAAAGCCACCCAAATGAGCTCCAGCGGAGCGACACTAAACTTGCTAAAACGGTACTTTTGCATAATTGGATTAATGCATTGTTGGATACAAGGCTTATTTAGTGGAAAATTGAAAATGGAAAGTGGAAAATTGAAAATGGAAAGTGGAAAATTAAAAATCAGTGAACAGTAAGCAGATAACAGTGAACAGAGTAAAATAATTGTTGCTCAATATTTTTGTT
>JALWGH010000086.1 GCA_027013735.1 Melioribacteraceae bacterium
CAACTGGAAATTGTAAAAAAGACAAACATCGCTTACTGGAATTTGTTTGAAGCAATGGGCGGGAAAAACAGTATGCACAAATGGGTAACAAATAATCCGCCGCTTGCATCACAAGACCACATTCACTTTAATTTGCAGGGCGGGAAAAAAGTTGCAAAGTTGTTTGTTGAGTCTTTGTTAGAAACAAAATAAGCTCAATTTCAAATAAAAGCCGGTTTGGAAAGACCGGCTTTTTTGATTTAAATCATTGAATTAAAGAATTTAATTCCTTATTATGCTCTTAGATTTTGAAAAGAATAATTAGGGCGTCAAAAATGA
Source organism: Melioribacteraceae bacterium (assembly GCA_027013735.1). Taxonomy (GTDB): domain Bacteria; phylum Bacteroidota; class Ignavibacteria; order Ignavibacteriales; family Melioribacteraceae; genus WFQV01. The sequence goes on from JALWGH010000086.1 coordinate 319, forward strand.
AACCAAAAACATTAAGGTTTTTGTACAAATTTCATTTCAACGATGGAAGAAAAAGGCTGTTTGAAATTAACATTGATTACGACTCTCTCCTGCTTGTAAAACCGATGCGAAAAGACCCTCCCGAGTGGGCAAACATGGATTATTTTCGTTGTGAGATTTGTCCTTTGAGTAAGGAAGAACACAAATATTGTCCTCTCGCCGTTCACCTTTCGGAAGTGATTGAGTTTTTCCAAGACGTCCCCTCTTTCGAAAAAGCAATTATTTTTGTTGAGAATAATCTTAGAGGAACGTACAAATACACGTCCGTGCAAGTAGGTGTTTCAAGTTTAATGGGAATAATAATGGCATCGAGCGGTTGCCCGATAATCGGCAAGTTAAAACCTTTGGTCAGGTTTCATTTGCCTTTTGCTTCGCTGGAAGAAACCGAAATCAGGGTGTTGTCAATGTACATTCTCGCCCAGTTTTTTAGAATCTGGGAGAATAAGGAAACCGATTGGAAGCTTGAAAAGTTAAGAGAGCTCTATGCTAAAATTCAGAAGGTTAACAGAAATATTGTTACAAAACTTGCGGAAATAGAAATAAAAGACACAAACCGGAATGCTGTAATTGCGTTAAGTAATTATGCTGATTTTATTTCCTTGAGTCTCTCCGACGAGGAAATCCAAAACCTAAAAGAGTTTGTCGGAGATTTTCTGGATATTGAATAATACAATTATCGAATAGTTCAATATTTGAACCAAAAGCAAAAGCGGGATTTCTCCCGCTTTTTTTAATTCTGCGCTTGGTAAAGATGAACGTCCGTTTGAGGAAAGGGGATTGAAATTCCTTCCGCATCGAAAGTTTTCTTGATTTTTTCAGTGGTGTCGAAGTAAACGCCCCAATAATCGTTTTTCATCACCCACGGACGAACAACAAAATTAACACTGCTGTCCGCAAGCTCGGATACTGCAACTTGGGGAGCAGGGTCTTTTAATATTCTGTCGTCTTCGCTTAAAACTCTGTAAATGATGCTCTTTGCTTTTTCAATATCGTCGGAGTAACCTATTCCGAAGGTCATATCCACACGCCTTTTGTCTTCTAACGAGTAGTTTGTAATTGTGTCCCCTGCTATTTTGGAATTGGGAACGAAAATCACTTTGTTGTCGGGGGTTTTAAGCTTTGTTGTAAAAATGTGAATTTCCTCAACTATGCCCGAGACCCCGCCAGCCTC
>JALWGH010000087.1 GCA_027013735.1 Melioribacteraceae bacterium
GTGGTTCAACAATTAAAGTGCCTCAGAAGGATGTTTACACTCTTCGTCTGAATTTTGCTTCAAAAGGCATTCCGAATTCTGGAATTGTCGGGTACGAAATATTCGACAAGAACACAATCGGGATGTCGGAATTTATGCAGAAGTTAAATTACAGAAGAGCTTTGGAAGGGGAACTTTGCCGTACAATAATGGAACAAGAAGGGGTTGCGGCGGCTCGTGTTCACATTGTTTTTCCAAAGAAGGCTATTTTTAAGGAGGATGAAGTTAAACCTACCGCTTCTGTTGTAATTAAAGTAAAGGACGGTTACACTCTTACGGATGAAAATATTTTGGCAATTCAAAAACTTGTTGCCGGAAGCGTTGAAAAATTAAAACCGGAAAACGTTACGGTTATTGACACTAAAGGGGAATTGCTCAGCAAAAAACGAGAGGACAATTCGCTTGCCTTTTCTTCCTCTTCTCAATATGAGCTGAAGCATTCCGTTGAGAATTATTTAAGGACAAAAGCTCAGGAAATATTGGACAATGTTTTGGGTCCGGGCAATGCAATTGTTCAGGTTAATGCCGATTTGAATTTCAATCAGGTTGAAAAAACAATGCAATTAATTGACCCGGATTCTCAAACTCCTATTAGCGAGCAAACCACTAAAACACAAAACATCGGCAGGAATTCTTCCGATTCTACTGCTAACATTACTGAGAATTCAACGGTGAATTACGAAGTTAGCAAAACCGTTCAAAAGGTAATTGAAGGAGCCGGAAACATTACAAAACTTTCGGTTGCGGTTGTAATCAACGAGAAAAAAGTAGAGGTGAAGAAAGGTAAAAAAGTAACCTATGTTTACAAACCGAGGAGTGAAGAAGAACTCCAGAAATTGGCAGGTATTGTAAAAAATGCAATCGGTTACGAAGCTGAGCGCGGAGACCAGTTCAGCCTTGAAAACATTGCATTTGAACCGCAGTTGCACGAAGACCAAGTTGTTGAAAAATTACCTCAACCCGGATTTTTCTCCCAAAGAAACATGGACAAACTGATTAACCTCGGAATAATAATCTTTGCGATTATTGCTTCGTTGTTCGTTCTGAAAGGTTTGTTGAAAAAAGTTAACGAGGAAAAAGCTTTGGTGGGAGAGGTTACAAGCGGCGCTCAACCTGCGCTTGCCGGCCCGGGTGGCTCTGTGCTGAATGAGCTAAATAATATTCAGCAAGAATTGTCACAGATTTCTGCGCCTAAAAAGAAAAAAGTTCTCCCGATGAATGATTTGGAAGATGAAATTACGGACGAAGCTGCAATGAAAAAATACCAGCACGAAAAAATTGCTAATTACGTTGCACAAAATCCAATGGATGCTGCTAAACTAATAAATTCATGGTTGCACGAAGATGAGTACTAATACAAATACTGTAGATAGGGAAGCGTTAGCGAAAAAAGAAGAAGCCTCCGTGCCGGATAAGGGCTTTACGGGGGTTCAAAAAGCTGCAATATTGTTAATTGCGCTGGATGTTGACGTTGCGGCAGAGGTTTTCAAACATCTTGACCCTTACGAAGTGGAAATGATTTCCACTGAAATTTCCAAAGTTCGCAATGCCCCTGCGAATAAGGTTGATCAGGTTTTGGAAGAGTTTTACAATATGGTTACCGCCCGCGAATACGTTTTGGAAGGCGGTATTGATTATGCCAAGGCGGTACTTGAAAAATCTTTTGGCGTAGAAAAGGCAATGGAAATAATTGAGAAGGTGAAGAATTTAACAACCCTCCGCGGCTTTGACGTACTGAAAAATGTTGACCCTTCTCAATTGGTTAATTTCTTGGTGAAAGAACATCCTCAAACAATTGCCTTAATTTTGTGCCACTTGAATCCCGAGCAAACGGCTAATGCTCTTTCAGAATTACCCGAGAGTTTAAGAATTGAAGTGGCGTACAGAATTGCAACGTTAGGCAAAGTTTCCCCGCAAACGTTAAAACAAATTGAAAAAGTAGTTGACGAAATTGCCGGTAACACAATGAGCCAATCCGTTGAGAAAATTGGCGGACCTAAAAATCTTGCACAAATATTAAATAGAATGTCCGTTTCCGACAACAAGGAAACAATTGAAAAATTGGAAGAGATTGACGAGAATATTGCTGCCGAAGTAAAACGGCTGATGTTTATGTTCGACGATTTGATTAAGGTGAACGACAAAGACTTGCAAGTTATTCTGCGTGAGATTGACCGTAAAGATTTGTTGCTTGCAATGAAAGTAGCGGATGAAAAGTTGAAAGAGAAGATTTTCAATAATATGTCCGAAAGAGCCGCTAACCTCTTGAAAGAAGAATTGCAATACATGGGAATGGTTAAACTGAAAGAAGTAGAGAAAGCGCAGGCAAGGATTGTTGACAAGGCTAAACAGCTTGAGGACGACGGAGAAATTTCACTGAACATTCGTGGTAGCAAGGGAGAAGTTTATGTCTAATGTGCTGAAAGTTGGCGCTAAAACAAAGGTTAATGTCCAGTTGTTCGAAAATTACAGCGGGAAGAATTTTAAGATTCCAACGCAAGAGGAGATTATTGAAAAAAAAGTTCGAGAGGCTTTTCAAGACGGCTACTTGAAAGGAAAGCAGGAAGGGGAAGAAGAAACCAAACAATATTACGAAGCGGAAATAAAGAAATTACAAGAAAATTCTAAAAATTTTGTCCAAGCAATTGAAGAAAAACTTGACAACCTTGAAAAATCGCTCTCTAAAATTGTGTTTGACCTCTCGATTGGTATTGCGGAAAAAATAATTCAAAGAGAGGTTCAAACCCGTTCAACTGTAAAGGAGAATGTTGAAGTTGCATTGAAAAAACTTTCGGGTGCAACTAATCTTACGGTAAAAGTTAACCCGGAAGAATTGGGAGTTGTGAAAGAAATTATTGAAGAACAAAAGCGCAACACTTTTAAGCATATTACAATTGAATCGGATGAGAGAATAGAAATCGGGGAGTGTATTGTTGAAAGTGAAATGGGAAACGTGAGCGCTCAGTTCAGCGCACAGTTGGAAGAAATAATTAAAGACTTTGAGAAATATTATTCGGGTGTTTAATGCAGGCAACTTTACCATATATTGACGAATGGATGAGCCGATTGCCGATGATTGAAACAATCAAAACGCACGGCAAGGTTACGGACGTAATCGGCTTAATTATTGAGTCAAATGGTCCAAGCGTGGAACTTGGTGAAGTTTGCACAATTTACGATAAGAATGGTAAGGAAATTTGCAAGACAGAAGTTGTCGGTTTTAAAGACGGTAAAGTGCTTTCGGTTTCCTTGGGAGAGGTTCACAACATTTCCCCGAATTCTGAAATAAGGGCTACGGGTAAAAACTTTTACATTCCCGTAGGCGAAAAGTTGTTGGGTAGAATAATTGACGGCTTGGGACGTCCGATTGACGGGAAGGGAGAAATTGAAGCTGACACTTATTTAAGCATTTACCGCGAGCCGCCGAATCCGCTTGAAAGGGAAAGAATTTCCGAACCTTTGCAGACGGGAATTAGAACAATTGACGCACTGTTGACAGTTGGCAAGGGACAAAGAATGGGAATCTTTGCCGGCTCGGGTGTGGGCAAAAGCGTAATGATGGGTATGATTGCAAGGAACACTAATGCCGACATTAACGTGATTACTTTAATAGGCGAACGCGGCAGGGAGGTTCGTGAGTTTATTGAAAAAGATTTGGGAGAAGAAGGTTTAAAAAGATCTGTCGTTGTTGTGGCTACGAGTGACAAGTCCGCTCTGCAGAGAATAAAAGGCGCCTACATTGGTACTACAATAGCAGAGTACTTTAGAGATAGAGGACTTGACGTTGTGCTGATGATGGATTCCGTAACCCGCTTTGCAATGGCACAAAGAGAAATTGGTTTAATGGTAGGCGAACCACCGACAACCAAAGGTTACACGCCTTCCGTATTTAGCTTGTTACCGAAATTGCTTGAGAGAGCCGGCAAAGGCAAGGTTGGTTCGATTACGGGATTTTATTCCGTCTTGGTTGACGGCGACGATATGACCGAACCTATTGCAGATGCCGTTCGTTCCATTCTGGACGGACATATTGTTCTCTCAAGAAAGATTGCAAATATGGGACAGTATCCGGCAATCGATCCGTTGCAAAGCGTTAGCAGGGTAATGCCGGACATTGTGTCAGAAGACCAAAGACTGCGGGCGCGGGAGTTTAACGAAATATTGGCAACATTTAAGGAAGCGGAGGATCTAATTAACATTGGCGCTTACGTAAAAGGCAGTAATCCGCAAATTGACCATGCGCTTAGTAAAATAAGTCAATTAAAAAAGTTTATGTCTCAAGATATGTACGAGTTCGACGATTTTCAAACTACTGTTGAAAAATTGAACGCAATTATTGAAAAACCATTGGGATAAATAAATGAAATTTAAATTCAGATACGACTCTGTTCTTGCTGTTAAAGAACTTTTAATTAGCGAAAAGGAAAAAGAATTGCGACACTTGAACGTGAAAATAGAAAAGAAAAAAATGCTAATTCAAAAGTTGGAGGATGAAAATCTTCACCTGTTTGAAAGAAATGCACAGCGGAATATGAGAAGCTCCGAATTAAGAAGTTTGAAAAATTACCAAAATTATTTGATTGAAAAAGAAAAGCGTGAGCGTGAGTTGTTGAAAACTTTAATGTACCAGAGAGAAAAATTAATTGCGAAAATTGCGGAGTTGAGTAAGGACTGACT
>JALWGH010000088.1 GCA_027013735.1 Melioribacteraceae bacterium
AATAATAACAACAATAAGAAATGAGAAACCAGAAATAAGAAATTCTTTTCGCTAGACGCAAGAGGCAAGACGTTAGACGTACCGAGTTGAAAGTTGAAAATGGAAAGTGGAAAACGGAAAATTAAGGCAGAGTTCTTGGATGTTTGGATGAATGGACAATTGGATTGCTTAACTTACTTTGTAATTACAGGTTATGTTTTGTAAAAAGCAGGAAATTGCATTTCATTGATCACAAGTTGCAAGCTATGGGAAAATTTTGGGAACATTTAGACCTAAACTTTTATTTAAATTATTCGATTATTAAAACGTTTCAGATTAATACATTTTCTCAAAAGCGATATTTGAAAAATGAAAAAATTACTTATTCTGTTCAAAAATGACGAAATATTTTGGCACGATTACTGCTTGTTAATTGTGTAAAAGGGTTCATGGGAGGAAATGAAACCGATAAAAAAAATATTGACTTTACTTTTAATTGTTTCTTTGCTACCGCTGCTGGGTAGTTGCGGAACGGCAAGGAAAGCGCTTAGGAAAAGATTTGGAAAAAATCAGAAACAAGTTGCCATAACTATTGACGATTTGCCTTTTGCAAACATGAATCAGTTTATTACCGATGAGTTAAAGAAAAAAATGTTTATGCGCTTTCTTGATGAGGTGAAAAAATACGACGTTAAGGTTGCCGGCTTTTTGATTGGCTCACATTACTCGCCCGATTGGGACAAGTATTTAATTAGGTGGATTAAAGACGGACACACATTAGGAAATCACACATATTCACATTTAAATTCTAACGAAGTAACTGGTGACGAATACGTTCGCGACATCGGTAGATGCGACAGCGTGCTTAAAATAATTTTTGACAAGGCACGAAAAGAATTAAATATCCCCTTTTCCAAAAACGACATTGCAGCCGAAGGGACAAAATCCCCCGACAAACTGATTTACCCCGCTTTAAATCCAGCAGACTCTAACAACATTAAAAAGATTCTAAACGCTCCGGAAAGCGATTTCGAAAAAGTTTTAAAAAGTAAATACAACCTAAATTACAAATATTTCCGGTTCCCTTACTTAAACAGAGGAAATACCGCAGCAAAAAAATACATTATTAGTTCCTACCTTGAACGGCATGGCTACAAAATAGCACCCGTAACAATTACTTCCAACGACTGGCGTTTTAATCCGAGGTTCGAAGTAGCTTACCTCAACAAAAACGAAGAAGAAATGAAAAGTATTCAGGACGAATATTTGAAACGAATAATCCGGGAAACTTACAATTCCGAAAATTACGCAATCCAGACCTTCCACCGCGAGGTCAAACAAATCTTGTTATTTCACTTAAATATGCTTAATGCGATGACCGTAGGCAAAATAATTAAATGGTATCAAGATAACGGTTGGGAAATTGTTGACCTTGACACCGCATTGCAAGACGAAGTTTACGACTACGAGGACACTTACAATGGCGAATACGGCATCCCTTGGTTATTTAGAGCTAAGAAAATAAGGCGAACTACCGAGAACCCTTACGCGTGGGGTAATTAGGAGTTCGCCTCCTCCCGTTGAATTTTAATTTTCCCTTAATTCGAAATTAAATTTGTCCTGACATTAATCTTCTGCATCATCAATCTTCTGCATCATCATTTGCCTCGCCTTTGGCATAGCGTCATTCACGAGTTCCCTAAAATAGGTTTAGGATGGTTGGATGAATGGACAATTGGATAGGAGGTTATCTTGTTGAAATGGTTTAAAGTCTTTAGTAGCAATCACCTTTCTTGATTCACTATTAACTGATTTTTCAACATTTCACTAAATTATTTCAACATCCAATAATCCATTAATCCAATTATCCAAAATTCCCGTTTTAGCACATATCAAGTCGTGTACATTTTTTCGCTCTTGTTTTTTTACACTCAAAAATTTATTTTCAAAATATGAAGTTGAAAATTTTCACATTCATTTTGCTTTTAATAATCTTGAGCTCCTGCGACCACGGCATTGCCCCGCCGGCTGCATTACCAACCGTTGAGCCGGGTTTTAGCGGCAAAGTTACATTCGTCGGGCAATGGCCCGACAGCGTTGTTCAAACTTACGTTGTATTGTTCAAAAATCCTTTACTTGACTCACTCGATTTCAATATTCAAAACCTTCGCTTTGTAAGTGTACCTATTCCAAAAGGAAGTAGGGAATTTCTGTTTTCAACCAAGGATAAAAACAATGTGCTCTCCAATGTTGAACCCGGACATTACGCTTACCTTGCTGTAGCACAACAACTTAAAGCGCTTTCATTCAACCGTAAAGACTGGTTTGTTGCCGCCGTTTACTACCCGGATGGTGATTCCACAAAGGCAGGCGAGTTCACTCTGCCGGAAAATACATTTTTGGAAAACGTAAACATTTTGTGCGATTTTAATCACCCGCCCGTTCAACCGCCGGGAGGTAAGCCGTGAAAACAATACGAAAAATAATTTTAGTACTGTTAGTCCTGACTTCCCTTTTATTTGCTCAGAAGGCAAACATTGAAGGGTGGGTTAAGGACACACACAACTCCCCATTGGTTGGTGCAAATGTAATTTTACTAAACACGGATTTGGGAGCAGCAACAAACCTAAAAGGTTACTTTAAAATTCCTTCCGTCCCACTTGGCAAATACAAAACTAAAATTAGCAGCATTGGTTACGAACCCGTTACAAAAGACATTGAACTTACAAGCAGTGGAATTAAACTCAGCATCACCTTGAGAGAAATTTCCGTTGAGTTCGACCCCGTAATTGTTACGGCTTCAAAATATTCGCAGAAGATTTCAGACTTGCCAGTAAGCGCGTCAATTATTCCGAGCAAAACATTTTCCGAGAAAAATTTCACAAGACTCGACAGGGCGTTGCGTTACGTTTCGGGAGTTTACGTTACCACAGATCAAATAAGCATTCGCGGTTCAAGCGGTTACAGCCGTGGGGCAGGAACGCGTGTGATTACCGCAATTGACGGAATTCCAATTTACACAGGCGATACGGGAGAAATTATTTGGGAGCTCGTTCCCCTCTCCGATATTGAAAGCGTGGAAATAATTAAAGGCGCTTCCAGCTCGGTTTACGGCTCATCCTCAATGGGCGGAGCAATAAACGTAATCACAAAGAAAAATTCATTAAGTCCCGTTACGCTTATTAAATCGTACATTGGTTTTTACGACAAACCGTACTACAGCATTTGGGATTGGTCCGGCGAGCGCAGGAGTTTTAACGGACAAACAATTGCACACTCAAACAGAATTGGTAAACTCGGCTACTCGGTTTCCCTTAGCCGCTTGGAAAACAAAAGCTACCGCCTCAACGATTGGTTGAAAAGACTTACCGGTTATTTAAAATTAAATTACGACTTCGGCAAATACGGTAATTTAACTTTCCTAAGTATTGGAATGAATCAGGTTCACGGGACGTTTAACTTTTGGAGGGACATCTGGCATGCGCTTGAGCCTCCCGCCGACGACATCGGCGAAACGGTTAAAGCAGAGCGTTACCTTTTCGGATTGAAATACACTACAAAAATCAACAAGCATTTTGACTTACACTTAATCGGCAGTTTTTACCGTAACCTTTGGTACGACCAATCCGAGAGCAACAACAATTCGGCTTCCAATTTGGTTAGAAATGAAATACGCTCCGTTTACAAATCGGGTAACGGATTGAAAATAATTTTCGGAACCGAACTTACACTGGGCAAAGTCCGTTCAAACATTTTTTCCGACAGGACATCGCAAAGCACCGGCTTTTACGGACAAGCCGAATACAGATTTCCTTTTCCGCTTACAGCAACCGTCGGTGTGCGCTACGACCGGGGGAGTCTCGACACATTAAAAAACTACGACGCCCTCTCTCCGCGATTAGGCTTTAATTACAAGCTCAGCAAGACCCTTGTCCTGCGAACCTCAATAGCCAAAGGCTTTAGAGCGCCTACCCTTGCCGAGGCATTTACCTCAACGAGGACAAGCGGAATAAGAGTAAAACCAAATCCTAATTTAAAAACCGAAACGAACTACTCTTGGGAATTCGGAGTAAGGAAAACGTTTTCGAATTTGCTCCTCATCGATGCCGCCGTTTTTCAATCCGAATATTACGATATGATTGAGCCCGGAATTGACCCGAAAGACGGAGAAGTTTATTTCGACAACATTACACATGCAAGGATACAAGGCTTTGAAACATCCGCAAAATTCGAATACAAACCTTTGAACATTTCTCTTAATGTCGGCTACACTTACTTGTGGGCAAGGAATGTTAAACTCAACAAGGCATTGAAGTACAGACCGCGCCATTTGGCTGTTGCTTCTTTAACATACTCCCCTTCATTTTTCGAATTTGGAGCTGACTTCCGTTACATGAGCCGTTTTGAAGAAATTGACCACGAGCTTGTTGACTTGGGACTTGTAAAAAACGGTGAAATTCGCTCGCACGTTTTTGTTTTGGACTTGCGTGCAGGGGCTTCGCTCTACAAAATAGGGATTCCACTTTCGGCATACTTAAATTTGAACAATGCGCTTAATTACAACTATGTCGAAATGATTGGCAATGTTTCTCCAATCAGAAATATTTCATTAAATTTGGAATTCTTATTTTAACCAAAAACGGAGTAGAAACTTACGATATGATTGTTGACAGTCACGCTCACCTTTTCCTTCCTAATTTCAACGGAGACTTGGACGCCATTTTACAAAGAGCAAAAGAAGCCGGCGTTGAATACATTCTTGTTCCGGCTACGGACATTGCAACTTCGGCAGAAGCAATTCAATTAGCCGAAAAACACAAAAACATTTACGCCGCGGTAGGCGTTCATCCTCACGACACTAAAAGCTGGGAAGATGAATGGATTGATAAAATAGAAGAATTGACTCAAAATCCAAAAGTTGTGGCAATCGGGGAAATCGGACTCGATTACTACTACGATTTTTCACCGAGGGAAACACAAATAAAAGCCTTTAAAGCACAACTCGATTTAGCCGTAAAACTCAAACTTCCCGTAATTATTCACAACCGCGAGGCAAGCTCGGACGTAATGGAAATAATCCGCTCTTACAAAGGCAGCGGTTTGCGAGCACAGTTCCACTGTTTTGCAGGCACAAAAGGAGATGCAAAAGAATTAATTCAAATGGGTCATTTCTTTTCCTTCGCCGGTAATTTGACATTTAAAAAAGCAGACACCTTGCGGGATATTGCAGCATCAATTCAAATAGACAATATGTTGCTCGAAACCGATTCCCCTTTCCTTACACCTGAGCCCTTTAGAGGGAAACGTAACGAACCGGCTTACATTGTTCATACGGCTAAAAAACTTGCCGAGATTCAAAACCTCTCTTTTGACGACATTACGAGAACAACGACTTACAGCGCCTACAAACTTTTCGGAATAGGAACAAAGCCGAAACTCAGCTACACTTACAAAATAGGCAACTCCCTTTACGTAAACATTACCAACCGCTGCAATGCCGACTGCGTCTTTTGCGACCGCAAAGGCGAAGCAATGGTCAAGGGTTACAATCTAAAAATGAGTAAAGAAGAGGAACCGCCCGCGGAAGTTTACATTAAAGAAATAGGAGACCCGAAGCAATACAAGGAAGTTGTTTTTTGCGGTTACGGTGAGCCTACAATACGCTGGGATGTAGTCAAACAAATAGCTAAGTACGTCAAAGAAAACGGCGGTAAAACAAGGCTTAACACTGACGGACACGGGAACGCAATAAATAAGCGGGATATTACGGAAGACTTCCCCGGACTAATTGACGAGGTCTCAATTAGTCTTAATTCCCCCGACCCCGAGCAGTACGCCGCTTTAATGAGAATAGACAAAAAGTTTTTCTACGAAATGGTTGACTTTGCAAAAAAAGCCAAACGGTATTCACACGTTGTAATGACAATTGTTGAACTTAATGAGGTGGACAGTGAAAAAGCAAAGAAATTCGTCAAAGAAGAATTGGGAGTGGACTTCAGAGAAAGGGAATATTTCTACAACTAATTTTTCGAACGTGTTGCGTGCAATTCTTTTTGCCCTGTTATTATTGGCTTCCGGCAACTTCGGGCAGACGGGGAGCAAGTATTTAAGCGCCAAAATCGACTCCCTGTTACAAGACGATTATTTCAACAACGCTCAACTTGCCTGCGAAATAATTGACTTAAATGCCGATTCAGTGCTTTACAAAAGGAACGAGCAACTTCTTCTTCACCCCGCTTCGAATATGAAAATTCTTACTACTTCCACTGCTCTTTATTTTCTTGGGCCGGATTACAATTTTACTACGTCCCTTTACTACGACGGAAAAATTGATGGCGACGTACTGAAAGGCAATCTTTACTTAAAAGGCGGCTTAGATCCCGATTTCACTTCCGACGAACTTGAAAATTTTGTTGAGGCAATTGAAGACCTCGGCATCGAGACAATAGAAGGCAATATTTACGCAGACGTAAGTGCAATGGACAGTCTTTTCTGGGGCAACGGTTGGATGTGGGACGACGACCCGGGTTACGATTTTCCTTACATGACGGCTCTAAACATCAACGATGACTGTGTTTACGTAATTGTCACCCCGACTACCGAAGGACTGAAACCAAAGGTGGACATTCTCCCTCATTCGCTTTTCTACACTTTTGAAAACGATGCGGTAACTTCAACGGATAAATCCGATTTAACCGTAACGCGCGATTGGATTCACCGTAAAAATCACATCATCGTTTCAGGTACTGTCAATATTGACGATAAGCCGGACACATCAGAGATTAACCTTGTAAATACTAACCTTTACGCCGTTACGCTTTTGAAAGAGAAACTTTACCGCGACGGTCTTATTTGTCTTGGAATAGTTGACACACAAACCACACCGGCAAATGCCCACGAAGTTTACGAATTTAAACGTCCCTTTTCCGAGACAATTGTAAATCTAAACAAAACAAGCGACAACCTTTCAGCCGAAATGACTTTACGTGCTTTGGGCTTAAAATATTTCGGGCATGCTTCCGCAGAGAACGGAATTAAAATGATCGACAGTTTAATCTCAATTGTAGGTTTAAATCCTTCCAATTACAGAGTAGTTGACGGCTCGGGAGTTTCCCGTTACAATCTTATTAACCCCGAGTTGGTTTCAAACATCTTGGCTTTTATGTACAACGAGCAACCTGAACTTTACCAAATATTGTGGAACTCCTTTCCTGTCGCGGGTGTTGACGGAACTTTAAAACACAGAATGAGAAGCGGACTTGCTTACAAAAACGTACACGCAAAAACAGGAACGTTAAGTGGTGTTAGTACACTCTCGGGTTACGTTAAGACCCTTTCCGTGAAGGACATTGTTTTTTCTGTTTTTATTCAAAACTTTCTCGGCTCGGCAAACACGGCAAGAGGTTACCAAGATAAAATCTGCCAAATAATAGCAGAACTTAAGTAGTTGAAAATGGAAAATTGAAAGTTGAAAATGATTCATTAACAAACAGATGAGACGATGAAAAAAACAATACTTCTATTTTCAATTATTTTCATTACTGCCTTTGCGGCTTGCAGCTCTAAGAAAGAAGACAAAAAGCTTGAACCGCCTTACAAATTAAAGGTTGTAGCAAACATTGGATTTTTTAACGAAGACAGCGCTTACAATTTTGTAAAAAAACAACTCTCTTTCGGTCCTCGCAATCCGAACTCAGAGGGACACCAAAAAGCACTTGAATATTTTAAGAAAAAACTAAGTAACTACTCCGACAAACTGGAAACAGAGACCTTTACCTACCCGGGTTACGACGGGGAGAAGTTAATATTAACTAACCTAATTGCAAAATTCAATCCCGAAAAGAAGAAGAGAATTTTCATCGCCGCCCACTGGGACACACGTCCCCGCGCAGATATGGAAGTATTAACGTCAAGAGCAAACAAACCGATCCCAGGCGCTAACGATGGTGCAAGCGGAGTTGCCGTTGTGCTTGAATTAGCAAGAATATTTAAACTTTACCGTCCTTCCATCGGCATAGATTTGATTTTATTTGACGGAGAAGATTACGGCAAAGAAAACGACTTGGACAATTACTGCCTCGGCTCAAAATATTTTGCTGCCAATTACAAAGAAAGAAACAACTACCTTTTCGGAATTGTGCTTGATATGGTTGGCGACCGCGGAGCAGGATTTTTCCCAGAATATTATTCCGAGCTCTACGCTTCCGAAATCAACAAACTTGTTTGGGACGCCGGAATGAAACTCGGGCTTTCAAAATTCCGGGACAATACCGTTAAATACCAAGTTTACGACGACCACGTACCCCTTAACAAAGCAGGGATAAAAACCATTGATATTATTGACGCGGGATTAATCCAAAACGTTGCTCCTCTACAGCGAAGAGCTTATTGGCACACGTTGAAAGACAATATAAAAAATATCTCCAAAGATTCTCTCGGACAAGTCGGCAGGCTTGTTGCCTCAATTGTTTACGGATTGGAAATAAAAGAGTAATTTAAAATTTCTTCTTCAATTTGTACAACCCGCCTCCGTAAGTAGCAACCCAAACGTAACCCGTTTTCTTGTCGAACGCAACGCCGTGGAAATTCTCGACATTCAAAGGAGTGTTTACCCTCCTATATTCAATTCTATCACTAAAATCCACAAATGTAACTAAACCTTGATAGGTTGAAATCCATTTTCTTAACATTCCATTTTGTGTGTTTGTCTGCAAATCAATTGAAAAAATAATATGGCTCGGCAATGGGTTGTAGTGCGTGTACCATCTCCCTTGGCGGTATCTAACCAATCCCCCGATTCTTGTTGTCGGATCCGGATTAAAGCCAATCCAAACTTCATTCTTGTAAGTTTCAATGCGGGAAACAATATTACTCGGGAAAGGTGCTTTCTCATATTTTGTGCCGAGTTTCATATAATTTAAATAAACTTTCCATTCACCGTCGGGAGTAAGCTTTGCAAGCCCGAAGCCGTTAGAGCCAATCCACATATTCCCCAAATCATCGTGGGCAATAGAAGTAACCCACCTGTGAGGCAAACCACTCTTTAACGAATCGTAAAAATACCAACCAAAGCCATTTGAGTGTTTTAACAGCCCCATTCTTGTAGCAAGCCAATACGTACCGTCGTCTTGAACGTCAATATCATTAATTATGTTTGTAGGTAAGGGACAATTTTCGGTTGTAAACACTTCCCAACTCCCGTGGTCAAGAACCGCAGCACCGCTTAGCGTACCGACCCACACACGGTTGGTTTTGTCGATGTAAATAGTTGTAACCGTATTACCCGGCAAAGGAGAATTGGAGCTGTTGTAAAAAGTCCAGTTCTTGTCGTCGTAAGCAACCAAGCCTTTTTCCAATGTTCCAATCCATTTTACATTATTATCATCAACCTTAATAGCCGTAATTGAATTGTCCGGTATTTGTGAAGTGCGTGTATTAAAATCGACCCAGTAAGTCGTATCGGTTAAAGAGACAACCGCATCAGCTACCTTTCCGCTATGAACTATTGCTGTTGTGCTGTCTGTTCTAAATCCTGCCTTAGAATATTTTACTCTGTACGTTCCGGGAATTAACCCCTTAATTTTGAGCGGTGTTTTTTCTTGCAAGAGCGAATCATTCAAGTAGATGCTTGCCCCTGTCGTATTAGTATTACAGTAAATTGTTCCGCGCATCCAAGGGTTTTTGTAATAGTCAACAAAAATGTACTCCGAATCACCTTCGGTAATGGTTACTGTGAAAGAAGTGTCTCTGTACAATTCTTTCTTCAAAGTAAACAAATAAGTTTTTTCCTCAAGCCAATTCAAACTTGCAGGCGTACGCATACCGGAATTCCTGCCGTCCTCGTAAATCAATGCACCGCTTGGTCTTGAATCAATGTGAATAAAACCAACAGGCACGGGCGACATTGGCGGACTAACGCTAAGCTGTTTATCACAGCTCTGGAAAGCAAACGTTAAAATTACAAGCAATAATATTTTTATTAAATTATTCTTTTTCATTTCAAAACGTCTTTAATGGTACGTAGCCAAAACTTCTAATGTATTTTTCGGTAAATAATATTGCGGTTTTCTTTTCCGTGTAAGAACCGAACACGCCGAAACCCCCGTCAATATTAGTAAAATCACGTTCGTCAACCCGCACGGAAAATTCGTCGCCGATTTTTTTCGAAGAAGAATAAAAAGCAGACAAGTTCCTATCGTAAATGTAAATGCTGAAAATCAACGCTCTGATTCTGTAATGTGATTTGTTCGGGTCGCCTTCGGAAATACTTTTCAAAATCTGTCCGACAACCACTGTGTCTATTTGCACGTAATTTCTGTGCGAGGGAGAAGGCCAAATCGGGGTTTTGTGCCCATTAATAACGGCGTATTTCATCGGCACTTTGACCGTGTGCAATTCCCACCTGCCATTGACGGCTTTGTCGTAGTAGAGTTCCACCTGAGGAGAATAGACCAAATCTTCAACGCTGCTTCGCCATTTTACTTGAGCAAATTTTTTGTCGGTAACGGGAATTTCCAAATCTGTTCCCGAATAATCTATTTCAATCGGTTGAATGACTTTTGTAGTAGCCTTCAAGCGTCTTCCGTTCGGCAGGAGGCATTCAATTGAAAGCTCGTCTCCCTTTTGGGGAGTGAAATTATTAGTGTAATAAAAATGCGCAGAATCCGAATACCTTTTGTCAATATTACGCACAGTTGCAGAGTCCCTTAAAATGTGGACTTCATCATTCCCCCGCCAAATGCGAATAAAACAATTTTTAATGAACGGGTCTTTCTTGTTTGCGTAAGGGTTCAAGCCTTCCACGTCGTAACTTTTTGTAACCGTAACAACCTGCAAATTAGTATCCGCCCGCATTATGCCGAACAATGCGTACCTTTCCAGATATTTCCCCTTGGGGCTAAAAGGTTCGTCGCAGGAGGAAAGCAAAATCGCAACAAGCAACAAAGGAATTAAAATTAGCTTTCTCATAATTCCACCTTTATTGTTGCGCTCGGGAAGAACGGCAGCATATTTACAATTTCGCCGGTGTCCCTTTGGAAGTAGAAAATATTCTTCCTGTTGTAAACATTCAATATGCTGAAGTCCAAATCCACTTTAACAAATTTAAAATCAAACTTTTTGGCAAGGCTCAAATCAAGCCGGTGGTAATCGGGCAATCTTCCAAGATTCCGATCGCCCAATATTGCGTAAGGCAAATAAGAATCGTAAATGTACCATTGATTGTGAAAGTCGCCGAGAGCCAACTTGTCGTAATAGCCGATTATTTGAGTGTAGGGTAAGCCCGAGCCGAAAATCCACATTGCATTTGCACGCCAACCCTTACCGAGATTTAAGCCAAGGCTCAAGTTAATTGTGTGCCGTGCGTCAAAGCGGGGAAGGTACAACCAATTGTTAACCTCCTTGTAAGCCCACGCAAGCGAGTAAGAAGCTGTAAACGTAACAGGGCGAGTTAAGTAATTCAACGAAAATTCCACGCCGTAAGCCTCTCCTTGCGCACGTAACAAATCCTTGTCTTCAAGAAATTTCTTGTTGTCGTTTACGGCAGTAATATTATTCATCTTTTTGTAATAAGCCTCGGTCGTGATTGTTAACGGTACAAGCGGTTGGATCTCAAAACCCGCAATGTAGTGAATAGCCCTTGAAACCGGCAGATAATCGGGAATAATGATGTACGGCTCGAAAAGTGAAATCACTTCCGATTCTTCCGAGACGGTTGTTATTTCTTGTTGGTAAACGCCCCACGAACCTTTCAGCTTAAACCACGGAAAAACGTTGTAAGTTAAATTAACCCTCGGCTCAATAAAGAAATCACCCGCGTCCATTAGCCCTTTCAAATCCGCTCTAAAACCGACATCGGCGCCAAAATTTTCGTATTGCAAAAACTTGTATTTGAAAAATGTTCCGATGTAAGCGCCTGAGTTGTCAATTTTTGTATTTATTCCGAATTGGTTTTCCATTTTCAAGATTGTGTGCAGGCTCTGGAACTGAACGCCGAACTCAATTTCGTTTTTATTGTCGAACAAGTAATGGAAGTCCATCTTCAAAGAAATGTCGTCAACCTTATTCTTCTTGGGTCTTGCCTTGCTAAAATTAGGAATAAGCTCGCCAAGGAATTGACTGTAAGAAATCGTAAACTGTGAATAAAGCGGACCCGAATAAACTTGGAACCAATTAAACGCAAAAAGATTGTTTACCCATTTGAAATCTTCTTTAAGCGGGTTGTCGTTAAGCAACCTGTCCAAACTGCTAAATCCTTGAAAGGAAAACTTTGCACCGGGAATAAAACCGGGATTGCGGTAAGTCAGTTTCCCGAAAATGTCGTAAAACTCAAACGGCGGTTGATTGCCGTTCAGGAATTTTTTCAAAACTCTTGTAGAGTAAGTCCTGCGCCCTGAAAAAATAAACGAGCCGTGAGGAATGGGACCTTCGAGCAAAGCTTTTGCAGTCAAAAAACTTGCAATTGCTTTCGCGCCATATTTGTTGCTGTTTCCGTCCTTAGTTTGAATGCGAAGAATCGAGGAAAGCCTTCCGCCGTACTGTGCGGGGAAACCGCCCTTGTAAAATTCCGCACTGTTCATTATTTCGGGGTCTATTACACTGAACATTCCGAAAGCGTGGAAAGGATTGTAAATGGGAGTGCCGTTCAGCAAAACAAGATTCTGATTGCTTGCACCGCCGCGAACATAGTAACGTGCGGAAATGTCCCCCGTGTAGCGCACGCCGGGCATCGTTTGAATTGAACGGAAAATATCCGGCTCAACGCTTTGCGGTATTGACTCCAATTGCTTTGCGGTTATTCTTTGTAAGCCAATGTTTGCTTCGTTTTTTTCGACGGTTTTCTTACCGATTTTTTCAACCGTCCCGAGTTCAATGCTTCCTTGCTCAAGAGCTACGTTAACTTGAGTGATTTTATTTTTTGCAATAAAAATCTTCAAGACCTTGGTTTTGTAACCGACGTAGGAAAATGTTACCTTGTACTCCTTTCCGCCCGGAATACCGGTAATGAAATACAAGCCTTCCGTGTTAGTGGAAGCACCGCGGTCAATTTCCTTGATGAAAACATTACCGAAAGCCAGCGCCTCGCCTGTTCGCTTATCGGTCAAAAAGCCTCGAAGCTTACCCGTGTTTTGCGCAGGAATGTTAGACGTTAATACTAACGACAACAATAAAAATAATAGTTTGATTTTCTTCAGCTTCATTTAATAAAACAAAATTCCAAATTTGCCTTTAACGGAAATAATTAAATTCTTTTGACGAACTAAAACAATCAAAGTTCAAAAGAAATCGAACTTTTTAAAGTTTTTTCCGCCGGGATAATTTTACCGGCAATCACCCTAAACAAAATAGCTCGCTTGGTAATTAAACAAACCGAACAACATTTACAAGAAACTTATTTTAATTCTTGCCTCAGCAAACGAACTTTTTCCAAAGCGTTCTGCCAATCTCTCTGTTTTGCTTTTTCTCTTTCGACAACTTCGGCAGGAGCTTTTTTCAAAAAGTTCTCGTTGCCAAGTTTTTTATTCACTCCGTTTAATAGTCCTTCGAGCCTTGCTATTTCTTTGTCCAGCCGGTTTCTTTCAACGTCAACATCGATAATACCTTCAAGCGGTACGTAAACATTCACACCTGCAACAACCGCCGAAGCACTTATTTTCGGCTTAGCCGCATCTTTCCCAGTTTGAAGCTCATCTACCCTCGAAAGGGATTTAATGTAAGTTTTCTGCAAGTCTGTTAAGCCCTCGACTGTAATAATCGCATTAACTTTTTTGGCGGGAGGAATGTTCATCTCGCCGCGAATATTTCTAATGGCAGTAACTATTTCCTTAACAAGTTCAATATTTTTCTCTGCCGTCTCGTCAATTTGCGATTCGTCAAATTCGGGGAACTTGGAAACTGAAATGCTCTCTCCTTCTTTCCTTTCTTCAATAGCCTGCCACAATTCTTCCGTAAGGAAAGGCATAAAAGGATGAACGAGTTTTAGCATTTCGCCAAAGAGGGAAATTGCCCGCGTCAAAACGGCGGAAGCAACTTCTTTGTCTTCCGAGTAAAGTCTGTTCTTAATCAGTTCCAGATACCAATCACAGAAATCATTCCAGATAAAAGCGTAAGCAATTTTTGTTGCGCCGGTAATATCAAAACTGTCGAGAGCTTCCTCGAATTTTTTAATTGTTTTGTTGAACCGAGAAGCAATCCACTTGTCTGCCGAATCAACGTGCTTGTCAATCAACTCTTTATTTACAGGCGTTTGCTCGGCATTCATTAAAAGGAAACGTCCTGCGTTCCAAATTTTATTTGCAAAGTTTCTTCCGATCTCACATTTGTCCGTACTAAAAAGTACATCCTGCCCGAGCGGAGCAATGTAAGTAATCGTAAAACGCAAAGCGTCCGCGCCGTATTCGTCAATAACGTCAAGCGGATCGGGCGAGTTACCCAACGATTTGGACATCTTCCTTCCCTTGGCATCGCGAATAATGCTTGTGAAGTAAACATCTTTGAATGGAATTTCGTGCATGAATTCCATGCCGGCCATAATCATTCTTGCAACCCAGAAGAAAATAATGTCGGGACCTGTTACGAGCAGGTCGGTCGGGTAATAATATTTTTGGTCTTCTTCAGTAGTAAAAACATCCTGAGCCCAAAGCCAACTGGAAGCCCAAGTGTCGAGGACATCTTCGTCCTGCTGCCAATTTTCAATGTCTTTCGGCGGTTCAACATCGCAGTAAATCTCACCCGTTTCTTTGTGGTACCAAACGGGGATGCGATGCCCCCACCAAAGCTGGCGTGAAATACACCAGTCTTTAATGTTGCTCATCCAGT
>JALWGH010000089.1 GCA_027013735.1 Melioribacteraceae bacterium
ACACTAAGATTTAATTCTTCATTTTTAATTTTTCATTTTTAATTGTATTGTATTACTTTGCCCTCGGGAACGTAACGTAAAATGTTGTGCCTTCTCCGATTTTACTTTCAACTCTTATGTTGCCGTTAATTTTTTCCACCAGAGATTTAGTGATTTTCATTCCGATGCCCGTTCCTTTTTCGTTACGTGTGCCGTATGCAGGGGTAATTTTGCTATCTTCGTCGAAAAGTTTTGCAACTGTTTCTGCCTTCATTCCGGTTCCGTAATCCTTAATAATTGCTGTAACCGTGTTTTCATCTGCGTAAGCATCCAGAAGAATTTTTCCGCCTATTTTGGAAAATTTAATTGCATTGGAAAGCAAATTTCTGAAGACCGTACCGAGAATTACTTTATCCGCCAGAACTTTTAATTCTTTGTCTATTTTATTTTTAACGGTAATTGATTTTTCGTTTAGTGGGAGTTCGAAAATGTCTTCAGACTTTTTAGAAGCATCCCGGAGAGAAAGACTCTCAATTTTGTATTCCAGAGTTCCCTCTTCGTTTCTTGCCCATTGCAATAAATTTTCCAGCAAGTCGTAAGCCTTTTTATTCATTGAGTAAAGAGTTTTAATTACCTCTTCCCGTTCTTCTGAAGTTAGTTCTTCTTCCATTAGAAAAGAAGAAACGTTCATTGCATTGCCGACGGGATTACGTAAGTCGTGAGCAATTAAAGCTAATAGTTTCGTTTTTTCTTCGTTGAGTTTTTCCAATTCCTGTTTCTGTTCAAGTATTTTTCTATTTGCTTCGTCGTTTGTTATTAAAGATTTTTCAATAAAGCCGATGAAAATGAACATTGCAATTGTAGCGCCCAAAATCATTGTGGCGATAAAAAGAGCACTATTAACAAGTAACGGATCTTTCGAAAGAAACATTAAGAGCGGATAAAAAATAAAGAATATTATTCCAAGCGTAACCATGTGGCGTTTGTTAACAATAAATCCCATTGCAAAAATCATTGGCGGAATTGTAATTAGATCCTGAAAAATTGCACTTGAATTGAATATACCCAAATATAGGGAGTAGTAATAAGAAATAAGCAAACCAATAGTGGACGTATAGGTAATAATAATAAAAGCCGTTTCCATTGAAATTAGTTTATTAACTTCGATTAAAAAAACAATTAGAGTAAGAGTTAAGGCAAAAAAATCCGTGTAAAGAACGTGAGATGGTAAAGTATCAAAATGGAAAATAATGTCCATGGTGTAGCCGGCAATAAAGAACAATACAACCAACCGATAAAGAAGAGTAGCCTCTTTTGTAAGAAAATCTTTAATGTTGTGTTTGCCGTTATTGTTCATAATTCAAGGAAATGGTAAAAAAGTAAGTTTTTCAATAATTTTTTCTTGCCACTCTTAAATTATTGAAAAAATAGAATATTAGCAAATAAAAATAATTGTTATTTTATGAACACGCTCTGTCCAACAAAAACAAAATTGACTTGTATTCAATTCCCGAATGTAAGGACAATCCTATTTCGCACGTACGGCTGGAGGAATAGCCTACTTTAACATTCGGAGGATTAGCCGATTTAATGTTTTTTAATGCGGAAGCGTTCAACTCGGGATAAGTAAAACCACGGTCGCCTGCAAAGCCACAGCAAACATTTTCTTCGGGAGTAACAACTTTGCTTGCGCAAGTTTCGGCAATCTTAATGAGTTTATCCTCGGTTCCCATTTTTACCACACTGCAAACGGGGAATACCGTAATTGTTTCGTTCAGTTTTTTTATTTTCAATTCCTTGAGTAAAACGTCGTGGGCAAAGTCAACAGAATCGTAAATTTTTATTTTGTTGTTTCCTTTTTTCTCAAAATTTTCTTTGGAAGTTTTTGAACAAGGGCTCATATCGTAAACAACCGGGTACTTTCCGTTTTCCGATGCTTTAACCAGTGCGTTG
The DNA here is from genome assembly GCA_027013735.1 of Melioribacteraceae bacterium. Lineage (GTDB taxonomy): Bacteria > Bacteroidota > Ignavibacteria > Ignavibacteriales > Melioribacteraceae > WFQV01. Next base: position 1,933 of record JALWGH010000089.1, read on the forward strand.
TAAAGTTCGTCGCTTTTCTTTTGCGCTTGTTTTACGAGTCCCTTGCTGGCAAAGGGCATTCCGCAGCAAAGGTGTTCAAGTCTGTCCGGGTAAATTATTTTGTAACCTGCCTTTTTGAGAAGTCTTACCATTACGTCCGGTACGGATTCTTTCCCTTCCGTTTTCGGGGAAGCGCCCATTGTTCTGTTAATGCAGCTTGGGAAGTAAACCACGGCTTTTTCTTCGCCGTAGGAATAATCGCTTTCAAATTTTGTTGCCGAGGCTTTTGGCATTTCCTCATTCCAGAGGGGGATCTTGTTGCCCGACCACTTGCGTAAAGTCGTGGCAATGTTTTTCATTCCGCTTGTGCCCAAAATTTTGTGGGCAAGGCTAACAAGGGACAAACCTACTCTGCCTGCCTGTGTAACAAAACTAAAATAATCGGTAACAACATTTGCAAATTGTTTCGTTTGTTCGCGGACATTTTCCTTACGCAATTCTTTAATGAATTTTCCGGTGTCAATATCCACGGGGCATTTCAGCTCGCAAAGTCCGTCCGTTGCGCAGGTTTGGTCGCCGAAATATTCGTAATCCGAAATAAGCTCTTTCAGTTTGTAAGGATTTTCGTCCGTATCCTGCAAACGTTTGATTTCCCTGTAAACAGTAATTCTCTGCCGCGGTGTGAGCGTCAAATCTTTTGAAGGGCAAACATTCTCGCAGAATCCGCATTCAATACACTTGTCGATTATCGGATTTGCAGCAGGCGTAAATTTAAGATTTTTAATATGAATTGTTTCATCTTCGTTAATTAACACGCCCGGATTTAAAATATTCTCCGGGTCGAAAAGTTTTTTAATCCTTTTCATTATTCCGTAAATCTCACTGCCCCATTCGTATTTTACGAAGGGCGCCATGTTCCTGCCCGTGCCGTGTTCGGCTTTCAGGGAGCCGTCGTATTTTTCAATCACGAGGCGAGTCAAATCGTCCATGAAGCGTGCGTAGCGTTGGACGTCCTGCTTGTCTGCCATGTCGAGCGCAAAGACAAAGTGCAAATTACCGGAGAGGGCGTGTCCCCAAATAATAGTGTCTTCAAAATCGTAAGCCTTAAAGAGCTGTTGCAAGTCAAGCGCTGCATCGGCAAGGCGTTCGGTAGGGAAGTTAACGTCCTCAATTATTACTGTTGTGCCGGCATCCCGTGCTTTGCAAACCGAGGGGAACAAACCTTTGCGCACGTCCCAAAGTTTTTTGTACTCTGCGGGAATGTCTGTAAATTCAATATCCTTAAGTTTCTTGAGTCCCGACAAGTCGGAAATAATTTTTTCAATGTTGGATTTTAATCCGCTCTCGTCATCGGCGGAAGTTTCAATCAGCAAGGCTGCTGCGTCCGGCGGAAGCGTGCGAATGAATTCCGGCATGCCGTCTTTGTCCTCAACGGATTTCAGGGCTGTTCTGTCCATTATTTCCGCTGCATCGACAGGCAATTTTTTAAGGAAAGGAATTGCGGCGCAGGCTTCACGAACATCGGGGAAATAAATTAATGCGGATGCTTTCTTAGGCGGATTGGGAACTGTGTTCAAAGTGATTTCGGAAATAAAGCCGAGCGTACCTTCGGAACCGACCATCAGGTGTGCAATAATGTCGAACGGGTCGTCGAAATCGACGAGAGCGTTAACGCTGTAGCCGGTTGTGTTTTTAATTCTGTATTTGTAGAAAATTCGGGAAGCAATTTCCTCGTTAGCTTTAACTTCGTTTGCCAGCGCAGTAAGTTTTTCCAAAAACTCTTTGTGTGTTTCTTTGAACTTTGCTTTGCTCTCCTCGTCGGTTGTGTCCAGCACGGAGCCGTCGGCAAAAATTATTTTGAATCCGGCAAGAGTGTTGTAAGCGTTTTTTGCAACACCGCTTGTCATTCCGCTTGCGTTGTTGGCAATAATTCCCGAAATCATTGCCGCGTTAATCGAGGCGGGGTCGGGTCCAATCTTTTTGTTGTGAGCATTAAGGTAAAGATTGGCAAAGCCGCCAATTAACCCCGGCTCCATTTTAATTTGGGAAGCGTCCTCGGAAATTTTGTGTCCGCGCCAGTTGCGGTCCACAACCATCAGAACCGATTCGGTAATTGCCTGCCCCGAAAGGCTTGTGCCTGCCGAGCGGAAAGTAATGGGCGTGTTGTGCGTGCGGCATAAATCAATTACGGTTTTTGCCTCCGTTTCGCTTTGCACTTTTACCACAATTTGCGGCACAAGTCGGTAAAAACTTGCGTCCGTTCCGTAGGCAAGCGTTCTTAAACTGTCGGTGTAAATTCTATCTTCGGGAATGTGATTTTTAAGCTCTTGGTAAAGTTCCGAATAGTTCCGATTTTTCATTTCCGTTGCTTCCTCAATGTTTAATTTCCGGTGATTGCTTTTTCAATGTCTTCAATTTCTTTGGGGATTAACTGTTTGCCCAAAACGCGATGTCCTTCTTCGGTAACAAGGACGTCGTCTTCAATTCTAATTCCGCCGAAGCCCAAATATTCTTCGACTTTTTCGTAATTAATGAATTCGTTTAATTTGTTTTCCGCTTTCCATTTTTCAACCAATTTGGGGATGAAATAGATTCCCGGTTCAACGGTAATTACGTGTCCGGGGCGGAGCGACTTTGCAAAGCGGAGGTAAGCCAGTCCGAATTGCTCGCTTCTTTCAATTTCCGAATTGTAGCCCACAAAATTTTCACCGAGCCCTTCCATGTCGTGAACGTCAAGCCCGAGCATGTGTCCTAAGCCGTGTGGAAAGAAAAGTGCGTGCGCTCCGTTTTGGACAGCGTCGTCAACATTGCCTTTCATTAATCCGAGTTCTTTTAAGCCTTCCGTAATTACTTTTGCCGCGTGGAGGTGAACGTCGCGGTATTTTACTCCGGGCTTCATCATTTCGATTGCTTCTTTTTGTGCCTTGAGGACAATCGAATAAATTCCTTTTTGCTTTTCCGTGAATTTGCCGCTAACGGGTAGGGTTCTTGTGATGTCGCTTGCGTAGTGCATCTCGGATTCGGCACCCGAGTCGATTACAAGTAAATCACCTTCGCTCATTATGTTTTCGTGGTGGTGATTGTGCAAAATTTCACCCCTCACGGAAAGGATTGTGGGGAAGGAAACGCCGTTACCTTTGGAGAGAGTAATTCCTTCCAATTTCCCGTAAAGCTCACGCTCAAGCAAGCCGGGACGGATTTCACGGAAAGCAGTTGCGTACATTTCGTAACTGATTGCAAGAGCGTTTTCAATCTCTTCAATTTCTTCCGGCTGCTTAATCGAACGCTGTGCCACAACAGCTTTGATTAATTCCTGCGAGGAAAATATTTTGATTTTCTCCGTTTTGATTCCGGTGAGTTTTTCCAAATCAATCATTGTTTCCGCGCGGTAGGGGGGAAGGAAATGAATTTTTCTGCCAACGCCGATTTGTTTCTCAATGTAATTAAAAAGTTCACCAAACGGTTTTGTGTTAGCCACGCCAACCGAATTTGCCTTTTCGGAAATGCTTGCATCGGGTCCCATCCAAATTACATCGTCCACGTCGCGGTTATATCCGAAAATGATTTCTTCTCCGCTCTCGGCGTCAATCACTGCAGCCAAGTTTGGTTCGTCCAATCCAAAATAGTAAAGGAAGTTGCTGTCCTGACGGAATTTGTATTCGTTTGCAGGGTAATTCATCGGTGCTTCCTTATTGCCTAAAAACAAAATAACGCCAGAATTGATTTTGCTTGCGAGCTCTTTGCGTCTTGCCGAATATATTTCTTTGTCAAACATTTTAATTCTCCAACTTAATTCGAATTTTAATTCATAAAAATAATGCGTTTGATTCTGAAAAAAAATTTTTTGGTTGTTTATTCCACGCAGAGGGCGCAGAGGAATTACAAGATTAAATTCGAAAGAGTGTAATTTTTTGCCGGTTTTACATAGGGGAAAGTTTTGTCACGATTTTTAAATTTCCCCGAAACGAGCCTGCCAAAAATCGCGCCAAAACTTTTTTTTTGTTATTTTGTTTGCCTTGCTCATTTTTTACAAACATTAAACCGCTTCGCGGTTTCCTGAGGATGCCTGTTTTAGTAAAGTGTTGGAAGGTTTATTTAATTGAAAATACAAATGCGCAACCGACCCCGAAGGTATCGAAGCAATTAACATTTCACTTTCAGTTTTTAACTCGGCACGTCTTACGTTTCGCCTCTTGCGTCTAGCGAAGAACATTTCTTATTTCTCGTTTCTTCTTTCTTATTTTGCCACCGATTTTAAACCTGTACCTGCAATAACCTTGGCTCTGATTGCTCTTGCTTTTATTATTGCATTATTTTAATTTTGTAAAAATCACAATTTCAAAAAAATTGTTATTGAAATTTTAAAATGAGAGCAAAGTTTTGCATTTTGAAATAATTGGAAAAATAAGAAATATTGAATTTATTGCAAATGGGAAAAATGGAACGGTTTGCAATTTGCATTGAAACTAAAGATTTCCCCGCTTCTTTAGAAAGGTGGAAAATTTATCCCGTAGTCAATAGCGCTGAAGAAGAGGGTTACATAAGAATCATTGACGAAAGCGGTGAAGATTATCTTTACCCCCGAGAATATTTTTCTTTGATTAAATTACCTCACGCAGTAGAGGTAAAATTAATGAAAGAATATCACTCTGCCACACTCAAATAAATCTTTGGAAAATTTCCTGCTCCCTTTACTTTTTAGAAGTAACCCCCTTATCCCATCAGGGAAAGGGGGTAAAATAAAACCTTTGAAATCTACGCTGACTTAATTATCTCAACAAAAGATTGAGCTTGTAAGCAAGCGCCGCCAACGAGAGCGCCGTCAATGTCGGGCTGGGAGAGCAGGGAAGCGGCATTTGCAGGTTTAACGCTCCCGCCGTATTGGATTGTCAGATTTTCCGCAGTGGTTTCGTCGTAAAGTTCAGAAATAAGCTCACGTATAAATTTGTGGACTTCTTGCGCCTGCTCCGGGGTGGCGGTTTTACCTGTGCCTATTGCCCAAACGGGCTCGTAAGCGAGAATCATTTTTGAAATGTCCGACGCGGGGATTTCTTTCAAAGCACCGGTAACCTGTGATTTTATTACCGATTTCATTTCTCCGCTTTCACGTTGTTCCAATGTTTCGCCAACGCAAAGAATGGGTTTCAAGTCTTTCTTGAAAGCCTGTTTTAATTTTAAGTTAATCACCTCGTCGGTTTCTTTGAAAATTGCCCTGCGTTCGGAGTGTCCGACAATTACGTACTCAACTCCAACCGAAAGTAACATGTCGGCGGAAATTTCACCCGTAAAAGCGCCGGAGTCTTCGAAGTACATATTTTGTGCTCCGAGGTGAATTTTAGAATCCTTAATTATTGTGTTAACGGATTCGAGATTTGTAAATGGCGGACAAACAATCACTTCGCAATTGGGTTCAAAATTACTAAGTTCGTTTTTTAATTCGGAAACAAGTTGAATTGCTTCGTTTAGATTCTTGTTCATTTTCCAGTTGCCTGCAACAACTTTCTTTCTCATTTTCACACCTCTGTTTTTTCTTCAATTTTTAATGAAACGATTGTTTTACTCAACCGCCTCAACTCTGCGGATTTGCGGAATCTCTTTCATCAAAGCTCTTTCAATGCCTGCCCGTAAAGTCATTATTGACATCGGGCAATCGGCACAAGAGCCGAGTAATTTAACTTTAACGATGTTTTCGGGAGTTATTTCAATTAATTCGACATCTCCGCCGTCGTCTTTCAGAAAAGGACGGATTGAATTTAAAACTTTTAATACGTTTTCTTTAGTCAGTTCGCTCATTAGTTAAGAAAAGCTCCGCCTTTAAGAGCGGAGCTTTTTATTTAATTAAAGAGAGATTTCAATTTTCGGCGATTGCTGGTTTGAATTCCGCGCGCTGATTTCAGCGGCAAGTTTACGTGCAATGTCGCGGTAAATTTTAGCTTCCTCGGTGTCGGGAAATTCCGTAACGAGCGGTTTGCCGTGGTCGCCGCCTTCAACTATTTGAGGGTTAATCGGAATTCCGCCTAAGAATGCGGTGTTGAGTTCTTTGGCTAATTTTTCTCCGCCGCCCTGTCCGAAGATGTAATATTTGTGTCCCGTGTCCGGCGCTACGAAATAGCTGAAGTTTTCAATCAAACCGAGTGTGGGAACGTTAACTTTCTCGAACATTTTAAGTCCTTTGCGCGCGTCAATCAAAGAGACGTCCTGCGGACTTGTAACAATCACCGCGCCGGTAAGCGGAATTGTTTGGGCTAAAGTTAATTGAATGTCTCCTGTTCCGGGAGGGAGGTCGTAGAACAAATAATCGAGCTCGCCCCATTCGACATCAGACATAAATTGTTTCAAAGCACCGCTTGCCATTGCTCCCCGCCAAATTACGGGAGTTTTTTCGTCAACCAAAAAGCCGATTGACATTAATTTAATTCCGTAATTTTCAAGCGGAAGAATTTTTTGCTTGCCGTCGATTTGTTTTACAAGCGGCTGCTCGTTAATTCCAAGCATCATTGGGATGCTGGGACCGTAAACATCCGCATCGAGCAATCCGACTTTTGCGCCGTCGAGTGCGAGGGAAAGTGCAAGGTTAACGGCAACGGTGCTTTTGCCCACACCGCCCTTACCGCTTGCAACGGCAATGGTGTTTTTGACTCCCGGCAACATTTGGTCTTTTGCCGGGTCAACGTGCTTGGAAACATTTACTTCAAAAGTAATTTCGATGTTTTTTGCGTTGGGAATTTGTTTTTTAATAGCTTCGGTTGCGTTTGTTTTTATTTCTTCCTTCGCCCAGGAAGCGGGGGTAGTGGATTCGATTAATATTTTTATGTTCGAACCTTCTATTTTAACGTCTTTAACCATATCAGCCGAAACAAGATCTCTCTTAACATTGGGCGCAATCACTGATTTTAGCGCATCCATTACTGCATCTTTTGTAATCTCACTCATTCTGCATTTCTCCTATTTATTTGACACCACAAAATTAGATAATAATTATTCAACGGCAAAATAATACGTAACAATAAGAAAGAAGAAACGAGAAATAAGAAATGGACTCCACGCTAGACGTCCGTCTCCGCCCTCGCTTAGCTCGGGCTACGCCGCGACAAGTCCGTCTTCGCCCTCGCTTTGCTCGGGCTACGACGCGACAAGCAAGACGCACTTTTCAGAGAACAGATAACAGAGAACAGTGAAAAATGATTGTTGCTCAATAATTGTATTAATTCCATCCATTCATCCAATTATCCAATCATCCAAAAGCACTCGTGCGCTCGTCCAAACAAGGACCTTGGATAATTGGATTAATGGATGATTGGATGGTTTTGATTTACAATATTATTTTTTGGTAAGTAATGTCTCATTAACAACAAGCATCAACCTTTAGGGTGAGTTTCTTAGTGTCTCTTAGTGTCCTTAGTGGTTAAAAAAACAAAAAGCGGAAATTCACTTAACCCGCCAGCCATACGGGAGTGAATATTCCGCTTAATGAAGGGGAAAGGAAAGACGGCTCAGGTATTAATCCAGCCGAAAAATTAATCCTCTGAACCCGTCTCTCCATCGACAAAAGTCGATTCCTTTTACTATGAGTCACAATTAAAAGAACAGGCGGACTCCTTTCAAAAGGGGAGCCCGCACACTTAATCTATTCTTATTTCATCAATATCATCTTCTTGGTAATCATTACATTCTTACCGCTAAGGCGATAGATGTAAATACCTGAAGCGAGGTTCGAAGCGTTGAAGGAGACCTCATGGTAACCGGCTGTGGTTTGTCCGCTTAACAACGTTGCTACTTTTTGACCTAATACGTTGTAAACGTTCAAGCTGTATTCACCGTCTTTGGGTATTCCAACCTTAATCATTGTGGTCGGATTGAACGGGTTGGGGTAGTTCTGGCTTAAGCTGAACTCTTTCGGGATGTCGATTTCGTTCTTAACTTCCGTAACAGCAGAAGTATTTACGTAAATCTTACCGGAAGTTGAACCAGCAAAGAGCTGACCGTTAGTAGGATTGATTACCAACGAACTGATTCCAACCTGAGCCAATCCCATTGGAGTCCAAGCCATTCCTGCATCTCCGACATCCGAAGAAGCCGAAGGAACAACAGGTGAGAACTTGTAAACATCGCCAAGCCAAGTGCTGACGAATACATTGTCGCAATTGTCAACGGTTACGGAGTAAACGTAGGCTGCATCCAAACCGTTGTTGAATTCGCTCCAAGTTGCCCCTGCGTCTGTTGAACGATAAACCCCCGCGCCGTAAGTAGCTGCGTAAATGTTGTTGTGGGAATCCGTTGCAACAGCCCAAACGAACGGGTAACCAACGTTGAGCATTGTCCAAGTGGAACCGTCGGTGGATTTGTAAACTCCGCCACCGAATGTTCCTGCGTAAAGGTCGCCATTGGTGTCTTCTGCAAGCGATTGTACCGCTGTCCCTAACGGACTTAAGCCGTCGTTAATTGCATCCCAGTTAGCGCCGTCGTCAGTGGACTTAAATACTCCGCCGCCCCAGGTGCCTGCGTACATTGTGCCGTTGGAGGCAATCAAGAAGGCTCTTACGTCGTAACCGCTCATCATCGGACCGTTCCAAGTTGAGCCGTTGTCTGCACTGTAGAAGATTCCTCTTTCGGTGCCTGCGTAAATAACTCCGTTGTTATCAACATCAAGCGCCCAGATGAAGCCGACGGTAGTCATCGAGCTGTTAATTACACTCCAGTTTGATCCGTTGTCGTCAGAGAAGTAGATGTGACCGCCCATTGTACCTGCAATCATATTGCCGGAGTTGTCGGTAGTGATGCACCATACTATTTCGTTAATTGGGAATGAACTTGCTACGTTCCAGCTTCCGCTGCTACCGCTACCACTGCCGCTTCCACTACTACTGCCACTTCCACTGCCACTGCCGGATTGACTGCCAATTGTGATTGTTGCGGATGCGTAGTCGTCTTCGGTTTCCTCGCCGTTACCCGGAGTTGAATCGGGGTCGGACAAATCGGAAGCCGTAATTTCCGCAATGTTTTCAATTTGTGTGTTGCACGGAACGTTGCCAATGAACGGGTAGTTGTTCAACTGTCCGTTGCCTTTCATTGATTTTGCAATCAATTGTCCGGAAATCAAACCGTCGCTGAAGTTAACGATTGCACGAGGAGCTAAAATAGAACCTCTTACGTCGATTTCCTGTATCTTAAGAGTTTTTGCTTTGTAGAAGTTGTAAAGAACATTTGTAATGTCAGTGCCTGTTACGGTTAATCCGCCGTTCCAGTTAATTGTTTTGCCGTCAACGTTAACCAGTACTACCGAGCCGTTCGGCACTCGAATGTCCATGTATGTTGAAGCTGTTAATTCGCTGCCTTTTACTTTGAATACGTTCAAGTAAGGATCGTTACCTTCCAAGAATACTCCGTCCCACTTGTAAGTTGTGTTGCCGTTAACCGTGTAGCCGGCAAGGGTGGAGGAGAGGTTACGTAAGTATGCTCTTGCGGCGTTGAAGTTAATTACATGGTCGTGTCTCAAATCGCCGTCAACGCTTACGTTAGATTTCGGCAAGTTAGTGGAATGTTTGTAAACTGCGTTGCCGTAATAAACACGACCGCTGTTAAAGTAAAGGTCTCTTCCGACTACCAGCACGTCAACGCCTGTGGAATCGGGGATTTTGTCTGCAATAGAATAGTTGGAGAAGTAAGCGTCTCTTCCTACTGCTGCTTTACCTTCGATGTCGGAAGAAGTTGCGTGGAAATCTCTCCAAACAAAGAGGTTGTAACCTTTTGCAGGTCCCAAGTCGAATGCACTGGAAATACAGTTTGTTACGTTTACTTTTGTGGCAATCTGTAATGTTGCAGTTGCGTTTGCTGCCAATGTGCCTACAGTCCAAATTCCCGTGTTGTGGTCGTAAGAACCTTGCGAAGCCGTAGCGGAATTAAAGTCTAAGCCTGTTGGCAGTACGTCGGTAACTTCCAAGCCTGTTGCGGAATGAGGCCCGTCATTTTTAACGGTAATTGTGAAGTTAACTACATCGCCATCGTTAGGTGTAGCGTTATCAACAGTTTTTGTTAAGCTCAAATCTGCGGACAACGGAACGTGAATTCCTGCGTCCCAAGTCATATCGTCCTGACCTGCTGCAAGTGTGAAGCAATCGGTCAAACCGTTGTTGTCAACATCAGAGTCAACTGCATCGTCGTTGCCTGCGTCTTTGGTTGTGAATACGTAGCCCGAAGGCAAGACGAATTCAACTTTGTAATTACCGGCAGGTACATCGCTGAACAAGTAATTGCCGTTGTTGTCCGTTTGTGTTGCGTTAATTAAATTACCGCTGCAATCGAACAGTTTAACGTCAACATTTGCAACGCCGTTTTCGCCGGCATCTTGAATCCCGTTTTCATTATCATCGTACCATACTTTGTCTCCAATCGAACCTTTCTGTGTACAAACAACATTAACGGTGTGGCTTGCTTCGTCGGTAACATTGGGTTTGTAGGAGCCATCGGGCATCTTAGGATGACCGACTGCGCTTGCATTGTTAACCAAGTTGCCGCAATCGTTAGAAGTTGTTGTGTAAGTTTTGTCGAAGTTAGCCGTTTGTCCGGGTTGTAAAACGCCGCTCCAAATTTCGTGGTTACCGTTCGGATTCAGCATTGCATCGTAAACATGAGCGCCGCCGTGGAGAACAAGGTCGCCGCAATTTTTGACAGTAAAGTGGTAAGTAATGTCGTCGCCTACATTAACGGAAGCAGGTCCGGTCTTTTCGAGGCTGATGCAGGTTTTAAAGAATCCGAAATCAATTGTCATATCATCGTTATTGTTAAGCGTAACCGTAACTTCGTGGCTGCTGCCTGCATCGTTGTCTTTTGCATCGTCGCTGCCTTGGTCAACCAAAGTGGCGTACCATTTGGTTGAAGCAGTAGAATAAAGAACTCCGCCATTCTGGAAGTTCGAATCGTCTAATTTAACTTTGTAAGTTCCGTTACTTAAATTGTCGAACTCATAAAGACCGTTTTGGTCGGTTGTTGTTGTTGCAAGTAAATTGTCACTTGCGTCGTAAAGATTAACAACAACGCCCTGAATTCCATCTTCGTTTGCGTCCTGAATCCCGTCGACATTCGAATCGTGCCAAACGTAATCACCTATTTTTAGTTGACTGGGCGGCATCCAAGTTGCGCTTGCCGTTGCCGTTGCCGTTGATTGAACCGGTGTGGCAAGGACTAATTTTTGTTTGTCGTTGGGAGCTGCTTTGTGCGTGTATTTTGTACCGAATGGAATTGTTGTTGTTGCCGTGGCTGTTACAACTGCTGTGGAAGCATTTCCTTGAGTTAAAGAGAAAGTTGCTTCGCCGTTATTATCGGTAGTGACAGAATTTGTATTCAATGTTCCATCGGTAGTAGAAAGATTAACGGTTACGTTAGGCACCGGATCGCCGTTAATATCCTTGACCGTTACGGTAAAATCTGCCGTAGCTCCGAAAGTTAAATTTTGTGTAGCGGGAGTAATAACTAAAGTAGAAGGAGTCTGAGTGTTCCCGCTACTTGTGTCTGCATCGGCAATAATTGCTTGCGCTCTGGCTTTTACATCTGCTCTGTCGATGGTTGAAACATCGATATTATCCGAGTAATGCCAAATTGCCGCTTGAACCGCAGCAGCTTCGTGGGAAGTGCTTGAGAGTTGGTCACTCCTCGTGTGGTACGGGTAATAGTTGTTTAAAATGTAAGTAATGGGAGAAGATGTGTTGCCGTTGTCTTCATAATCTTCATTGAAAGCAAGATGATGTTGTAAATCGATACAATAAAAATCGGTAGCCTGTCCGTCTATTGTACCTTTAAATGTCCCTGCGTAAACGTGAACAGTGTTGCCGTCGGCAGGATTTGTAAAATGAATGTCCGTGTAAACATCCAGACCTGTAATGGTCGCAGTTGAATTCCCCTTAACCGGATTTACAATACCATTAGTGGTATATGGTACAACGGTTTTTGAAAAATGTCCAACACCTTTAATTACTTCGTCTTGGGCAAAGGAATTGTTGCCCAGAAAGAAAAGAGTTAAAATTATTAACTCGAAAATAACTGTGAGTTTCAAATTTCTCACTTTTGCCTCCTAATGTGATAGTTGTCGAAATCTTTTTTTAACCGCCCCCATTGTTCAAATGATGTGCCAACAGGTGAAAATTGTGATTTGAGTCAAAAAAAAGAAAAAACTTGTGATCTTACTCAAAAGAAAAGTGTCTCAGAATGAAATTGTTTTTTGAAATGATGCAGCTTTTGCCCTGACCTGTTATCTTCAAACTGCAAGAAATTTTTTATTCTCTATTTGCCGATTTTGCCGGAAATGAGAGCTTCTTAACTTTTTAAGAGCCCGAATGTCAGGTCTTTTTCGCTAAGAAAAAGAATGGCTTTATTTTTGTAGCATATTAATATTATTCTAATTTTATTTTTACGCTGTGGATTAAATGGATTGAGCGAAAAATTTTAACAAGTAAACAATGTTGGGAAAATGACTAAAGAAGAAGGGAAATATTTGGAAAATATTTTTGACAATATTCCGCTGGGGATTTTAATCTTTGACGAAAATTTTATCGTAAGGGAAACAAACATTAATTTTTTTAGAATTGATTTGCTTCCTAATGAGTCCGAGCCCGACATTACCGGCAAAACGGTTTTGGAGCTTGAGTTTGTTAAGGAATTTAATCTTGCGGATGAAATAAAAAAAATAGCGGATTCCCCGCTTGAAAAGGAATTAAAAAGTTGGCAGACGCAGAACGGCAAAGTTTTTTTACTTTTAAAAGCCGTTCCGGTTTTTTATGAGGATTCGTTTCACGGCGGCTTAATTATTATTGAAGATTTAAGAATTGCTTCCGAGCACGTCTCAGCTC
>JALWGH010000090.1 GCA_027013735.1 Melioribacteraceae bacterium
TAACGTGGCCGAAAAGTTCGCTTGCAAGCAAGTGCGGCGGGAAAACGGAAACATTTACTTTAATGTAAGGCTTGTTGCTTCTGCCGGAAGATTTTTGAATAGCGTCGGCAATAACCTCCTTCCCCGTTCCCGATTCCCCCTGAATCAGAACCGATGCGTCAGAATCTTTAATCTCTTCAATCAAGTCGAAAATCTCCCGCATCTTTTTACTACGCCCGATAATGCCGTGGTAATCGGATGCTTTTTCGATGCTCTTTTTAATTTTCTCCAACTCCGAAATGTCACGGAAAGAAATTATTCCCCCCGTTGGCACGTTCTCGTCGTTGTAAAGTACCGCTGCGTTTAATTTAATCGGGATTGTTTTTCCATCGCGGGATTCGACATTGGCTTCAAAATCAAAAACATTCTTGCGCGATTTTAATGCGGTGGAAATAGGACAATCAACGTAGCACAAGCCGGATTTGAAAACATTCTTGCAGAACTGCCCGATTACTTCTTCCCGCTTGTAGCCGATTATTCTTTCCGCCGCACGGTTAAAGAAATGGATGCGGAAATTTTTGTCAACGGTCATCACGCCTTCTGCAATGGAATCGAGAATGTGATCTTTTAGCTTGTCGCTGATTTTCATTTTTTTCTTTTGCCGCTAATTACACGAATTTTCACTTAAGAACCGGATTTGCAAATTGCTTCTTTAAATCCAATTATGCATTCATCCAATCATCCAACCATCCAATCAATCTATTCAATACTCATTTCATTCATAATAGTTTTCTTGAGTGTCTAAAACTCAGGCAAAATTATTTCGTCTGTTTATTTTCCAAAAACGTTCTTCCTGCCGTTAATGTGTTTTGAAATGTCTTTAATCGTGCCGTCGGGATTAACAACTTTGTAATGGCAAGCCGAGCAGGTTTTTGCTTCGGGGTCGGTGCCTGCGTTTACGTGTCCCTTAGGAGGCAGCAAATGACAGCTTCCGCATTTCGATTGTGTGCCGTCAACTTTGTTCCAAACGAAAGCCGGATTTTCCCCGACTATTACGGAATCGGCATATTCGAACTGATACGAGGAAGTGTCTTTCGCAAAACTAAAACTGCCGTGGCAATAAATATTTGCGCACGTCAAAGAAGTCTTATCGTAAACCGGGCTTGCGGGATTATTTTTAAAAACCGTAACGAGAGCAACTTCCGCTCCGGGTGTTTGGTCAATGTGTCCCGGGGAACCGAAGGCAACAGGGACACTGTGACAATTGTCGCAAGATTTTGCCGTAGTAAGTTTACTATCGCTTAAATGAACCGAGTGTGCACCGACGCCTTTGTCCGTTGTTGAACTTGAGCCGTCAAGTGCAAGAGGCGGTGCAATCTGCTTGGGATTTAGAGGATTGCCGTGACAAGTGTTGCACGCCTCCGGACCGGAAGGCTGAGTGTGGCAAGTAAGGCAGCTTACACCTGCGGTGCCTCCGTTGTAATCCGCACCGTGGCACTCCTTGCATTGGTTTAAATCGTAATTGATTTTTGCAATGTATTGTGCGTGGGAATTCTTGCCGCTTGCTTTACCGAAACCTTCAGGATGAACGCCTGCGGTTTCGGCAGGTGTAATGTGATCGTTAAAATCCGAGCAGGCGGTTAACCCCGCTATTAAAGCTACAAACGCTGCAAATATTATTTTGCTGAATTTCATTTTCACTTCCTTGATTTTTTCTATTTCGTTCCGTGACAATAACCGCAGAAACCAACTCCCGCAACGCCGGTTGAAGCGCTTGCGGTTGTGTGGCAGGTGTAACAAACCGAGCCGTCGGACTCGTGCCAGTCGCCGTAAACATCGTGCATGAATCCCGCCGCGTGTGTTTTGGGATTTGTGCCTTTTATTCCGTCGTTGTCTATGTGACACATAATGCAAACGGGGTCTCCGCCTTCAACGTCGTGGCAGGCAACGCAGGATTCGATGTCCCGCCTTGCAAGAACTGCGTGAGCACCGCCGCCCGTGCCGACGCCGATTGTAGTAAAGTTGGGTTGCCTGTGGGAAGCAGGTGCTATTCCTCCGGCGGAAAAATCGCCTTCCTCGGAATTGTGGCAGGCAACACAAAACGTCTGTGTGTTGTGACAGGTACGGCATTCCGTTGCGCCGCTTTGCGCATCGATTCCGTGAGTAAAGATGTAATTCAACCCGTGAACTCTTTCAATCTTCTGTTGCTTCAAACCGTCGGTAAAATTGTGCGGCGAGTAAGGAGCGTAAAAGTTCGTTCGTGAATTGTCCTCGGTAATTTTGGTTGTCGCTACGTGGCAGTCCTCGCAGGAATTGTCCGTGTGGCACATTGAACAATTAGCATCCGGCGCTTCGGTGTCGAACTTGTGCGTTACAACGAAATCTGCCGTCTTGTGCGTTTCGGGAAGTAAATTAGCCGTTGAAAAGTGACAGCTTTCGCAAGCGTTAGTTGCAACGCTTTCATTGTTGTGGCAATTATTGCACTTGCTCATCGAGGGCAAATAATCCTTCGACTCGAAAGCGTAGTCAACTTTTTCAATTCCCTTGTGGCAGTCGGTACACACGGCGTTTTCTTTTTCGATGTGAAACTTGTGGTTAAAGAACACTCCCGGCTTTTTGGTTACCAAAGGTTCGTACACATTTTCGTAATGGCACTGCGAGCAATTGTTGTCATCTTCCGTGTCGTGGCACTGTGCGCAATCGTCCATTACGGGAAGAAGATTTTTTCCAAGTGTTGTGCTTCCGGCAACTTTGGTGTGGCAGTCTTCACATTTGTCCGTTGCGTTTTCCAAATGAAACGAATGTGAAAATTTTATTAACTTCTTATTTTGCTCGGGCTTCCCTGTTTGTTGAGTAAAGACAAAAGCCGAGAAAATTAAAATTGCCGCAAGTGAAACGGTAATATTTGTTTTATTCAATTTCATTTTACTTTTCGCTCAAGTTTGTGTTAAACCAATAATTTAATTTTACAAACAGTCTGAAATCGTTGTTGTAAATCTTATTGTTCAAATACTGTCCCTGAATATCGAAAGACAGGTGTTTCCAGAGCCGTACGTTAAAACCGCTGATGAGTGAAACAAGTTTGTTTAGCTCTGATGCTTCCGAAAGTTTGTAAGCCGTGTAAGCCAGCCCGAAAGTAGGAGTAAGCGTTCCGTTGAAATAAGATTTTGCAATTGAAATTGAGATTGCATCCAGCTCGCCCGCGTAGCCGAAAGTCTTGCGGTAAATCAAACTCCCGAACGAGGAATAAAATCCGGTGGTAACCCGTTTGGAATTATTGTCCCTGTATTTAACCACGCCGTATTTCCCGAGCAGTGTAAACATCGGCGAGATTTTGTAGTCCAATCCCAATTCAAGCTCAGAGGTGTTCCCGTAATCGAAAACGGAAAAAATTGAATTGTAGCGGATTCTCGGCGAGCGGTAATTGTAGTAAAGTTCCACCCCGAGATTCTTTACCTTTTCAACGCGCCCGCTGAATTCGAGCTTGGAAACTTTCAGGAAGTTCAAATCGTAATCCAGCCGGACGTTTGCGCGGTATTTGTGCGGCAAATAATAACCCGCCTCGCCGGAAACAAATTCAAATTGAGTTGAATTCCGTTGGATTAAATAGCTGACGGGGTTAAACAGACTGTCCAAAAGGTACGCCGTGTGTTTCATCGGTTTGAAGTTTTTGTTAATGTAAGAAACCGCGAACAGGAAATCTTTCAAACCGGCGTACTTTAATTTTCCGCCCGCAACAAAATCGTTCGACCACGAATCCGTTACGGCAATTTTTTGGTAGGGGGGAACGTTGCCACCGTAAAACCCGCTCAGGACAAATCCCCATTTCCTCAGTTTAAGATTCAGCCCGTCGTAAAGTCCTTCTGCAACACCGTTGTAAAGAGTTTGCCGTCCGACCCTGACGGTTGCAAGTCCCAACACCCTGCGTGCTTCGAAATACAATGTGTAAAGCCTCAGCCGCGGGTCGTTGTCCAACGGGGTTTTAATGTCGCCTTCCAAATTGAACCTTGTTCTGAGCGCAAAATTATTTTTGTTAACGTTCAGGTAAAGTGTTTGGAAAGAGCGGATGAACACGTCCGACTCCTCTGCGTTTTGAAAGCGTTGAAAGCCGTAAACGGAGGAGGTAAATCTTCCGTTAATATTTTGTGCCGCCACAAACGCAGGAAAAACCAAAAGAAAAATTATTAATTTCTTCATTTTTTAACTCTGTTTATTTTTTCGCGGGTTTAAAATGTTTGACCTTTGCCCACATCTCTTCGAAATTAAATTCCTTGTAAGTCGGGCTTTTCTCGTTGTGGCATTTTACGCACAACTCTTTCGGATTGTCGTAAAGCTTCAATCCCGCCGCAACGGCTTGTTCCCTGTTTTTCATTACTTTCATTGATTTGTAATCCGAGCCCGGTCCGTGGCAGGTTTCGCACTGAACGCCGTCTTCAATTTTGAAATGTTTGCCCAAAAGGGATTTGTCAACGTTGTAACCGCTCGCATGGCAAACAAGGCATTTCTCATTTTCAATCGCCTTTTTACCGTCTTGCTTCATTGAGATGTCGTTTGCCTTTTTAGTAAGCAAGGTTTTGTAAGCATTGGAATGTTTACTGCTTTTCCAGATTTGGTATTGCTTGCCTGATTTTGCCGAACGGTGGCACATCCCGCATTTCTTGGCGCCAATGTAGCCGTGCTGATTTTGAGCCATTACGCCGAATGTTAAGAACAATAAAACGGTTAAAGTCAATCTAAAAATTCTTTTTGCCTCTCTCATGTCTAACTCCTTTACATTTGTAAAATAAATAATAATATCTTTATATCTTAATTTATGAAAAGCAAATAAAATATTCAGAACTTTCGTTTGACCGTCTAAAAATTTGCAAGGATAAAATATTGCGAAACAAAACGGTTCAAAGTGTTTCGGTTTTTTCCTGTTTTTGAAACAGATTTTTAAAAATAAGAAATTAGAAACCAGAAATAAGAAATGATTTAACGCTAGACGTCCGTCTTCGCCTTCGCAATGCTCAGGCTACGCCGTGACAAGCAAAAGGCTAGACGTCCGCCTTCGTCTGTGCTACGCTTGCTTGTCCCGTATTTGCGGGAACTACGGCGTGACAGGTCCGGCTTCGCCTGCGCTCCGCTTGGCTACGCCGTGACAAGTCCGTCTTCGCCCTCGCTTTGCTCGGGCTTCGCCGCGACAAGTGTTTTTCGCGAAACGCGATACACTATAATTAAAAATTAAAAATGAAGAATTAAGAATTGAGTCCCTGCGGGGCGATATCTTTTTAGGACACAAAACAAAAATACAATAAGGAGCTCCAGCGGAGCGACACTACGAAAACTCGTACTCCTTAAATTAAACCTACCGCTTTTTTGAGTTTGAAAGGATTTATTAATAAATTTCAAACCGTATCTAAAAATAATTTTACAAAAGGCAAAGAATAATTGAAAATATTGGTCTTGTGCACCGGCAATAGCTGTCGCAGTCAAATGGCGGAAGGATTCTTAAAATCTTTTGACACTGATTTGGAAGTTTATTCGGCAGGGACGCAGCCCTCAGGGGAAGTTCATCCGAAGGCAATACAAGTAATGAAAGAAAAAGGGATTGACATCTCCAACGGCTACCCGAAAAAAGTTGACCGTTTCCTGAACGAAGCATTTGACTACGTAATTACCGTTTGCGACGACGCCCGGGAAACCTGCCCCGTTTTCTTAGGGGAAGTTAAAGAAAGATTACACCTCGGGTTTGAAGACCCTGCAAAAGCAACGGGAACGGCAGCAGAAATTTTGAACGAATTCCGCAGAATCCGCGACTTGATTGAATCAGCTTTTTACGACTTGTACAAAAACAAAATTTCAAGGGAAGGCAAATAATGGGGCATTCACACCATCACCACGGCGGAGAAGAATTTTCGGGCAAGAGACTGCTTGTAACATTCTTGCTGAACATTGCAATTACAATTGCCGAAATTGCAGGCGGAATAATTTCCGGCAGCCTCTCGCTGATTTCAGACGCGCTTCATAATTTCAGCGATGCCCTTGCCGTTGCAATCAGTTACGTAGCAATTGTCCTTAACCGCCGACCGAAAAATGCGCATTACACATTCGGACTAAAGCGCGCACAAATTTTTGCCGCATTTATTAATGCAGCGGTTCTTATTCTAATCTGCTTCTACTTGTTTAAGGAATCGTACGACCGTTTTGTTTCGCCTCAGCCGGTTGAAGGCGGAATAATGATTCTCGTTGCTTTGGTGGGACTTGCGGCAAACATCGGCGGTACACTCTTGCTTAAGAGCGGAGCTGATTCGAATATTAACATCCGCTCGGCTTATTTGCATTTGTTCAGCGATGCAGTTTCCAGCGCGGGAGTTGTGCTCGGAGGTATTGCCATTTACTTGTGGAACATCTACTGGCTCGATCCGCTTGTTACGGTTTTAATTTCCGTTTACATTCTGAAAGAAAGCTGGGCTATTGTGCGCGAAACGGTTGATATTGTGGTAATGGCAAGCCCGCCGGATATTTCAATTGAAAAAATCAAAGAGAGGCTCGAAAAACTCGAAAAAGTTAAGAATGTTCACCATGGGCACCTTTGGCGGTTGGACGAAAAAGACATCCACTTTGAAGCGCACGTTGAAGTGCTGGATTTAACCGTCTCAGAAACAACGGAAATCCTAGAGAACATTAAAAATATTCTGCACGACGAATTCAACGTAAACCACGTTACAATCCAATTCGAGTGCAACATTTGCGAAGTCAAAGACATTGTGTGAAAATTATTAAGAAAAATCCTTCTTGCTTTTTAAAATTTATTATTTATTTTGGGAAAACGTAATAATAAAAGGTAAACAAATAAGTACGAATATACGCAATACGTAATAAACTAAACATTGCGGGTTATACGCATCGCGGGTGGTGGGACGTTGCCACACATAAAAAAAATGGGAAAAACGGGATAATTATGGGAGAAATTAAAGGACCTAAATTTATACGCTTTTTCAATCCAATACTCGAAGTGCTTAAAGAACTAGGTGGTTCAGGGAATTCAAGAGAAGTAAAAGATTTAGTGATTGAAAAGATGAATATTCCTGAATCTGAATTAGAAGAAAAATTGAAAAGCGGTGCATCAAGAATAAGAAATCAAATTGCCTGGGCAAGAATATATTTAGTGAAATCAGGGCTTTTAGATGATTCATCAAAAAGGGGAATTTGGAGTCTAACTGCAAAAGGAGCAGAAACAGAATTATCACGTGAGGAATCTTTAAAACTTTTTAAAGAAGTTCATTCGATTTTTGTATCAAAAGATAAGAAGACAAAGAAGGAAACAAAAGAACAAATTGAAGATATAGAAGAGCAAGCAACAGAAGAGGAAGAATTATCAGACGATTTATTGACTATTTTACAAAAATTATCTCCTAGTGGATTTGAAAGAATATGTCAGAGACTTTTAAGAGAGTCTGGATTTAAAAAAGTAGTTGTAACAGGAAAAACTGGTGATGGTGGCATTGATGGGGAGGGAATTTTAGAAATTAATCCTTTGATGAGTTTTAAAGTGCTTTTCCAAGCGAAAAGATATCAAGGTTCAGTTGGAGCATCTACAATTAGAGATTTTCGGGGAGCAATGCAAGGAAGGGCTGATAAAGGAATAATAATAACAACAGGACATTTTACAAAAGAAGCAAAAAAAGAAGCAATTAGAGATGGAGCACCACCCGTAGAGTTAGTTGACGGAGAATCACTAGTAGAATTATTTGAAAAAACCGAATTAGGTTTAAAACCCAAAGTAGTATATGAAATTGATAAAGAATTTTTTAAAGATTTTATGAAATAAAAATTACGTGTGGTAACAATGTATATGGTTTATGGCTGGCAAAGTGCTCAATATGAACAACTAAGCAATAAATAAATATCAGTATAACTTGATAAATTCGTATTTCAATAACCGCCACAAACCATATACTCACCGTTACCAATAATTTTAGAAGTATAAAATTTATGATGTAAAACCGCTAATAATTTGATATATTTGTAAAAATGTGAGACACTGTTTCCCAAGTTGAGCAATATGAATAAATTGACTGAAAATAAAGAATACAAAGAACTGATTAAAAATATCGGTTCTGTTTTTAACAAAGCGAAAAGCAAAATCATTTCTACAATTAATGTGGAAATGCTTGGTGCTTATTGGGAAATAGGAAAACATATCGTTGAGTTTGAACAAAAAGGTAAGTTAAAAGCCGAATATGGAAAGCAATTGCTGATAAAATTATCCAAAGATTTATCTGTAAAATATGGCAAAGGTTTTAGCCGTAGCAATTTACAATATATGCGTCTTTTTTATTTGTATTACCCAATTCGCCAGACAGTGTCTGGCAAATTGAGCTGGTCTCACTATGTAGAGTTATTGTCTATAAGTAATGATTTGGAAAGAAAATTTTATCAAAAACAGACAGAAATTGAAAATTGGACAGTAAGAGAACTTAAAAGACAAAAGAAAAGCGGGCTTTTTCATCGAATTGCATTAAGTAAAGATAAAGACAAAATACTTGAACTATCCAAAAAAGGACAAATTATTCAATCTGAACAAGATTTGATAAAAAATCCTTATGTGTTCGAATTTCTGGGGCTACCAGGAAAAGAATTATACAAGGAAAGTGATTTGGAGAATGCCTTAATAACAAATCTACAAAGTTTTTTGTTAGAATTAGGTAAAGGTTTTGCTTTCATTGGCAGACAACAGAGAGTTACGCTCAACAATAAGCACTATTATGTGGATTTAGTGTTTTATCATACCAAATTGAAATGTTATGTTTTAATTGACATTAAAATTGGAAAAGTTGAATATGAACATATCGGTCAAATGAAACTGTATCTTGGCTATTATGAAAAAGAAGTAAATGATGAAAACGACAATCAACCGATAGGAATAATTCTTACAGAAGAAAAAGATGAAATTATGGTTGAATATGCAATGCTCAACGATACATCAAAATTACTTGTTTCAAAATATCAACTTTATTTGCCGGACAAAGAAGAACTAAAAAGAAAAGTAAAAGAAATAATTGACGAATAAATGGCGGTAACATTGTGTCTAAGCAATGTCGGGCAAAGTGCTAAACCTGCCCGCCGGCAGGCAGGAATGAACAAAATGAGTAAAATTATCAATAGTGCTATAATGAACAAAAGTGCGGAAAATCCCGCCACTACTCATACACGAGACCGTTATACGCAATTCAAAAAATATTTTTCTAAGAGGTAAAATGAAGATAGACTTTCTTAAAAGGGGAATAAATTTGTTTTTAATTATTTATAGAGGGGAATATAAGGTGTTTTCTCCGCTATCGCTACGAAAACGATTTATTTATAATGAAAAAGATATTTACAAATAATGAGTATGAACAAGAAAAGAAATATTACTAGCCCACTAAGAAGTGGTTTTGATTATCAAGATTTATGGGCCCTTAAATTGTGTGGAGAATGGCTTTTGAATCCTAAAAAATATAAGTGGATTCAAATTGAGGCAAATCCTACAGAAAAGGATTTTTTTCTTGACGATATAATTTTGTTAGATAAAGATAATCAATATCATTTCTATCAAGTAAAATTTAAAGCAAATAATAATTATCAATGGACTTGGGATGATCTCCTAAAAAACAGAAAGAGCAAAAAAGACAATTCTGTCCTCCCATCACTGCTTAAAAAATGGGCGGATTCACTTAAAAATGTTGGCTCAGAAAATATTAAAAGTGCGTCTTTGATTACAAATAGAGATTTTTCAGAAGAAATTAAACAATTTCTCTCGGGTAATTTAATAGACATTGAAGAACTGAGAAAAGATACTGAGCTATACGGAAAAATTAAAAATGAATTTGAAGATGAAAAGCAGCTCACAAATTTTTTTTCTGTTTTCAAATTTGTTTATGAAAATAGAGATGTTGACGAAATTGAAAAAGAAATAGTGAAAGATGTGTTTTATGGCAAACTCAGAGCTACTCAGTCTGGGGTTAATAATTTACTTTTAGCTATAAAAAAAGAAGCAAGAAAGCGCTACACAATTCAATTAAAAATTGAACAAATTAAAAAATGGTGTGAATTTGATAATCCACAACCATTAAATGAATCGTTTGAAATTCCAAATGATTTTCAGTTTTTTGATGAGGCTACTCATAGATCAATATTAGAAGATTTAAAAAAAACAAATGGTGGAATAAAGATAATCCATGGGAAACCGGGAACCGGGAAAAGTGTTTATTTATCCCAGCTATCGAAAATTTTAGAAAAACAAAATATAGTAACTATAAAACATCATTATCATATTAATCCATCTGAAAATAATATCTTTGAGAGGCTAAACGCTACAAGAGTTATTGAAGCAATAAAAGCACAATTTAAAAGTTCTAATTACAGGCAATATCTTGGTGATTTAGAAAATAAAAACTCTAAAGAAATTCCCTTAAAAGATTTCATAAACAAAGTTGCACAAAATCTTTCAAAGGTAGGCAAGAGCTTTGTGCTAATTATTGATGGGCTTGATCACGTGGTTAGAGAAAAAGATATAAATGAATTAAAATCATTTCTTGATGAGATTTTTTATCCCCAAGAAGGTGTATGGATAATACTAGGAACTCAACCTCAAGTTATAAATGAGCCCCTGCTTCATTCTATTTTTTCTAAATGTCCACGAGAAAATAAAATTGAAATTAAGGGATTAAATAAAAAAGCTGTTTTTGAAATTATTAATAAAAATCAGATAAAGCTAACTCTTCCCAATGATAAAAGACAATTGAAAGAATTGAGTGAAAAAATATTTAGTATTACCAAAGGTAACCCTCTATATCTACGCTATGTTTTGCAACAGTTAAAAAATACACACGAAAATACTTTTGTCACAGAATATTCTTGTAAAAATCTCATTCAATATGATGAAAATATAGAGAATTATTATTCTCAACTTTGGGGTACATTAGATAATAGCACAAAAAGTTTATTGCTTACTTTTATAAGTGTTGACTTTCAATTCACCAAAGAACAGTTCTTTGAATGTATCTCAACTTTTATTGATCCTAAAAAAATAAATATAAGTGAAAGCTTTAATAAAATTGAACATTTAATTGCTGTAGATTATAGAAATAAATTAAGAATCTATCATGATAGTTTTAGGATATTTCTTCTAAATCAAAAGGAGTGGGCAGAACAAGAACAAACAATAAAAAGGAATATTAAAGAGTGGCTGGAAAGTTCTATTTACGAAAATTTAAAATGGGCAGAATTGAGAAAATTGGAATACAGTTTAGGAAATAATAAACCAATTTTAGAAATTAGCAAAAATTGGCTTATCAGTGCAGTTACACATCCAAGAAACTATAGTCAGATAAAATCTCAATTGGAATTAGCCTCAAAAGTGGCAATTCTAAACAAGAATTATGCAAAAGCTTTACAGATATTTCATCTAAATACTTATTACGAAAATGCACAAGATTTTGTTGAAGAAGCTTCAGAATTAATATGGATTGAGGCAATTAAGTTAAATCCTGACTTTATTAATGATATTATTTTAAGTGAATTGCCATCAGGGGTACTAGAAATCGTAGTAGACATTGCGGAAAAGATGGGGGAAACCCATATCATTTATGAAATTATTGACATTCTACAAGAAAGATTAAGCTATCAGGAATATAGGGAAAATGAAATCCCAAATTCAACTGAAGCAATTATTAAAATAATTCCTTATGATAGAACACATGAAGTAAAAAGAGTTTTTAACTATATTATTCAATATAGAGATCTTAATATATCCTCATTCCTATTTAATTTATACAGTAAACAACTTTTACTTTTAAGTCAGAAAACAAAGTTAAATGAGTTACTATCTCTTGATTTAAAAGATGAAGAGAGAAAAGCAGTTCTAAAGAATTGTGTTGTGTTCGATTATGAACACAAGGAAACTAACTTCAAAGATTTGATTAAGCAATGCAAAAAACATTCTTTAGAAGAACAAGTATACCTTATTCTACAGGGAGAAAAAGTAACATTATTACCGCAATTACCAGATATTAAAAGATTTCCAGAAACTATAAAAGAATATGGTGGAGAACGTAATTTGTGGTCTGAAAAATTTTATAGCTTTTTTAATGTGGGGCTCATCTATGTTTTATCCGGACAAGAAAATAATTTAGAGAAATGGATAGAACAAGCTTATAAAAATACCCAATGGTCAATACAGGCAACCATTAAGATTTTTAGAGTTGCTCAAAAAATTGCAAAAACTATTCAAATAGAAAAGAAAATAGATTACAAAGATATTTTTCCTGAATTTAGTGGTCTCGAAAACTTATTTTGGCCAGATGATAGAGACAGATTAGAATTTAAACATGCATTAACAGATGCCATTACAAAAATTTTTAAAGATATTGTGACATTTAAAAAATTTCTTGGTGATTCGATAAAAATCTCAAAAACTGATTATGAAGTGATTATTGGTACACCATTCTATAATCAACACAATTTATTCAATTTTGTTTTGGATTTTAATAAGCCAATTCTTGGAAAGGAAGTTTTCAGAATTATTTCTGACATAAGAGAAAAAGAATTATCTGAAACCATTAATTATTTCCCAGAAAGAGCAGAAGAATATGTTAAATTGTCAAGATTTAATATCATTTACAATGAAATTAAAAAGGCAAAAGAACTGCTCGTAAATGCTGTCGATAACTTTCTTGGATACGGTTATCATAAAGACATATACCTTTTTGATGTTTTGGAAACAATTGAATTTTGTGCCAAAGCAAATGTTGACAAAAGTATAATAGACAATTGGGTGCAAAGAATTATTCCAATCATTTCCAATGTTGGGGAATACACAGATGGTGATGAGACGAATCATTTACCCACATATTTAGCAGATTTTCTGTCAAAATATAATAAAGAACTACTTTTCAAATTTTATTTTTCGCAAGCAGAAAAGGAGGAGCTTTATCCGGCCCAAGAAACTTTTAAGTATGTGATAAAATCACTTTCTTTTCAAAAAGATAGTGAAATAGCACTTGCCACAACAGCCTTAGATAAAGATTCACTAAATACCTTAAAAGAAAAAGCAAAATCATTCAAAAGAGCAGAACAAGCGTTAAAGATTATTCAAAATAGTTTTGGTGATATTAACTATCATGAAGATAATTATAATAGTTCTTATGATCTTAAAGATAAAAAAATAGATTACTCTAAAATACTGCCAGATGGATTAGAAAAGCATTTAGAAAAAATAAAAAACAAATGGGATTTGGAAAAGTACCTTATTGGCTGGACAAAATTTTGGATAGAGAAAGAAAATAAACAGAAAGTTTATAATTTAATTAAAAAAGTGTCTTTAAAAAATACTAGTATCAAATCGGTGTCTGGAGAATTATTAGATGTTTTATATCCACTTGCTTATGAATTTGAAAATGATAAAGCTTTTGAGTATTTATGTTTTGCTCAAATGAATGATCACGGCTGGAATAGGTATTGGACAGATAAGGAAAAAGCAGAAAATAGGTGGAAATTTTTAAAAGAAAAATACCCACAAAGATATTTAGAGTTTTTTGAAAAAAGCACTGAAGGAGCTTTTCCTCTTTCTCGTGGAGTTGAGTTTTTCTTGTATTTTGATGATATAGAAAAAGCTAAGGAAATAACCGAAAGTGGAGTATCATTTTCAGAAAGTTTAATGGCTAATTTAAAGCTGGATATACCTGATTGGGCACAAGATGATTTTTCTCAAATAGATGAAATAGACTTATTGTTTCAACGTTTAGTTTGGCCAAGTCCGCTGGTTCGCGAGAGAGCTGCAACTGCCATAGGAAATTTGATAGCATTATCCTCTCAGAACAAAGAGATTTACATTAGACTTTTAAAATGGGTACAAGAGTGGAAGACTGAAAGTATCATTGCAATAGGTTTATTGCCAATTATAAAAGCTTTTCAGTTAACATCAGATTACGATAAACTGTCATTTGTGAACATCAATAAAATTATTAACTCTATTTCTGCGAGTTCAATTATTATTGAGAAGTTATTAGTTGAAATTTCAAAATATACAAAACAAGACATCGAAAAATTTCCAAAATATTTATCAATAAAACATTATCCGAAGTCATATAGACCAAATGATTTTTTCAAGAAATACATAAAAACAATACTTGCCCCAATATATCACGATAGAGCAAATGAGATTGAAAAAAGAACCAACAAACCATTTACAAAATTATGGGCATATAATGCAGAAACAATTGCCAAAGATGAAAATATTAAACTTATCCCAAATCATTATTTTTATGGGCATCATGAAAACGACAAATTTTTAACTGGATTTTCAACGAAGGTAAGTGAAATTTACAGATCTGCCTTTTTGCGTGTTTTACATAGTGTTAAAGAAGTAATTCCAGAGGATTTTTATTTAGAATATTCTTTTGCTACTTTGCCGGTTGATCTTTCCTTTTGGAAAATAAATTCTAATCGTATGCCGAAATATTGGCCAAAATTAGCTAAAACAAAAACTAAGCAAAAAGATTTGTCTTTAATACAATTTGAAACACCAGTAAGCACTCTACTTGAATATAAAGGAAATAATTTCTCGACACTTGGTGCAAACGGTGCAATTTGCCCGGAAACTGGATGGAGTGAGTCGCCCTCACATTCATTTTCTTTGATCGGATTTGGTTATAAAGTAATAGGTAGCAATTTACCAACAGCAGAAGAAGTAAGCAAAGAAATTCTTT
>JALWGH010000091.1 GCA_027013735.1 Melioribacteraceae bacterium
CCCCAGAGGTGCGGTACCTTTGTAGAATTAAAATCAGAAAAAATGAGCTCCAGCGGAGCGACACGACACTTGTTAAAACGGGATTTTTGCATAATTGGATTGATGCATTATTGGATACAAGACTTAGTTAGTGGAAAGTGGAAAATGGAAAGTGGAAAATTAAATGCTTCAATACTTTTGGAATTGTCAATTCATTTTTTAATCAAACTTTTCTATATACTTTGGAGCTGTCCAAAAAGCACCAGAACTGTCATTGCGAGCAAAGTGAAACGAAGCGAAGCAATCTGTAAAACAATCCTGTCATTGCGACCCCGCAGTTTGCGGGGGTGGCAATCTGCTGAATATTTGCAAGTGATTGTTAAAACAATAGATTGCTTCAGTCGCTATGCTCCTTCGCAATGACGTTTTTTGCGCCGTCACAGCACAGGTGCGGAAGGGACAAAAAATCATAGCATAGATTGCTTGCAATCTAATAGTATTTTCTCATTAACCCACGGCTTTGACAAAGCCATTCCGTTAGAACAACCGTGTCGTTAACCCACGGCTTTAGCCGTGGGGGCAAGGAAATGCCCCCCCATACAGCACAAACCGTTTCAACGGTTTCCCCACCCTAAAAAAAGAATTGCAAAAAGAAAAATAATTCAATAATTTAGAAACAGCGAAAAACAAAAAGAGGAAGAAATAAAATGTCTTCGCGCTCATTCACAAAGATATGGATACACTTAATCTGGGAGACACACAAAAGGGAAAGAAGCTTAATTGACAAAAAACTGAGAAAAGAATTATCTAAACATCTTATTAATTATTCTGCAGAGAAAGAAATATTTATGCGGATTAATTACGTAAATCCCGAGCACGTACACGCATTAATAGACCTTCCAACTAATATGAGTATCGAAGAAGTAATGCATTTGATTAAAGGAGAATCATCCTTTTGGGTCAACAAACAAGTTAATTACAAATTTTCTTGGGGTAAGGGTTACGGAGCATTTTCAGTATCGGAATCAATTATCGAGAAAGTAGTAAATTATATTAAAACCCAAGAAGAACATCACCGAAAAATTTCGTTCACCGAGGAATATGAGAGTTTTCTTAGCGCCTATAATCTTTGGGATAAATCAACTTTTCTTTAAACCAGTACCAATAGCTAAAGCTGTTGGTTAATGAAATATTTTTTCGAGTAAGAGTTAAAAACACTAACCCACGGCTTTAGCCGTGGGGGCAAGGCAAAAAATCCCGCACACATCAAACCGTTTTAACGGTTTTACAACACCGAAAAACATATCCCCTAAAACCTGTAAACAGGTTGCGGGAACTCCTGTTTCCCTCTCTCCAACCAAACGGCTAAAGCCGTTTGTTAATGGAATATTTCAACCAAAAATCAGTAATGTTCAGTAAAGAATACTTTTTCATTAACCCCCTGTTTCAAAGCCTTGGCTTGTTTAAAATAAAAAAGGCGGGGGAACCCGCCTTTTTTTAACGTCTAATTGTTTTTATTTCAGCAAAATCATCTTTCTAACTTCGAGTCTGTTGCCTGCCTGAACTTTGTAGAAATAAATTCCCGTTGAAAGATTTTCGGCATTGAACACAACTTGATGAATACCTGCGTTCATTTCACTGTTTACTAAATCTGCAACCTTACGACCTAACACATCGTAAACTGCAATTTTCACATTCTCTCTTACGGGTATCGCGAACTTAATCACAGTCGATGGATTAAACGGGTTCGGGTAGTTCTGCCATACTTTGAACTCCTTAGGCACAATTTCATCGTTTACGGCTGTTACGCTGTTAACGTCAAAGCTGGCAACAGGCGAATAGTTGGAATACGTTCCGTTCGAAGTTTTCGAACGTGTTCTCCAATAATATTTACCGTCCTTCAAGCCGTTAACAGGCGTAAACGGTACGTTTAATCCCGTGATTGTTTTTGCATTATTAAATTGCGGATTGTCCGCAATCTCCAACTCGTAAGTCAACTGCGACTCGGACGATACCGGCAGTACCCAAGACATCGTCGGTGCGTTTGTTTGAATGCTTACGTTAACCGGGCTGCCGGGCAACGGTTGAACCGGCGCTGCGCCTGCATCGATTGTAAACGTAGCTACTGAGGAAAAGCTTGAAGAAACTCCGCCGTCATAAATTGCTTTTACTTTCCATGAATAAGTTCCACCTGCCGTAAGTCCTGTTATCGTAGTGGAGGTTGTAGTTGGATTAGGTGAAACAGTTACATCATTAGAGGTAAATCCATCATTACTGTAATGTACTTCGTAGGCTGAAATACCAGCGGAAGAACTATTTAAATACCATGAAAGTGTTACTGTAGTTGAATAAACTGTTACTCCGCCAATCGGATAGCTGGGTATGGGAGCTGCGGCAGAGCTACTGTAAACCACAAAAGATCCGCTTGACCAGCTGGTGTAACTGGAACCGTCATAAGCGGCAACTGCCCAATAATATGTCTGTCCGTAAGTTAGGTTGGAAGTAAAAGTATAATAAGTAGTATTCAAATTTGTAACATCCGCCGTTCCGTCATAGTCCGATGCCCAATTGGAAGAATTACTTCCGGCTTTCCAACGAACGGTGTATTTTGTTAATCCGCTTGAAGAACCGTTTAGATACCAATACACCGTAGGAGTATAAGAATAAACGGTTTCACCATTAGTAGGATAAGAAGCAACGGGCGAACCGCTTGTAGCCTGGTAAATTGTAAAACTTTCGGTGGACGAAGTAGCCGTATTTGAACCTTCTTTTGCTACTACGTACCAATTATAAGTCTTCCCTGCCGTTAAACCTGTTAACTGATAATACAAATTTGTCACATCCGAAGAATTAGCTTTAGTGTAACTACCGGCTGTGCTTTCTTTGTAATAAACATCAAAAGAAACACCACTTGACGAACCGTTCAAATACCAATAGAGATAAGGAGATGTAGTGTAAACCGTTACTCCGCCGGTAGGATATGATAACTGAGGAGTACTTAAATTTGAAGTGCTGTTAGTTGCAAATGATGCCGTAGAAGACCAATTGCTTGTTGCTTCGTTAGCGGTTCCTCTTTTGTAAACGGAACGCACACGCCAATAATAAGTAGTTCCTGAAGCTAATGCGCTTGAAGGAGTATAATAAGGATAAGAAACATTAGTTACGTTAATTGCAGGGCTGCCAAAAGAATTATCATCATCAACCTGGATGTCGTAAGTTATATCCGTGCCCATACTATTAATGTACCAATAAAATGACGGTGGATTGTAATAAACGGTTGTTCCACCGGTGGGATAAGAAAGAGTTGGCACCTCTGCTCCCCCTGCGGTAGTAAATTGAGTTTCTGCAGAATAAGCAAGAACCTCATTACTCGAATTCATTGCAATTACACGCCAATAATATGTTTTTCCTTGCAATAAGGTAAACACATAATAATAATTTGTGGTCGTTGCTTCAAAATCCAAAGTTGACCAATCAGGATTACCACCGCTTAATGTCGAGGTTACTTGAACTTTGTATTTCAGTGAAGTACCGTAAAGATAAGCATACCAACTAAAATAAGTTGATGTAGTGTAAACGGTTGCATTGTTTGTAGGCCAACTAATTGTTACCGAAAGATTTGCGGTGGTGAAAGAATAAGTACTTGACCAATTGGTGTTATCGGTTGAAACTCTCCAATAATACGTCGTATTATTGTTTAGCTTTTCCGACTCTGTTAACGTATAAGATGTACCTCCAACAGCAGTCTTCGAAACAACAATATTTGTAAAACCATTGTCCGTTGCAACTTGAAGGTAATCTGCATTAGATGACCACTGAAAAGTGGGCTGAATTGCTACTCCCGTAGCGCTATTGCTCGGGGAAGAAAGTGTGGGTTGGGCAAATATTAAAGTAGGTATTAATAACACTGCCACAAACCACGGGACTAAAAGTTTCTTAAATAATTTCATCTTGAACCTCTCGATTTATTAATATTTTTTCTTTTTCGGCTGGAAAATTATTGGCTGTTTTAATAACATACCAAAGATACAATATTTTGAGCGTTTTGTCAATGTATTTAAACTCCCTTCACACAAAAATGTTCCACATACTTAAGGAAGGATAAACACAGAACAAGCCAATAATGCTGATGCCAAAACTAAAACGAGAGCAATTACAAAAAACGATCTCCCGACTCTAGACATTTTCGACCTCCTTATGTTTATTTACATTAAAGGGGGGAGAGTTTAGTTACTCCCCCTAAAAGTTAATTTATTTCAATAATAACATTTTCTTTGTTACTACATTATTTCCGGCAATAATGCGGTATAAATAAGTACCTGAGGCTACGTGTAAACCGTTTGCATCCAATCCGTTCCATATTACTCTGTGAATCCCTGCTTGGAACTCGCCTTTAGCCAACACCGCTACTTCCCTACCGAGCATATCGTAAATTGCGAGGGAAACAAATTCTGATTTCGGCAAAGCAAATTCAATTACCGTCGAGGGGTTAAACGGATTCGGGTAGTTTTGACTAAGTACAAACTTGGACGGTATTGTTTCTTTTTCTTCTACAAGTGTTGCATTATCTGTTGAGAAAGACGCTCTCGGTGAATAATCCGAATATTGTCCCTCAGATGTTTTTGAACGTACTTTCCAATAATATTTCTCCCCGCTTTCTAATCCACTAATCCTCGTAAACGGATTTTCAAGTCCCTCAATAATTTGTGCATCACTCATATCCTCTTTTTTTGAGTAAACCAATTCATAAGTCAATTTTGACTTACTCTGAACAGGTATTACCCACGAAATTGTCGGCGTTGAAGTATTTATCGTTACCTTGTTAGGACTTCCAATCAAAGGTTGAACAGCATTGGCTCCGGGGTCAACCGTAAATGTTTCTGTTGTAGAATAATTCCCGTATGTCGTACCTCCGTAAAAGGCTCTCACTTTCCAAGAATATGTTGCCCCGGGAGTTAAACCTGTTAAATTGACTGATGTTGAAGTTGAACTTAATGCCGAAGCAATTGTATTGTCGGTTGTTAAAAATCCGTCTTTACTGTAATGAACATCATAACCCTGTATCCCGGTAGATGTGCCGTTAAAATACCAATTTAGAGTCTGTGTTGTTGAATAAACAGTAACTCCTCCAATAGGGCTTGTTAGAATAGGAGTTCCCGCATTTGCTCCTCCTACTATTGTAAACGAATCACTTGAGTAAGAAGACTCGTTACTACTTGCATCAACAGCACACACTGCCCAATAATATTTTTGCCCGTAGGTTAAATCGGTTGTTAAAGTATATGAAGTATTATTCACTCCGCTGACAGATATTTCTCCACCCGTAGCACTTGGAGCGCCAGGATGATATGTTGACCACGTTTGGGAAGAAGTACTGTATTTTACAACATATCCCGTAATTCCGTTAGTTGAACCGTTAAGATACCAGCTCAAAGTTGGTTTGCTCGAATAAATTGTCGGATTACCGGTTGGCCAGCTTACAACAGGAGAACTGTTACTAACCCCGCCGCTTACGGTAAACGTAACTGTGGATGACCAATTGGAAGTTGTTGTCCCGTTATTCGATCTCACACGCCACTCATAGGTTTTGCCGGGAGTAAGTCCGCTCAATTGGTAATTTAGATTGTTAATGCCTGTTACATCGGCTGTGCCGTCAACATGAGTTGTGTTATCCGCATAATCAATTTCGTAAGTTAAACCTGTTGCGTTTTGGTCTAAATACCAATAAAGATACGGAGCCGTTGTGTAAACCGTTACTCCACCTGTGGGATAAGAAGGAGTAGGAACAACTACCGCATTTGTATTATTTACCTTAAAACTTGCCACACTCGACCAATCCGAGTATTCTCCTTTTGTAGCATAATACGCTCTAACCTGCCAATAATATGTTTGTCCTGCAGTTAAAGCAGGGAAAGTAATATATTGATTACTTGAAAAGCTACCGACAGCAGAAGGATACTTAGTAGCCGAAGCGTCATTTAATTCCCCGTTTGCATCAACGGAATTACTTGTTGCATAATTGATTTGGTAAGTCAAACCGCTTGCGTAAACATCAGGATACCAATAACCTGTAGGAGTTGTAGTGTAAACCGTCGCACCACCTACAGGCCAAGAGGGATAAAGCGTAACACTTGCTCCCCCTGTGGTTGTAAATGTGGCTTCCGAGGAATATGCTACGACTTGGTTACTACTATTTAAGACCACTACCCGCCAATAATATTGCGTACCTGCTGTTAATGTGAAATTGTGCGACGTGCTTGTTGTCGTTGTAGTCATTGTTGTTGCCGCCCATTCTGCCGGAGTCGGGCTCGATGTTTTTTCAACAATTTGAGGTTTGTATTTTAACGAACCCGTCGCATCATTAATAGACCAAGAGAAATTTGTGTTCGTGGTTGTGGAAATTTGCATTCCGTTTGCGGGATGCCATAATTGAACCGTCATTACAGGCCAAGTTTTGAAATGCCATTCGGGTGAGTAAAGATAACTACCTCCACCGGCATCTACTCTAATCCTCCAATAATAAACCGTGAAATTATTCAATGGAATTCCATTATCGGTTTCAACGGACTGGTAGGAAGTGGTAGAGTTAACAGTTTTTGTAAAAACAGGAGAAGAATAGTCTCCTGAAGTTGTTGTAACCTGAATTGTGTAATCTATAGACCCACCGTCATCCCACTCGAATTTAGGCTCAATTGCTACTCCCGTTAAACCATTAACCGGTGCAACAAGTGAAGGGACTATATCAAAAGTATAAGTTGACGTTGATGTCTTTGCAGTATTTTTGTTTCCCGCTAAACCTGTTCCGTCATTTGCAGTAACTTTCCACGTATATCTTCCCCAATTCATATTGGACGGGAAAGTGTATGATGTTGTTGCTCCGGAACTTGCGCTTGTAATTGTAACCGGAGCCCCACCATTAAACGTGTACGTAATATCATAAGTTACCCCACTTGTATTCCCTGCCATGGACCAGGTAAGTGTTGGAGTTCTATCTGTAGTTGTACTATTATTACTTGGAGAAGAAAGAGTAGGAGTAGCTAATAGTGTTCTAAATCTCATTTCCGATGAAGTATAAATTGGTTCTGTTTCTCCCTGTTTACGAGCACGAGAAGCATTTTGTGCTTCAACAGACCAATAATAAGTTGTATTGTAAGTTAATTTTCCTGCCGGAATTGTAAAAGATGTAGCGTTGCCAACATCATAATTATTGTAAATATCCGTTCCTCCGGAAGTAGTACCCACTTTCAACAAGTACTTATCCGCACCGGAAACTGCATCCCAATTAAGTGTAGGAGTTAAGGAGACATCAACCGTTCCATCGGTTATTGTAGTTCCGGAATTTCCTTGTTGGGAAGTTGTAAAAGACCAATATCCCGAATATGCGCTTGTAGCAGAAACGCTTGTATTTTTTGCTGCTACTCTCCAATGGTAAACCGAATTATCTTTTATAGGCGAAGACGGAGAAGTAACCGTGTAAGATTGGTTTCCGCTTCCTACATCAGCAATATCAGTTTTTTGAAAAATTAAAGTGCCTGGTGAACCTGCGTTATCATCATAAACTTCAAGAATGTATTCATCGGCACCTTCCATATCATTCCAAACCAATGTTGGTGCTAAGCTTTGCCCTGTTGCTCCATTCGCAGGAGAAACCAAACTTGCTTGTTCGTCATCAGTAATTTGACTTGATGCTGAAGCAGTACCAATCGCTCCTCCAACATAACTTAAACCGGTGATAGTACCTGTAATAGTTTCGTCGCCCTCCAAAATTGCATCTGAGGTTGCGGTTAACGTCACAGAGCCGCTGGAAGTTCCATTACTAATTGTAATGTCTCCTTGACCTGTATAATCAGTACTTGCTGTTGCCGTTCCTGTCCAAGACATTGTAACAGTTAAGTTACCATTAGCAACCGTTCCGCCTCCATCAACACTTGCAGTAAACGTGACAGTGCCTCCGTTTTCGGCAATCGAAGGATTATTTCGGATAATAGAAATTGTTTCATCATCGGTAATGGTACTCGAAGCTGAATTCGTTGCCGAAAGTGAACCATAGCTCACGGCGGTAGCCGTTCCTAGAATTGTTTCATTACCCTCAAAAAGTCCGTCATCACTTGCTGTGATTGTTACTGTCCCAAACGAATTGCCATCACTAATTGTAATATTTGCCGCTCCCGTAAAATCTGTTCCGCTTGTAGCCGTTCCACCGGTAAAATCCATTGTAACGGTAACATCACCATTGGCAACCGTTCCGCCCCCGTCAACACTTGCCTTAAAAGTAACAGTACCACCGTTTTCGTCAATTGTAGCAATATTTCGGCTAATGGAAATTGTTTCAGCATCGTTTATTGTAATATCAACATGGTTCGGAGAACCAATAGTTTCACCCCCACCTCCTCCGCTAAGTGAGGCAATCGTTGCAGTAATTGTTTCCCCACCTTCAAAATAATTATCAGCATTAGAGGTAATAACTGTCGTACCGGTAGTATTTCCCGACGTAATAATAATAGTTGTAGAACCCGTATAATCAGTTCCGTGTATGGCTGAGCCGCTATATGTTATGTTAACTGTTAAATCGGCAGATACTGGCGAGCTTGCAGTGGCGGTTAATGTTGCCGTGCCACCATCTTCCGCAATTGTAATGGTAGAAGTTGAAAGAGTAATAGTTTGTGAAAAAACTGCGGAGGTTAAAAAGACTACTAATAATAAACTTTCAAAAAATTTAATTAAGGTCTTCATAGAATATCTCCCTGAGTAATTTAACCCAAATTTTAGGTTGGTTGAAAAAAGAAAGAACTTTTTTCGGCTGGATGTTGAAATATAAATAACTTTCTTTTTTTATGCAATAGTTTTTGTGAAATTTTTCTTCCACTTATTATCACGCCACAAAATTTTTCTCAATTTAATTTTTCGAAACTTAATTATTGCAACCAATAAATATTGTGAGCACTGTCACAAATTTTAAAATAAGAAATTCTCTACGCTAAACGCTAGAAGCAAGACGTAAGACGTTCGCCTTTGCTTTCCCGCATATTGCGGGAGCTACGGTGCGACATGTCCGCCTCCGCCTTTGCTTTGCTCGGGCTACGGCGCGACAAGCAAGACGTCCTATTTAGAGAACAGAGAACGGTTAGCAGTGAACAGAGACTTAAGACTCGTCACGCGTCACTTAAGACTTATTTAATGGAAAGTTGAAAATGGAAAGTGGAAAATTCAGTGAACAGTGAGCAGATAACAGTGAACAGTATTGCGACAGAGTAATTTGTCATTTGTCCTGCCGGCGGCAAAACATCATTCATTGTGGTGGAAAAGTAGCATTTCAGCAAATCAAAAGTTTCAAGATTTGAGTCCCAGAGGGACGACACCTTTGTAGGACACAACCAAAAGATACATAAAAGAGCTCCGGCGGAGCGACACTACACTCACTAAAACGGGACTTTGGGATAATTGGACGAATGGATTATTGGATAATTTCCGTAGCGCAGATTGCTTGCTCCGTAAGGAGTTCCTTCGGAACAATCTGCAAGAAACCCGCCATTGCGGGCGACCCTGACTTGCCGGGAAAGCGAAGCAATATTTTATCCCGGTAAGCCGATGTTGAATTTTTACATAGGAGTATTAAAACGACAGATTGCTTCCACCGCATTCTGCGGGGTCGCAATGACGTTTTTCGCTAACCCACGGCTTGAGCCGTGGGGCTACAAAATAACAAGTCTCGTACAACTCAAAACCGTTTTAACGGTTTTCCCACCCCGAAAAACTTACACCCCTAAAACCTGTAAACGGGTTTCGTGTTTTTCTTTTTGTTTACCCAGTTTCCAAACGGCTGAAGCCGTTTGTTAATGAAATTTTTTTTAAGGGGGCTAAAGCCCGTTAATTTTATTTATCTTTACCAGCCGTTTGATAAATCCGACGGTAATGCAGACCAAATCCACTTGTAATACTGTGCTTTCATCAATACTCTAACTATTTTTTTAAATACTGTTTGTTTTTTTAGCAAACACGGACATTAAATTCAGAAACATTGCCGTTTGCTTCAGCAAACGGAGGCAAAAAGTACAGAGACAAAAATGGCTTTAGCCACATTTCCCTTTTAGTTTATGGTTTTATGAAGGGTCAAAGGTACGAAGGACTCCTGTTGTAAACTCCTTCGAATATTCCTACGGAAAAACCCAATATTCCTTTACTTCCTTTCTTACTCGTTGAAACAGCCGTGGGGCTACAAAATAACAAGTCTCGTACAACTCAAAACTGTTTTAACGGTTTTCCACCCCGAAAAACACTTAACCGCAATTACGAATTATTACTTGCCGTTTGGAGTTTCTTAGCATCAATTCTTTCCGTAACAATTTTGAAAATAAACAAGGCAATCGCGGCTGCCACAGCAATGGCTACAAAATAATACCAAATAACATGTGCATCAGAATAATACGCCGCCCTCTCAATGTGGCTTAACCCGGCGGGTAGCGTTTTCGGGTCGGGACAGTAAGCATCCAACAAAAACCCGGACATCGAGAAACCAATCAGAGCCGAAAAGAAAGAATGCAAATGGCTAAACCCCATGTAAAGTCCCTCGTTCCCTTTTGGCGCTTGCAAGGCAAAATATTCCAAAAATCTCGGGGAAATAAAACACTCCGCAAGCCCTTGAATCGCTATTCCGATAATCATCATTAAAGTAATAGGGTGCATTGCAATTGAGCCGATTAAATAAATCTGGTGCCCCACACTGCTTTCAAGCGTTTGGCTCATTGCCATCGCCAATGCTGAAAACGGCATTATTAGCATTCCTATTAACATTGCATTAACCGCTTTAATCTTTTTTGTCAGTTGCGTAATTATCACAACAAAAATCACAACCGTTAGCGGATTAACATTAGCCAGCCACTCCGGTTTGGAATTCTCTCCCAAAAGACGAATAACATACTTAGGCATCGTGGCGTAAAGCTGTCCTTGAATCGTCCAGAACCCCGCAACGATTAAAATTAATATCAGCAATCGAGGCGTCATTAAAATCGATTTAAATGAAAGCCAAACGTCCTTAATTGTTCTTCCTTCCTGCGGAGCGTCGATTGGCTTAAAAATAAATATTGCAAAGAGCAATGCAAGAAACGCCATTCCTGCCGAAAAGAAATTCACGTACTCAACTCCAATCCCCTGCCGTATGCTCGGCACAATGGTTTTGCCTCCGAAAGCACCGATGTTAACAATCCAATAAAAAAGAGAAAAGCCTCGCGCCTTGTTCACGTCGGACGTGGTCTTTGCAACCGTTCCGGTAATCAACGGCTTAATAAAGGAAGCACCCAAAAGTATTATAAAAAGGAAGAAAAGCACAGGAACTTTTGTGTGAAAAATTCCAAGGAAAAAATAACCTGTAGTAAGCAAAGAAAAAGCTACAATCAAACCGTTCTTAAATCCAATCCTGTCGGAAATTGCACCGACAAACGGCGGGAAAAAGTAAAGAAACGCGTAAAAAACACCCGCCACTATTCCCGTTGCTTTGTCGTTAAATCCTACAACATCCGTAAGGTAAAGAGTTAATACAATAAAAAAGCCGTAATAAGCGGCTCTTTCACAAAGCTCCATAAAATTTGCCAACCAAAATTCGCGTGGAAATTTCCACGATTCTTTACTTCCCACAGATTCCATTCCGCTTCCTTTCTAATTATTAAATTTCTCAAAAAATATTTGCAAAGATAGGATATTGAAAGATTAATAGTTGGGTTTTAATATTAATTTTTACGAATGGAAATATAAGAAAGAAGAAACAAGAAATAAGAAATGCTTTTTGCTAGACGCAAGAGGCGAGACGTCCGCCTTCGCCTTCGCTTTCCCGCATATTGCGGGAGCTACGGCGCGACATGTCCGCCTCCGCCCTTGCTTTGCTCGGGCTACGGCGCGACAAGCAAGACGTCCTATTTAGAGAACAGAGAACGGTTAGCAGTGAACAGAGACTTAAGACTCGTCACGCGTCACTTAAGACTTATTTAATGGAAAGTTGAAAATGGAAAATGGAAAATGGAAAATCAGTGAACAGAGAAAAATGATTTTCGCTCAATAATCTCATTCATTCCATCCATTCATCCAATCATCCAACCTGTCGCGCCGAATCCCGCAGAATGCGGGAGAAGGCGGATCATCCAAAAGCACTATTCAAAACGAGATAAAGTTCGATAGTTTCACAACGAATACCCGCGCAGGAATTCCTCGGCAGTCATTCGTTTTCTTCCCTCGGGTTGAATCTCTAAAATTTCAATTGCGGAATTTTTACAACCGACAAAAATTCTTTTCTTCGTTTGTTCAATTTCTCCCGCGGCTAATTTTTTATTTTCCTCACACACCTTTGCTTTGAACACCTTGTACGTTTTTCCGCCTTTCTCAAAAAATGCACCGGGTATCGGAGAAAGCCCCCTGATTAAATTTCTTATTTCCTCGGCTGTTTTGCTCCAATCTATTTTGCAAATTTCTTTTGTGATTTTCGGCGCGGGAGTTGCCACACTGTTGTCTTGTGCCGTCAATTGAACTTCCCCTGCTTCAATCAAGTCGAGAGTTTCAACCGTGGCTTTTGCCCCAAGCGTGGCAAGCTTATCGTGCAAAGTTCCGAAATCGTCGTTCTCTTCAATTGCAATTTTCTTTTGCAGAATAATATTTCCCGTGTCCACTTTTTTCTCAAGAAAAAAAGTAGTTACGCCCGTTTCTTTTTCTCCTTTAATTAAAGCCCATTGAATAGGCGCCGCACCCCTGTACTTCGGCAAAAGGGAAGCGTGAAGGTTAAAAGATTTTTCCGGCGGAATTGTAAAAACCGCTTCGGGTAAAATTTTAAATGCAACTACCACAAAAACGTCCGCTTCGAAAGCCCGGAGCTGTTGCAAAAAGTTTTCGTCCTTCAAATCGGTTGGCTGTAAAATAGGAAGTCCTTTTTCAAGCGCAAATTCTTTAACCGGCGAGAATCCGATTTTCCTTCCGCGTCCCTTCGGTTTGTCGGGAACGGTAACAACTCCGGCAACATTGTGACTGCTATTTAAAATTTCCTTTAATACGTTAACTGCAAAATCGGGTGTGCCGAAAAAAACAACGTTCATTTTTCAACCTAAAAATAAAGGGTTAAGCGGGTAAAAACTTTTCAGAGCTTTCTTTGCATAATGGGATAATCAATCTCTTCTTTGCGCGCTATGATATTATTCAATTTCTTTTGCAATTTCTTCCTTGTCTTGGCATCCACTCTGTCGGGAATCATTTTGCCCATTAAGTGATCGTACTCGTGCAAAATAACTCTTGCCAAAAGTCCGTCAGCCTCCATTATTTGTTCGTTTTCGTCGGTGTCCAAGTACTTAACCTTAATAATAGCAGGCCTTTCCACGTCCGCCCTCAAATTGGGCAAACTCAAACATCCTTCTTCCATTACTTCCGTTTCTTCGGAGATGTCCAAAATTACGGGATTTATTAATGTAATTGGTTTTTCTTTTTTGTATTCGTCCATTACGCTCAAATCCACAATAAAAAGGGATTTCGTGCTTGCCACCTGATTAGCCGCAAGCCCAATTCCGTAAGCGTTGTGCATTGTTTCGAACATACTTCTAATGAGCGCAATGGTTTTGTCATCTATTTGATCTATTGGAGCTGCTTTCTGGCGCAGTACTTTATCGCCGTAAACAGTAATAGGTAATATTGCCATTTTTAAATTCCTTCCGTTTCGATTGCTTCCTGTTCAATTACTTCCGCCCGAAGTTCTCTGCAAAGATTTATTTCCGTGGCGAAAAAAAACATTCTAATGTTAAGTCGAAAAATAATCAAAAGTTGTTGAAGAAGAAACGTCAGGATTAAGAAATAAAAAGGAGAAGCCGGAATAGCAAGTCCGATTAGATTGTAAAGAATTGCTCCGAGAGCTCCTAAAAAAGCAACGAGGAAAAAGACTCCGAAAACAATATTGAAATTCTTAAAAACAAATTTTGTGCTTTGCCAAAATTCATTAAGAGCTTTCAACCTGCCGTTGGCGGCAAGCGCAATTTTCGTGTAGTCCGCAATCACGGTAACAATTCCCACAAAAAACAAAAGCAGAATGTAACGCACAAGCCTGAAAATAAAGGGCGTCCAATAAGAAGGTGTTTCCTGAAATAATTTTCCCGCAATCTTGCCCGACCAATAATACAACAAAAATACAAGCAAATAGAAAACGGCTGAAATCAAGACCACCTTAATAAATCTGTACCAGTAGCGAACTCCTCCGTAAAAGAAATCAACCCAGTGGTTTTTGGAGGGGTTAACAAAAACGGTAATAATACCGCCATCGTAAAATGTATTAATTAAAATGTAAATGAAGACAATTCCGTAAAGGAGAATGGGGATCTGGTTAATCTCCAAATTGTAATTGTGGTAAAATTGTAACAGCCAAACGTAATCCAATTTATTTACCAACACGTCGCTAAGCAGCGAATGACTCAAGTCAACCGTAAGCAGAGAATAAATGGGAATCGTAAGAATCAGCGCAAGCAGGGCATTAGTACCCCACAACAGAATCGTAAATTTCTGATTGTAAAAAAGCAAGCGTCCGCCTTCAATAAAACTTTGCTTAACCAACTTCATCCCGCGCTCCCCAAAATCATCAAAGCATTTTGAAGCCAAAAGAACCACCTCGTAACCAACGAATATTTTGCGGCGTTCTTGCTGTTCATTCTAAACGAGT
>JALWGH010000092.1 GCA_027013735.1 Melioribacteraceae bacterium
GTTTTACAGAGAATTCCCCAAAATTGCCGAAGGTAAAAACGAATACAAAACAATCGAGAAGGGTTGTTCACGCCTCCCGAGTTTGAGATTTTATCCGAAACTGATTAAAGTAATTTTTGACGCAAACAGGAAAGCCGTTAAAGGCCGGTACGACGGGATAAACCACGCGCACGCTTCCCTGCAAGTGCTTCGTGCATTGGAAAGCGTTGGCGTTGAGTTCGACGTCAAAGGGCTCGACAATATTCGAAAATCCAAAGACCCGGCTGTGTTTATCGGCAACCACATGGGCACGCTGGAAACTATGGGAATCGAAGTTTTTATTTACCCGATTAAACCCGTTATTTACATTATTAAGAAAGAGCTAATTGACTATCCCCTTTTCGGGAAAGTTGTAGGTGCAAATTACCCGATTCTTGTATCACGTAAAAATGCACGCGAAGATTTAATTACGGTTTTGGAAGAGGGAAAAAAAAGATTGGACAACGGTTTTTCCATTATTATTTTCCCACAAAAAACAAGGGAAATGTACGTGAAGGTTAAACAGTTTAATTCCCTCGGAATCAAACTGGCACAAAAGAACAATGCGGACGTAATTCCCTTTGCAGTTAAAACGGATGCGTGGCAAAACGGAAAGAAGCTGAAAGACTTCGGGAAAATCGACCCTTCGAAAAAAGTAATGGTTGAATTCGGCGAGCCTTTCAAAGTGGAAGGCAAAACTGCCGAATCTCACCAGCGCGTGTTGGATTTCATTAAATCCCGTTTCAACGAATGGGGAATAGGCGAATATTTTATTGAAGAAGACTAAGGTACAAAAATGAAAATCGTAAAACCTAAAAGATTAAAACCGAAAGATTTAATCGGAATAATAAGTCCCGCCTCCAAACCGGCGGACGATTCGCGTGTGGAACGCGGGGTAAAATATTTCGAAAGCCTCGGCTACCGCACGGCTGTGGGGAAAAACGTCGGCAAGCAACACGGCTACCTTGCAGGCACGGACGAAGAGCGGCTCGAAGATTTGCACTCAATGTTTGCCAACAAGGAAGTAAAAGCAATTATTTGTGTGCGTGGCGGCTACGGCTCCGGGCGTCTGATTCCCAAAATAAATTTCAACCTGATTAAAAGACACCCGAAAATTTTTGTGGGCTACAGCGACATCACCGCTTTGCAAATGGCGTTCTTGAAAAAAGCAGGACTTGTTACATTTGCCGGACCAATGGTTGCCGTTGATTTTCACAAAGACGAAATTGTTGAATTTACAGAAGAATTTTTCTGGCGAATCATTACTTCGCCTAAGAAAATCGGGAAGGTACAAAATCCCGACGGCGAACCGTTTTATTCTTTGAACGGCGGAAGGGCTGAAGGAAGGTTAATCGGTGGCAACCTTGCAGTATTTAACTCCTTGCTGGGCAGCCGCTACCTGCCGGATTTCAAGGACAAAATCCTTTTCCTTGAAGACATCGGAGAACCGCCTTACAGAATTGACAGAATGTTAAACCAACTGAAACTCGCAAAAGCATTCGAGCAGGCGGAGGGAGTAATTCTCGGGAAATTTACGGACTGTGCCGAGGAAGACGAGGACACTCCCACATTGTCGCTGAGCGAAGTTTTTGACGATTATTTGAAAGACATTAAGAAACCTGTAATTTACAATCTCAAGCATGGACACATTTCCGAGAATCTGACTTTGCCGTTTGGCATTAAGGTTAAAATAGACGGCAATAAAAAGACCGTGGAATTTGCCGAAGGCGCCGTTTCCTAAATATTTTACTTGGCGAAAAGGCATTT
Source organism: Melioribacteraceae bacterium (assembly GCA_027013735.1). GTDB lineage: Bacteria > Bacteroidota > Ignavibacteria > Ignavibacteriales > Melioribacteraceae > WFQV01. Next base: position 1,786 of record JALWGH010000092.1, read on the forward strand.
TCCCCTTATTTTTCGGGAGTTTGTTTTATGTAGTTCGTACCAATACAAAAAATACGGGATTTACAATGAGAAATATTAAAGCTTTGTTTGTAGGATTAATTGCTCTGACGTTTTTAGCTTCCTGCTCTTCCAAAAGCGACGAAGAACTCTATCAAGAGGCAAAACAAAAAATAAAAAACAAAGAATACGTTGAGGCAATTGCCGATTTACAAAAAATAGTTAACACACATCCCGACGGTAAGATTACTCCCAAAGCAATGTTCGAGCTTGCACAGCTTTACCACGGCAAGGTTGTGAAGGACATCCCCGCCAAGAAATCCCTGCAAAAAGCTGTTGACTATTACAAACAGGTTTACGAAAAAATCCCGCACACAATAGAAGGTGAGCGCTCGCTTTTTATGGCTGCGTTCCTCGACGCCAACGAGCTGAACAAATTCGACGAAGCGAAAAAGCTTTACAACGAATTTCTGAAAACTTACCCGAAGAGCGAATTGGTACCTTCGGCAAGGGAAGAAATTAAAAACCTCGGGATCCCGCCGGAGGAAATTTTGAAGAAAAAGACAGCCGTTTCCAAATAAGTGATTGCAAAGAAAAAAGATTACAGCGCGCTTTTAGCTCCCGAGATTGTTTCCAAATTAAAAACTCTGGAGCTTAAAGCAAAGTACGTTGTGGAAGGCTTTATGGTGGGGCATCACAAAAGTCCTTACCACGGTTTTAGCGCCGAGTTCAGCGAGCACCGCCCTTACAATCAAGGCGACCCGATTCGCAACATCGACTGGCGGGTTTACGCAAAGACCGAGCGTTTTTTTATTAAACGCTTTGAGGACGAGACAAATTTAATTTCCCACATTGTTCTCGATTCCAGCGCCTCGATGAATTTCAAACGCGAGGGAGAAATCACAAAATTCGAATACGGTAAAATTCTTGCTGCATCGTTAAGCTATCTGCTAATAGGACAGCAGGATGCCGTAGGCTTTACGCTTTTTTCGGATAAGATTAATGCTTACCTGCCGCCAAGGGCAAACAGAGTTTACTTGAAGGAAATTTTAACAAGGGTTAACAATGCACAGCCCGCTTCGCAGACGGCTACTGAAAAGTGCCTTGTTGAGGTTGCGCAAAAAATTAAAAAGAAGGAATTGATTGTAATCATTTCGGATTTCTTCGACGAGCCTGAGTCGATTGTTACCGCTCTTAAACTTTTTCATTACAAAAAGAACGAGGTGATTGTTTTTCAAATTTTAGACCCTGCCGAAATCGGATTTTCTTTTACCAAAGATTCGGTTTTTGTGGATATGGAAACGGGCGAAGAGCTTACCACGCAGCCCTACCAAATTCAAAAGGCTTACCAACTTGCAATGCAGGACTACCTGAATAAGCTCTCCGGCGAATGCCTGAATCACGGCATCGATTACAATTTGATTACCACAACAACGCCTTTCGACAAAGCGTTGTTTTCCTACTTCCGCAAAAGGAGCAGGATGAATTAGGAGGTGGTGGTAAAATAAGAAAGAAGAAACAAGAAATAAGAAATGGTTAAACGCGAGACGCCCGCCTTCGTTTTCGCTTCGCTTAACTTCGGCGCGACAAGCAAGACGCCCTTTTCAGAGAATAGATAACAGTGAACAGAGAAAATCAAGATCGAGAGTTTGTAACAAAGTGGTTTGTCATTTGTCCCCGCCAACGTGGCGGGGACGTCATTAGTTGTGGTAGAAAAGTTTGGAGTCCTAATCAATACAAAGTTTTTCAGTACCATTTCAACAGTTCAAGATTTGAGTCCCAGCGGGACGACACCTTTGTAGAATACGACACAAAGACACAAAAAAGAGCTCCTGCGGAGCGACACTATCACTTAAGTGATTTCTCTTTGGCAAAGGCAACGTTTCATTAACAACGTGTTTGAAAACCAGTAAAAGTGTTTTGCCACTGATTTTAAACTTGTGCCTGAATCTATTTTCCGTTCCAAGACTTTATGAAAATTTTCCCCTTCCCGACCAATGGGAAGGGGCTTGAAGAGGATTAGTTCCAAAAAGAAAAATAAAAATCATTTCCTTAGAGTAAAATCAATAATTCGGCAATTGCTTTTCGTAAAGGTCGTTCGATTCATTATTTCCATTCTTTAGCAAACCTGTGCTCGGGTATTTGTATTTGGACCTGAACATACTGACCACGTCGTAGAAGTAATTATTTGAATTAAACAGAATGTTAAAAATATCTGTCATTGAATTTAATTCTGGAAAATCCAAAATATCCACGTACCAAATCTTAAAATCGCTTGTTGTAAAACCGAACTCGTTTGTAACGGATTCGGGCAATTGCGGCAGAGAATATTTCTGTGTGTTGGGAGAACTGTAAACTGTCCAAAATACCTGTCCTCTCCAAGTGGATCTTATTTGAATAAATTCCCCTGTTGCCGAGATTTCAAAATTGTCGGGAGTGGCGCTAACCACATCAAAGTCGGCATTAATTTTTGTAAACGAGGACGGGATTTTTCCGTAAGCCGATTGGTACCAAGCCGAGTTGTGTTCGCTGTTCTCGTAAAGAGAAATGCTTGTTCTGAATTCAGGGAAATCCGAAGCGGGATAATGTACTTCTACTTCCTGCTTAGTTCCGTTCTCCTTAACATAATCTAGCATGTAGCGTCCCTCGTAATGCTTTCCTGCCGTTGTGAAACCGTAAAAATAAGTTTTGGAACCGTAAGGACTTTCTGGTAAAACAATTTTCGAAGAGTCCGTTGGATTCATATTCGTAAAATCATCGTTACGCGTCATACCATCGCTGACGTTTTTAACCCACAAATATTTTTTGCCTGTTGTAGTATTAAGTTTTACGTAAATGTTAGTGGGATTATTGTGGAAATAATAAGTGTAAGGCAGTTGAAGAGAAACCGAGCTCGACATTACCGAACGCCACTTTGTGGAAATAACGAAACCCGAATGTTCCGGCACGTTTTGGAAATCCAAAGTTGCTGAATAGACAACATTGAAATCGGGATAGGGATAACCCTTCCAAGTCCAATCCGAACCAACCGGAACGTCCATATTTGTTGTTATTCCGGTTTTCGTAACAGTCGTAACGTTAATAGTAGAGAGGGAACCGCTTCTGCCTTTTTTAAGCCCGCCGGGATAATCGATTTCAAAACTATCATTGCCTGTCCAAGTTTTTTGACCCAAGATGTTACCGTCCTTGTCGGAAATAATAAGAATACCCTTTTCCCCTTCCAGCAGCCAGTTGTTTATGAAAGTGGCCTTGAACAAATAATTATTAACCGTAACCGTTACTTTCTCCGATTGGGCGGTATTGTTAGAATTGTCCGTTGCCTTGCAAATAAGAGTGTGCGAGCCGTTCGAGAAATCCTTTGTGTTCCAATCAATTTGATACGGCTCTTTGGTTACCTTACCGATTGACATGCCATCAACAAGAAAATTGACTTCTTTAATTCCTTCGTTGTCGGTAGCAGACACTTTAATTGTTACGGTATCCCTTACCGTTGCATTATTAGCAGGAGAAGTAATGGAAACCGTCGGAGGAGTAGCATCAGGTTCATTTGTCTTTTGGCAATTCCACAACAAAAGAATAAAAGTCAACACAACAAAAAAGTTGATTACAATCCGTCTCATTTTTGCCTCCGTTTTTTAATTTAATTTTTTAAGAAAATACTTTTAATTATTTAGGAGACGGGAAGATTTTGCATTGGACAGAAAAGGAGCAAAAACCACTGCTATTAAAATATGCAAGCCTGTTTTATCTCCTGTTTTTTGAAATTAAATTTAATGTTTCTTGAACAAAATTTAAAACGGAATTTGTATTCCGGTGTAACCCGTCTCCCAACCTTACAAATTTTACGTAAGAGTTTGCTTTCCCCCGCACATTGGGAGGGAAAGCAATAATAAAGGGACTGAAAAGCCTAATTCTCACATTATTTCAAAAGCACCATTTTCTTCACATCCGTAAATGCCTTTTGCTTTTTGTTTTGCGGCTCGGCAAATATTCTGATAAAGTAAACACCGGTGGCAAAATTGTTGGCGTTCCAGACAATTCTTTTTTGTCCCGCTTTTTGAATTTTGTTCACCAGCGTTTTAATTCTCTGACCGAGTACGTTGAATACGTCAATCCTAACTCTGCTGGCAAACGGGAGCGAGTACTCTATTGTTGTAGTAGGGTTAAACGGGTTGGGGTAGTTTTGACTTAAGTAATATTTGGTCGGGATGCTTTCTTTTTTAACGCCGCTTAATTTTTTCACAATTACAACGGCAGTATCCGCAAGGGTTTTAGAGGTATCATTTACTATTACGGAATAAACGCCGGTAGTCGTATCCGAGTGGTACAAACCAGACTTACCAATCGTTCCGCCGTTTGCGCTCCACTGAGGTAAGAAGAATTGCGGAAAGTTATGCTGGTTGTAACCCTTTGCTCTGAATAGGAAGGACTCTCCCGGATTCAAAGTAACCGTATCGGGAATTACTACAACCTTTGTGAGCTTTGTTGCCGCCGTGTCAACTACAATCGTGGCACTTCCCGAAACAGGTGACGATTTGTCGGTAGCGGTAATTGTTACCTCTCCCAAAGCCCCTTTCGGCAAAAACATTCCGCTCTCATCAATTGAACCCGAGCTCGCGTTCCACGTCGGGTCAACAGCTAAATAATGATTGTACTGGTCAAACCCCAAAGCGCCAAAACGCAAGCTGTCCTGTGGTGTGATTACCAAAGAGTCCGGCAGCACTTTTATTTTTTTCAATTCAGGTGTGTAGATTATCACCACAATTGTGTCTTTTCTGGTTAAGTTTTCTTTAAAGGATTTACCTTCTAAAAATACCTTGTCGATTGTTTTGTCAGCCGTGCCGGAGGGAATGGAAAGTTTCACTTTTACCGGGATTCCTAAAAATCCCTTTGCGCTGTCAGTGATTGTTTTGGGAAGAAGCAACCAGTCTTTTTCGTCTGATAGGTTAATCGTAAATACGTCGGAACGGTGAACCAGATTTTCGTAAAAGACATAAACGGAATCCGTTTTGCCGGAGCTTAAATAAACCGTATCCCTGTTTATCGATGAAACAAAAGCCAGCGGGTCTGCGTACCAATTGGAGAAATCGACATTGCCATTAATTATTGTATCCGCCGGTTCGGAAGATGTTCCCCAGTAATTAAACCTCGCGTCCACTTGCGAGCGGGCGTCCGTGTTAAATAATCCGTAACCGCCGTTGTCGAAAATATCATTCTCATTTACCTGCGGACTTGCACCGCTCTCGCATTTTATTCCGTCGGTTACGTCCTCGGTTATCCTGTTCCCGGTAACAATGCTTCTCGAAAAGTTAATGAAATGAAGCCCTGTGTTTCCCGTATTGCTTCGGATATTGTTTCCGCTGATAAAGTTTCTGCCACCGGCTTCAAAAATTCCTGTCTTGTTCGAAACAATTTCGTTAATTCCGATGTCGTTGAAAAAACTCCCGTAGCTTAGAATTCCTTTTTCGTTGGGAGGAACGTTGCTTGCTTTCAAATCTTTACCGATGATGTTTCGGAAAATGTGATTGTTTTCGGTGCCAGCGTTTTCCAGAAATATTCCCGAACTGTTTCCCGAAATAGTATTGTTGGAAATTGTATTCCTTACAGCACCGGCACTAATTCTTATTCCGGTAAGGTTTGCCCCCGATTCTTTTTGTTTAGCGCCGCCGCCTATTACGTTGTTGCTAATAAGATTTTCTCTTGTGCCTTTGCCTTTAAGCCAAACGCCGATTAAGCTGTTGCCGGAGATAATATTTTGAGCAACAATATTGCGAACCGCTCCGTTTGCAAGAACAATTCCTCTCGAATTCTGAGCAGCCTTTGTTCTCGATGTGTCCAATCCGACAAGATTCTGTAATATCCTATTTCCTTGACTTTCAACGTAAACTCCGGTGTAATTCATTGAAACAGCATTGTGTTTAATTAAATTATTCCGGCTGCCTCTTAAGATCGTAATACCGGTAAGATTTTTAAACATTGCTTGTTTTGTAGCTTCACCGATAATATTTTCCTCTACTACATTTTTCCCGCTTTTAAATCCCAAAACAATGCCGGAGGAATTTTCCGAAACAAAATTATTAAAAATGTGATTATTCAAAGAACCTTCGATTAAAATACCTTTGTTGTTGAAAGCTCCTTCGGAACCTTTTTTGCCGATAACGTTTTCTTTAATTTCGGTTTGAGTTACGTTCTTTCCCTTCAGCCAAAGTCCCGTTTTTGGTGCTCCACCTATTATGTTGGACTCAATGACATTTCCCAACGAGGAATCTGTGATTACAAGAGCGTTGTCTATTTGACCTGTCCTGTCCGCAAGCACTATTTTATTATTGTAAATAATATTACGGTTACCTTTGATTATTACCCCGCTTGCCAAAACATTCTTATGCACAACTATTGAATCGCTGTTGTTTATTAATAAAGCACCTCCTTCAAAAACGTTATTTGCAATTTCACAACTTTTTAATCTCTTGTCCTCGCCGTCAATATTTACGCCGTTAAAACTATCTACAAATTTCAGACCGGTAATCTTAACAGTATCGCTTTTAACGATGAAAACATTATCGTCGTCGCCAACAGGGTCATATTGGGTTAATGCCTTAATTATTGTTGAGTCCGGACCGGCTGGGGCAAAGAGGGTCAAAGGTTTTTCAATTGTAACTTTTTCTTTGTAAACTCCCGGGCATATTTTAATCTTATCTCCTGATTTGGTTTCCGAAGAATTTACAGCATCGTAAATGGAGGCAAATGGCAAGGCGGGGTTTTTACTCATGTTCCAAACAGAAGCAAAAGTTTGAACGTTTGATTTTGCAGTATCCTCAGGCTCAATAAACGCGGGATTTAGCGAATCAACAAGGGCTTCCGCTTCAATCTGCGCTCCGCAAATACTGACGTGATATTTCTTGACTTCGTCCAAAGCGCCGGATAAGTAAAACTCATCGTGCTTTGAAGGGAAATTCAGTTTGTAGTAAAAATACATTCCAACCTTTTTACCGGCTTTTATTTGCAAATTGTTAAGGTTGAAAGAAACCGATTTAATATTTCCGCCTTCACTGTAAATAACTCCGCTGTATTCATTTCCGTTACAGAACAATTTCGCCTCTGTATTTTCCGCTTTCACTTTTTCCAATTCCGTAAAAGTAATTTTGTGAACTACCCAATCAACACTTCCCGCTGAAAGTTTCAAATCTCCCATTGAAACTTCTTGTTCCTCATCGGGAGGGCAATAATTATGTGCAGGGTCTGCAATAAACTTCCATCTTAATACCGGTTTGAAAATAGCAGTAATAACTTTGTCCTTGTCCATTACAATATTCATAGGGTTCACGCTGCCGCTTACATCGCCTGTCCATTCTTTAAATTTCCAAAAGTCCGAATAGGACGAAGCTTTAATATTAACATTTGTGTTATCCTGCCAACCTGTGTAACCCTCGCTATTGTAACCCTCATTAGAATAAGGATAAACAGAAGAGTAAAATTTAGCTTCCGGAGGGGAAATTTTCATCTGTAACGTTCGCGGAGCGACAAATGTTGCCAATCTTTCACCATCAGAGTCAAAATAAAAATAAACAGCCTGATTGAGATTTTTTGTTTCAAAAGGTATTCGGTTCGGCGTGGTATCATCTAATAATTCTCTGTTTTCCTTTCCCCAAGTGCAATTCCAATAATCTTGATTTACAGCTATCCACCAATGGGGTCCCATGTATTCAAAGGAAAGAACACCCACAAAATCGGCTTTGTTCTTTAAATTAGAAGCGCCACCCGGAATTTCGTCCACAGGCCACATCCGAATTGATTTTTCATCCGTTACAACATCCGGTTCATTAATAATATCTTCACATTTAACAATGTTGGATTTTGGGTCCCATTCGTCATTGTATGCGTGAGAGCTGAAATAGAAATAGATTTCTAACGAATCACCTTCCATATTATCACTTTGGCTCCGAGGATAAACCCACGAATTTCCGGATTGTGGAAAAGACAATTTACCGTCGCTTCTAACAACCTTCCATTCATAAAATTGATCTAATTGTTCGCGTGAAAAAGTAAAACTTGCGTAATACTCACCATCACCACCCCCCATCATAATAGGTTGCCAATTATTGAAAGAACCTTTAAGATAAAAAGTGTCGGTTTCGGTAATGTGGAATTTTTGAGAAGAAGACTGGGCAAGCCCCAAAGCACTTGTGAATAAAATGCTTACCAAAATAATTTTTACAAATTTCATTATTCTTTTATCCTCCGTTAAATTCTAAAAAAAAATTATTTAGTCTTAAGTAATAATCCTCACGCTTTTCATTTACATTAAAACACTTCTGATTTCTCGTTTCTTCTTTCTTATTTATCCGTCAAAACTTTAACACCATTACTAACGACTTAATATCACAAGTTCCCATCATTGCGCCCCAAGAGCGGGGACACAATGATGAGCAACAAGAACAAATTCAACTTTTCTATTTCATTATTTTAAAAGCACCATTTTCTTTACATCAATAAAACTCCCCGCTTCTAATCTGTAGAAATAAATCCCGCTCGGTAAATTGCTTGCGTTAAACTGTACGGAATAATTTCCCGGCGCTTGCTTTTTGTTTACAAGCGTTGCAACCTTACGACCTAACATATCGTAAACAAATAAATGTAGGGACAGCTCATGAGCTGTCCCTACAACAGCGGGGATTGAATATTTGATTGTGGTTATCGGGGCGCTTGTCCCACCACCGGCGGAAAACGGATTCGGGTAATTCTGGAATAGTTCAAATTTCGTTGGCAGGGCAATAACCGCCTCGACAGTGTTAGAGTAAGTAAAACTACCGTCCAAATCAATCTGCTTTAATCTGTATGAATACTTTCCGTTTTCTGCCGGCTTGTCAGTAAATGAATATTCTTTCGGCGAATTGCTGTTACCGTGTCCCTCAACAAAACCGAGCGTTTCCCATTTGTTGCTCAGATTGCAAGCAATCTGAGCTACGTTTTGACGTTCAACTTCAAACCCGTAATTATTTACTTCTGTTGCGGTTTGCCATTTTAACATTACAATTCCATTTTGTACTGTTGCGGTAAAGGTAGTAAGTTCTACAGGAGTAGGATTATTCTCTCTCCCGTCAATATATTCGGTCCCCGTCTGACCGGTTAGGGTTAAAGTTTTTGCAGTAGTGTTTAGTGTAGCATTCCCTTCTGTCCAGGACGTAGCACTGTTGTCGCTTCTCTTTGCTAAGTCTTGGTAATTTTCATAACTACCAATATCCGGATTGCCGTTGTAATAATATGTTAACGTGTAGGTCGGGGAACTGCCGCCGATAATTTTAACTCCCCAATATCTTGAAGTAAAAAGCTGTGTCATATTACCCGGTGCAGTTGTTACGTTCGGAGCGCCGTCCACTCTGTAAATCTGAACACCGTCGGGCGAGCCGGTTATTGCGCTCACGTTTACGTAATCACCGGCGGAATGACTCAGCGTAACGCTTGTCGGGGAAGAATAATCGTAGGTGCTGGCGTCGCCAAGGGCTGCACCTGAGTTAACCCGCTCAGTGGAAGGGTTCATATTTGTCATTGTTCCATCATTCCCTTTACCGCTCCAATCAGAACAGGTTGTTCCGCTTGTATTATCAAATTTCCAGTAACCAACTAAATGGCTTCTCTGTGGATGATCAGATGTAATCGTCCTGCACATCCAATTTCGAATGGTGGTGATGTCGAGCGCTACATTCCAGATGCGGACTTCGTCAAGAATGCCCTTGAAATACTTCTTTGGACCATTAGATGTATTACCATCCCACCATGTTCCTATTGTAGGATTAGATGTATGATAACCTTCATTGCTACCGGAGACGCTCTTTGTTGTCTTCAAAATCCCATCTACATAAATTTTAGATTCCGTAGATGTCATTGTCCAAGTAATGTGATGCCAAGCATTCCCCAAATCCAAACCTGTAACGGCTGCCGCGCCTTCATATTCAAGAGACGCTCCGCTTTTGTCAGCTCTTATACCAATGCCGGAATTAGTCATATCAAAGACAAGGTCGTTACAGCATGCGTCCGTGGCATCCATAAAAATAACTCCCACATTACTGCCGCCGGTATAATACGCCCAGGCTTCTATTGTAAGCTCAGTCATATCAGATAAAGCATTTGATAGACTAACGTAATCATCCGTTCCGTCAAACGATATCGCTTTAGCGGGACCGTAAGTCCCTGACTTTTCGGCAAGGGCGTATTCCGTTCCTGTTGAGTTTGAAAGAGTAAGGGTATTATCTCCCGTATTTAATGTAGCTGACGCATCACTCCAGCTGTCATCGCTGTTATCGGAACGTCTTACCAATACCAATTTACTTTCATTACTGATACCCGGATATCCGTTGTAATTATATGTAAGTGAATAAGTAGGACTTGTCCCGATTTCGAAAACTCCCCAATAGCGATTTGTGTAAGGCGAAATATTTGAAGGATAAATAGCTCCCGTTCTGCTTGGTGTTGCATCTACGCGATAAACCTGAATTCCCTGAACCGTACCGCCATCTCCTGTCGCAGTTAGCTGGTCTCCATTCGTATGGGAAATTGTAGCAGAGAAATCACCGGGATTTGTTCCTGTGTAATCATAAGCACTGGCGTCGCCAAGGGCTGCACCTGAGTTAACCCGCTCAGTGGAAGGGTCCATATTTGTCATTGTGCCATCATTCCCCTTCCCGCTCCAATCAGAACAAGTAGTCCCGCTTGTGTTATCAAATTTCCAGTAACCAACTAAATGGCTTCTTTGCGGGTGGTCGTCAGTAATAGTTCTGCACATCCAATTTCTGATAGTTGTAATGTCAAGAGCTGTATTCCAAATTCTGACCTCATCTATAACTCCATTGAACGGATTCGGGTCAGTGCTATTTGTATATTTCCCGATAGTAACCGGAGCCGCAGAATTAGAAATACCATTTGAATTGGAATAAGTACTTTTTAATACTCCGTCAGCATAAATTTTCAAATCAGTTCCATCATACACACCGGCAATATGATGCCATTTATTGGCTGAAATATCTTCATTTGATGTACAGTGAAGGTCACCTGAAGAATTATTGATTGCTATTCTCGGTTTAAGACTATTATTCTCTATTTCAAGAACGTAAGATGCATCCCAGGTCTGTCCGTCATACCAACGGCCTATAATACACTGCTCATCGTTAGTTGAACCGGATACTTTAACCCAAGCTTCCAAAGTTATTTTTCCGTCATCATCCACGTCCAAAGATCTATTGTTTCCGCAGTTAATGTAGTCGTCCGTTCCGTCAAACGATATCGCTTTACCGGGACCGTGAGTTTCGGTTTTTTCAGCAAGGGCATATTCCGTTCCTGTTGAATTTGAAAGAGTAAGGGTATTATCTCCCGTATTTAATGTAGCCGCCGCATCGCTCCAACTGTCATCGCTGTTATCGGAACGTCTTGCCAATGCCAATTTGTTTTCATCATTAATATCAGGATAGCCATTGTAATTATAGGTTAGCGAATAGGTGGGGTTTGTCCCGGTAATAAATACTCCCCAGTAACGATTTGTGTAGAGAGAAATATTTACGGGCGTGGTAGCGCCGCTGCGCATTGGCGTTCCGTCCACGCGATAAACCTGAATTCCCTTAACCGTACCATCATCTGCGGTAGCTGTTAGATAGTCTCCATTTGTATGCGAAATTGTAGCTGAAAAATCACTGGGGTTCGTGCCGGTGTAATCATAAGAGCTGGCATCTCCAATTGCGGCGCCTGAATTAACCCAAGCTGCTCCGTTTTTAAGCGTCCCATCGTTATCGTTTGAGGTTTGGTCGTTTGTAGTTGTACCTGTACCTTCATCAAGGCGCCAATAACCCTTAAGATTGCTCCAACTAACGCCGCTTGGCAAATTAGTGGAAGTTAGTTTTTTACACATCATTGCTCTGATTTGGTCAGCCGATAATGCGATATTCCAGATTCGAACTTCATCAAGATAGCCATGTAAATACTCACCTCCTGTTGTATGCGCGCCAAGTCCTAAATAAAGTGGGCGTGTAGAGTTGTAGATTGAACTTACAACTCCGGACGTTACCGAAGCATCTTCTACGCCATTTACGTATATTTTTACAAAAGAGGAAGGGCTGAAAACCGCGGCTACATGATACCATTGTCCTACTGTAAGAGCAGTATTTCCGATCACTTCCATATCGGTAGTTTCGTCCCCGCTTTTTGAGAACCAAAAATCTACTTTGTTTGTACTCCCGCTAAATTTTAACTCGTAAGCGGTATTATCGTAACGCTTTAAATCGTCATCCCAGAAAGCCTTACTAATCATAGCATCCCATGAAGTGGTTTCCGTTAATTTTACCCATGCTTCCAGCGTAATTGCGCCGGTAATTTGCAAACTGGCGTCGTCCCCACAATCTATGTAATCATCCGTTCCGTCAAATTTAATTGCCGTGCCTGCGCCCTGGGCAAAGAATGCCCGCACGAAAAACAAAGTCAATAAAAAAGTTAAAGTTTTCATTTTTTCTCCCATAGTTTAAATTTTAAATAAAGATTTGCTTACTCTCTCGTGTGTACCGGGGTTATTTGCAGATACCCCGTTAAACGGCAGGGGGAAAATATTTTGCAGAAAAGGAGCGTGTTCTAAAAATTTTGTAATAGCACTAATAATATCTGCATGTTCAAAAAGAGGAGTGTCTGTCGGGAAAATTTTGCCAATAAATTCAAGCAGAGAAATTCCGGAAGTGTTAGTTTTAAGAAAATTCAAATAATCTTGAAATTTTCCCGTAATCTTTTCATTAATTAGAAAGACAGTTGTCCCCACTGTTTCTTTTTCTTCACTGAGATTTACAACGGTGTTGAGCGCTGCTTCCATTGGGACAACCAAGTCCTTAAATGAAACAG
>JALWGH010000093.1 GCA_027013735.1 Melioribacteraceae bacterium
AAGAGATTAATGGAAAAATTCAAATTGTTTCCACGCCCGCGGAAGGGACGAAAATTTACCTTTCCATTAAGCTTTAATAGTCTTAGATTTGACCGGTAAAAATGAAAAGAAAATGATTAAAGTTACCATTGTAGAAGACAACACGACAATCCGCGAAGGTTTGGCCGCTTTAATAAACGGCACGGAGGGCTACGTCTGTTCAAAATCCTATTCCAACTGCGAGGATTTCCTGCGGGATTTGCCCGTAATGGATCTCGACGTTGTGTTAATGGACATTGCCCTGCCCGGAATGAACGGAATAGAAGGCGTAAAAAAGGCAAAGGAAATAAAGCCTGATTTGAATATTTTAATGCTCACAATTTACGAAGAAAGCGATGTGGTTTTCAAAGCGCTCTTAGCCGGAGCCTGTGGTTATCTTGTTAAAAAAACTCCTCCCGCAAAATTGCTGGAAGCAATTAAGGAAGTTTACGACGGCGGCTCGCCGATGAGCTCCCACATTGCACGGAAAGTGATTTCGGTTTTCCGGCAGACGAAGGAGGAAAAATACTCCGAAGAATTTGCTTTGACGGAAAGGGAAAAAGCAATCTTAAACGGACTTGCCGACGGGATGAATTACAACGAGATTGCAGAGAAGAATTTCATCAGCGTCGATACCGTCCGCCATCATATTCGTAACATTTACAAAAAGCTGCACGTCCACTCACAATCCGAAGCTGTTGCCAAGGCAATACGCAAGGGACTGATTTAACCGCATATTTGTGCCTACGGAGGGCTGATTCCGGCAAATAATGTTTTAAAACCGCATATTTATGCGGTTGCACGCCAGTTTTCCTCTCTTAATTTAACAGTTGTGATTTTTCTTTTTTGAGTTTAACCGCAGGGTAAAATTAAAATGGAAAACAGAGAGTTGACAAAAAGGGAAGGTTTTGGGAAATACTTCTTTTACAATCCAATTCCTGACATTGTAACCGACGAGGTTTTCTTCGAGCTTCTCCGCCGCGGTTTGTTGAACGAGAGAAAGCTCAGGAATTACCGCATCAAAGAAAAATACAAAAGACTACGGACGGCAAACATTCCCGCTGCCGATGCCATTGACAAACTACAGCAGGAATACCCCTATTTGCAATTCGACACAATCCGGAAAATTGTGTACAAGTAAAATTGTTCTTTTTGTTTTGCTTTTCCTCTACGGAATGAATCGTTTCATTTCCCGTTGAGCCGAACGGAAACCGTTGTGGGGAGGTTTACGCTAAGCAAGGCGGGAAAACGCAAAGGCGGTTTCAGAAAACTTAAAGCGCAGGAACGAAAGGGCAGACGCTCCCGCGCCGAATGTTTTCCGAAATACTCCGGAGCGTTAAACGAAGAGAATAACTTTTGTGTTTTTGTTTCTCTTCCGTTTTTGAAACGATTCCATTCGATGCCCGAGTAATTGCCTGCCGCCGGCGTTACCGGGAATCGTTTTTGTTTTTTCCTCGTTGTATTTTACAATTATTTATTTTT
>JALWGH010000094.1 GCA_027013735.1 Melioribacteraceae bacterium
CCTTAACATTCATTCCTGTTTTGTGCACGAAAAAAGACGCAAAAAGTTAAGTGTTTGTATTTAAGTAAGTTAGACGAAATAGGGGGTAAAAATGGGTGTCCCGGAGCTCTGATTTTGTTATTTTTCTTATATGTTTATTAGAAAAAAGAAAAATAAGAGCGGAAAAGTAAGCGTTCAAGTTATTGATAAAAGTTCTGGAAAGTATAAAGTAGTAAAAACGATAGGTTGTAGCGGCAATACTATCGAGATAGAAAAATTTTATAATCAAGCAAGAGAATGGATAAAAGAACAACTCGGAGTTTTAGAGTTTGATTTTGATGGACACGCTCAGACAAATAAGTTTATAGATAATATTGAACAAATCACTGTCTCTGGGTCAACTTTACTACTAAATAAAATTTACGATTCGATAGGATTTAACCAATTAAATAACCAAATATTTAAGTTATTAGTATTTGCTCGTATAGTTTTTCCTCGCAGTAAATTAAAAACAACCGAGCTATTAAGCAAATATTATGATGTTGACATCAATGTTTACAAGATATATAGAGAACTTGATGAAATTTATGACAAACAAAAATCTTTGATTGAACAAATAAGTTATCGACATACAAAGGAAATATTGGGAGGTAAAATAAGCATAGTTTTCTATGACGTAACAACCCTATATTTTGAAATAGATAACGAAGATGAAATAAGAAAACGAGGCTTTTCCAAAGAGGGGAAACATCAAAATCCTCAGATTATTTTAGGTTTACTCGTAAGTCTTGATGGTTATCCATTGGCTTATGAAATTTTTGAGGGGAATAAGTTTGAGGGGCACACAATGCTTCCGGTAATTGAAAGATTCAGGAAAAAATATAGAATAGATAAATTGGTAATTATTGCTGATAGTGGATTATTATCAATGCAGAATATAGAAAAGCTAAAGGAGAAAGGCTATGAATTTATTCTTGGAGCAAGAATAAAAAATGAAAAAGAGCAAATAAAAGAAAAAGTACTTTCATTAAGTCTATTCGACGGAGAAAATGCCGTCTTGAAAAAGGGGGATTTGAACCTTGTAATAAACTACTCAAAAAAGAGAGCGGAAAGAGATAAATTTAATCGTCTCAGAGGACTTAAACGGCTTGAAAAGCAAATTAGCTCTGGCAAACTAACAAAGGCAAACATTAATAACAGAGGCTATAATAAATATCTGAAGCTTGACGGAGAAATTAAAGTAAGCATAGATAAAGAGAAGTTCGAAGAAGACGGGAAATGGGACGGACTTAAAGGTTATATTACTAATACGGACTTATCGGAAGAAGAAATTATCGACAATTATAAACATCTTTGGAAAATAGAAAAAGCTTTTAGAATATCTAAACACGATTTAAGAATACGTCCTATTTATCATAGGCTACAAAAACGAATTGAAGCCCATATTACTATTTCATTTGTGGCTTACAAAGTTTATAAAGAGTTAGAGCGTCAATTAAAATTACTAAATAGCAACATAACCCCAGAAAAGGCAATAGAGATATCTAAAACCATTTACTCGATAAAAGTTAGAGTTCCAAATTCAGATATTTGTATTACTAAGAACTTATTTTTAACTGAACAGCAAAAATATCTTGCTAAAATTTTTAATTTAGAATAACTTTCTTGACTCCGGGTGTCCCAGTGCACAAAACAGGAGATAAACCGATGCCGAAGGTATCGAAGAAATTAAATTTCAATTATTTACGGTTTGTGTTTAGGCTCTTGCGTCTTGCATTTAACCATTTCTTATTTCCGGTTTCTTATTTCTTCTATTTTTTGCCACCTAATTTAAACTTGTACCTAAGGAAGAAGAAATTCGTCTCCGTCGTCGCAATGTTCGGGTTACGCCGGAACAAGTATTTTTCGCGAGACGCGTGAGTCGAAGCGCCGGATACCCTATTCAGAGAACAGTTAACAGTGAACAGAGAAAAGAGGAAATTGAGATTAAGAGTTTGTAACGAGGGGATTTGTCATTTGTCCCCGCCAACGTGGCGGGACGTCATTCATTGTGGTAGAAAAGTTTGGAGTGGCAATCAATACAAAGTTTTTTAGCACCTTTCCAATAAATAACTATTTCACAAGCAACATTTTTCTTGTCTGAACAAAGCCTCCCGTGCTCATTTCAAGCAGATAAACTCCGCCGGTAAGATTTCCGGCTTTGAAAGTGATTTCATATTTGCCGGGGGTTTGCTCTTCGTTTACAAGCGTTGTCACTTCCCTGCCGAGCACATCGAAAACTTTTATTTGCACAAATCCCGCCTTGGGAATTTGATAGACGATATTTGTACTCGGG
The DNA here is from genome assembly GCA_027013735.1 of Melioribacteraceae bacterium. Lineage (GTDB taxonomy): Bacteria > Bacteroidota > Ignavibacteria > Ignavibacteriales > Melioribacteraceae > WFQV01. The sequence continues at coordinate 2,315 of JALWGH010000094.1, forward strand.
TTAAACGGATTGGGATAGTTTTGAAACAGTTCGAATTTTGTCGGAATTTCGTTTTCGCTTTTTTCCACACCAACCGTAACATGCCCGTAAATTTTATTCCCAATTTTTGCTCCTTGTAACACATGGAAAAACTCATAAGCAACACCTATCCCCTGTAAAAATCCTATTGAAGACACATCCACTACATAAGATATAATTGGAGGACTAACACTGGTGTCAATATCCGCAGGTAAAAATCTGTAATAATAAGTCGTATCCCCAAGCCAGTCGTTAAAAGTTTTATATTTATCAACAACATATCCATAGCCCGGAATGTCCTCTGTAAACCAAAATGAATCCGCAGGTACACTAAGATCATATTTGACTACTTCTTTATTCAAATAACTTTCATAACAATATATTTTTTTATTTTCTTCCCTAAGAAAATAAAACTTCGTTTCCCCTATATGTCTTAAATTCACACATTTTAATTTTGCATATCTTTTTGCGTTTGACAAGGTTACGGTATCGACAACTGTTTTAAAAATCTCATTGCCCCCTGTACTATAGTCCCACAAATTACCTATTTGAAGCGGATAAACAACGCTTGTATCTACTTGCGCAAAATTTACATGAGCAGTTAAAAACAGGAAAATTAATAACAACAATGCTTTTACTATTCTCATCCCTTTTCTCCTTGGTGTGTATATTCATTTTTAGCAGTGGAGTAAAAAAAACTCTTTTAAAATAATAACAAAATAGGGAAGAAGAAAATAAATTTACTTGCAAAGTTGCTTCAAAGTTAAGTAAGCTTTGAGTCCCTTTTCTTTTTCACCTGACTTTCTGTAAATGTTAATCAAATAAGGCAAAGCCATTGTGTTTAATTGATTTTCCGTAAGAGACTTTTCAAAATACTTACGCGCTTCGGTAAAATGCCCGGCGTGAAATTCCGCCATTCCTTTTAGATTTAACGACAAATATTTTTTTGCCGGACAGGAATTTTTAAGACTGTCTGCAAACACAAACACTTTTTGAAAATATTTTTTCTTTCCGTATTTAAGAAAAGCAAGAAAGTTATTATTTCCCAGGATGTAAAACTCCGTTGCTTTTACACTGCAATTATTTTTCACTTTCGGAAAATGTAACTTCCGTAAATTGTCCGGTATTTTTCTGAAAACAGGCAAATACTGATTTGCTTTCTCGGATGGAATTAACTCAACGTAATAATTATTGGCAAACCCGGGCAGGGAAAAAACCGCCGCTTCGGGATAAGCGCTGGGTTTTACTCCCGCAGGGAACAAAATAAAATCCGGTTTCCTTGAAAGAACATATTCCGCGTTGTAATGACGCTCTCTCCACAGCACGCTGATTCTTTCGTCAATTCCTTTCAACTCTTTGGGATGATGCGCAATGTAAGAATCGGTAAGCCCAATCATATCAACAACTATTGCATCCGAATAATAAGAAAAAGCGCCTATTGTCGAAAGAGCAACCGTGAATTTCCTTTTTGTTTCCTTTTGCCTTTTTTTAATCCAACGGGCATATTCTTTCATCTTAAAAACAAGCCCGCGTTCAAACCCCCGCCAATTTTGGGCTTCCGCCTGCCGTGCATCGTAGGACTCAATAACCACAAAGGAAACAAGAACTACGACTGCTACAATTACCGAAGTGTAAAGGACACTACTTTTATTAAAAAATAAAAACGCCAATTCTTTTAACATTAAAACAAAAAGCAACGCACCCAAAGCAAACGGAGGTAAAAAGAATCTTCCCATTGGAAGCACATCCCCGCCAATCAGAACGTTGTAAAAAATAAAAACAAGCGTAACCGTCAGCAACAAAGTTTGTGTGTAGTTCTTCTTTTTCTTAATCAAATAATAAACAACCGGCACTGCGAGGAAAACAATTGCGTAGGCTTGCGAAAATAAATCCGTAAAATATTTTACCCCTCTTTTAAGATGGAACCAATCAAAACCCGTTTTTGCGTAAAACGTATTCGGCAAAAAATTACCGTAATAAAAGTAGCTAAAAAGTAAATAGGACAAAACAAGAACAGAATAGAAAAAAGTTTCAAAAGCAATTTTAAAATAATCTTGTTTCCCCTGCTCCTTTTGACGAAACAAAAGTTCACCGAACTCCAGGACAAAAAAGAGTAAAATTCCTTCCGGGCGGGTAAGCGAAGTCAAAACAGCTAAAGGCGTAAAAAGTCTGCTATTATTAGCTTTTGCAACAACCGTAGCCGTAAAGAGCAATAAATACAACGGTGTTTCCATCCCGCTAACCGACCAATAAACGAAATCAGCATTAAAAGCAAAAACAAAAGACGGTAACAAAATCAAAAGCAAATCCGCCGGTTTCCCTTTTTCTTCTTTCAATACTAAAAAAGCAAAATAAGGCAAGGCAAGTAAAAATACGCTTCCAAAAGTTATTGACAATGTTTGAGCCAACGCAGGCAAATTGAAATAACGCCCGCCGACAATTAAAAACAAAACCCAGAGAAAATTCGTGTACCCTTGAACTCTTGCTCCCGGATTAAAAACCAAACCGTTACCCGAGAGAAAATTTTTCACATAGCGAAAAACCGTGTAGGCATCGTCCTGAATAAAGGCAAGTTCCTTTACGTGCTTTAAGTAAAAAGCCCCGGCAAAACCTATTGCAAAAGCCGCAAATAGCGCCCACAATATTTGCTCATTCCGTTTTTGCAAAATATTTTTCTTTTCCTTAAATTTTATTCAACAAAATTAAAAAAGAGGACAAAATAAATCGTTGTGACGTAAATCAAACAAAAATTTAATTGTGACGCTAAACAAATCCCATTATTATTACGATAATTATTATTGTAGTAAAAATCGGAGCAATTATGTTAAGTGTTATTATTTACATATTGTCAGCAATTGTAATTTTTTACTTGTTTTACAAAGCCGTAGCAGCTCTTGCCAGACTACGGCAGGAACGCAAATACATTAATTCATTATTTCTTTAGAGGGACAAAATGAACGGTTTAATTCTTTTTGCAATTTTATTAACAATTTTGGCGTTGAACTCCAAACGCTTTGTTAACTTCTTCCGCGAATTTTTTATCGAGAGGTAAACAGTCACTTCTGCACTTTTTCAATTATTTCAATGGCGTTAAAAATATCAGCGTAATTAACGTCCAAATGAGTAACTGCGCGTAGTGATTGTTTACTCACAGGACTAATTAACAAACCGTAAGAGGCAAGCTTTCGCGAGAAAGCTTGCGCGGTTGTTTTTTTAACACCAAACATTACAATGTTAGTCTGCACTTTATTCAAATCCACTTCAATGTTTTTCATCTCCGCCAAAGCTTTGGCAAGTTGTTTTGCCTTTTCGTGATCTTCCTTTAACCGTTCCAAATTATTTTTAACCGCAAACAAAGCCGCGGCGGCAATTATTCCCCCCTGCCGCATTCCGCCTCCCCACGCTTTACGCACACGGAAAGCTTCCTTAATAAAACCATTTGAACCTGCAATAATTGAACCTACCGGCGCACCAAGTCCTTTGGAAAAGCACGCCGAAACGGAATCAAAGTAAGAAGCGTACTCGGCAATAGGAATACCCGTAGCTACTGAAGCGTTCCAAATCCTTGCGCCGTCAAGGTGCATTTTGAGTTTGTACTTATTAGCAAGTTTTTTCGTCTCGGCAATTTTTTCAATCGGTTGAATTATTCCACCGGCGCGGTTGTGCGTGTTTTCGATTTCAATCACTTTCGTGCGGGGCATATAATAAGCCTCTTTAGGACGAATGGCTTCTTCGATTTGCTCAACACTCATTATTCCGTTTTCGCCCTTAACAGGATTAAGCTGTACACCGCTTAATGCTGCGGGAGAGCCTGATTCGTAATGGAAAATGTGAGCATCTCTTTCGCAAATAATTTCGTCCCCCGGGGAAGTTAAAACATTAAGCGAAATTTGATTTGCCATTACACCGCTGGGCACAAACAGCGCAGCTTCTTTCCCAAACAAATCCGCCACGTATTCTTGCAATTCGTTTACCGTCGGGTCTTCCTTGTAAACATCGTCGCCAACCTCAGCCTCGTACATTGCTTTGCGCATTTCGGGAGAAGGTTTGGTAACGGTGTCGCTCCGCAAGTCAATAATTTTTTCCATTTCCGTTTCCGATTTTAATGAAAACAAATTTTACTAAAATAAAAATTAGCACACTCAGAGAAATTACCGAAGCGCTAACGGGAAATAATAACGGGTGCTTCGTGTAAAAGGTTAATTCGTCCGCAAGTTTAACCTTGCCCGCAAGGAACGTGCGCTCAAACATTTTTGTTTGTTTTACCGTTCTACCTTTGTCGTCAATAATGCAACTAATTCCGCCGTTTGCCGCCCTTACCAAAAACCGCCTGTTCTCCACAGCCCTAAGAGCCGCAAATGCCTTGTGCTGGTAAGGACCGCTTGAATTCCCGTACCAGCTGTCGTTCGTAACCACGGAAATAACTTCCGCTCCCCTTTTAACAAATTGGGCAACAAAATCAGGGTAAATAGACTCAATACAAATCAAAGGTGCAACTTTAATAACTTCACCTTTACTTTTCCCAAGCGAGAAAACTGTTGTGTCCGTGCCGGTATTCCAGGAAGAAATTCCCACATTCCATTTAATCAAATTTTCGAGGAACGGAAGATATTCGGCGTAGGGGACTTTCTCACCGAACGGAACCAATTTAATTTTTCCGTACTGCTGAACACTCGCCGTATTAGGCTGAAACGCCAGCACAGAGTTGTAAGTTGTGTAATAATATTTTCCGTAATTCGATCTCTTCGCTCCAAAAGGCGCTTTCAGACTATCCCTGTAAAACTTTGCGTGGGGCATTCCTGTAATCAAATAGACATTTGCCGAATCAACGAATGCCCTTATTTCATTAACGTATTCCACGTACGAACCGCTCAACAAGTAAACAGGCAAAGCCGTTTCGGGCCAAACAATTATTTTCGCTCCTTTACTTACAGCCTTACGGGAAAGGTTCAGGTAAATGTCCAATTGTTTTTCTAAGTTCCCCGCTTCCCATTTTTTCCAAGGATTAAAATCCGGTTGAATTAAACCGAACTTTACTTCTCTTCCTTTGTTTGAATTTTTATTCAACCTTATTTCGCCGTAAAAGAGAATTAAAAGGAACAGAACCAAAGCCAGAGAAAGCCAAAGTTTGTAGCCCCTTTCTTTTACAAGAAAACTTTTAATTCCCCGCGCAACAAACAGATTTGTAAAGAGAACTAAAATCGACAAACCGTAAACGCCAACTATTTCGGCAATTTGAATAAAGGCTGTAAATTCCGAAAGTCCGTTTCCAAGTGTGAGCCAAGGGAAACGAAATTCCGTAACACTGTAAAGGTATTCGTACGTAACCCAAAAAACAGGCAAAAGCCAGAAAGCAATTTTTCTATTTAAAAACTTTTTCGTCAAATAATAAAGGGACGAGGGAATAAGAAACAACAATGGATTAAAAAACAACAACGCAATTCCCGAAAGCATCAAAAACGGGTCGGCGTCTTTCGTCCAACTGCCAACCCAGTAAAGTGTAATCAAGTTAAAAATAAAAAATGTTAAATAAGTGAACTTGTTAATTTCCGCAAGCCCTTCTTTCTTTTCCAGCCTTAACAAATAAGGCGTTAAACCGACGAACAGAAAATAATAGAACGGCAACGGCGGGAAAGCAATTCCAAGCATTACTCCCGTTGCAAGAGCCGCACCTAAATCTTTATGAAACCTATTTGAAAAAGTAAATTTCAATTTGCTTTGTTCTTTTTACGTTTCTTAATATGGTACCTGACAAAAATTGCCACCCCTACCAAAACCGTTAGTAATACTACAACATTAGAGTAGGTCTTTAAATAATAGTCAATTATTTCAGCGTTTTCTCCTAACTTCATTCCCATAAAAATAATGAAGATGTTCCAAAGAGTAGCGGAGATGAGAGCAAAAATGAAAGTTTTTAAAACTCTCAAATTGTGGACACCTGAAAAAAAGCTAATAACCGAACGCGTGCCGGGTAAAAATCTGTTAGCAAGAATTAACCAATAACCGTACTTGGAAAACCACAGGTCGGCATTCTCAAGCGCTTCAACGGAAATGAATTTTAATTTTCCCGAGCGGACAATTTTCTCACCAAATCTGCTTCCTACGTAATACATTAAAATAAAGCCCATCGCGCTGCCAATGCTCGTAATAAGAAGAATGGGAATGAAATCAACGCCGGTTGTTGCAATCAAACTTGCGCCAACAATAACCACAACATCGCTCGGCGAGGGGGGAAAAACATTTTCGATGAATGCGAAGAAAAACAGCACTAAATAAATTGCCGTCGCATCGAGTCCGCTCAATTGGTGAAGAACATATTCCAGCATTCTTATTCCGTGCCTTTTTCCACAAGAGCAACAGCGTAAACTTTTAAACCTTCTCCTTCGCCGACAAACCCCATTTTTTCGGACGTAGTAGCCTTGATCGAAATTTGTTCCACTTTAACGTCGAGAACTCCCGCAATATTTTTTCTAATCTGTTCAACGTAAGGTAGAAGTTTCGGCTTTTCGGTAACTACGGTTGCGTCAATGTTTCCAAGTTCGTAACCGTTTTGTTTCACAAGTTCGTAAGCATATTTGAGGAAATCGGAACTTTCCCTGTTTTTATTTTCGGCGGAAGTATCGGGGAAATGTTTTCCAATGTCACCAAGCGCAAGCGCACCGAGCAATGCGTCGGTTATTGCGTGCAACAAAGCGTCGGCGTCCGAATGCCCGAGCAATCCTTTTTCGCTCGGAATTTCTACGCCGCCCAAAATTAATTTTCTTCCCTCGGCAAAACGGTGAACATCGTAACCGAAACCAATTCTAAAATTTTGCATTAATATCTCACCTCGAATTTTTTAAACTCGCCTGTGGCTTTTCCCCATTCAACTTTAATGTCGCGGACGTCGGCGTAAACGGGACCGACTTTTAATAATTTAATTAACTCTTCCAGTTTGTACCTTTCCCCTTCGGCAACGGTTAACACTTCGCCCGTGAAAAGATTTTTTACGTAACCTACGAGTCCGAGCTGTTGAGCATTCCTCAAAACAAAATAACGGAAACCCACGCCTTGCACGAGTCCCCTCACAATTATTTCGACCTTCAAAACGTCACTGTCTTTTGCCATTCAAAACACCTTCGAAAGTTTCGCTAATAATTAACCCAAGGAAAATCAACAAAGAACCGAGGTAGCCAAAATTACCTATTTTTTCGTTCAAAGCAAAGTAAGCAATTACGGCAGCAAAAACAGGCTCAAGAGAAAAAATAATTCCCGCTTTGGTAGGAGTAACTAATTTCTGGTATTTCGTCTGCAACGCGGTTGTAATAAAAGTCGCAAAAATAGAAACGTACAAAAGCGAAAGAATCAGATTGTTCGAAAATTCAATGTGGAAAGTTTCCAATTTAAATCCGGCAAATGCAAAAGCCGCTAAAAAACTTAACAAAGTCATTACGGCAAACTGTGCAAACAACAAGTACCAAAAGGAATATTTCTTTGAAAGGATGTCCAAATACACCACGTAAAAAGCATAGGAAATTGCGCAAAGCAAAGTCAGAAAATCACCGATATTAAAATCCCTTCCGAGATGATTAAGAAAAGCGCTTAAAGTATTACCTTGCGTGGCAAGGAACAACAGCCCGATTAGCACAAGAAAAATTCCCAAGACCGACGCTTTCCCGGGCGCTTTCTTTTCAAGCACGGTTTGAATCACAGGAATTAAAACCACCGACGTGCCTGTAATGAATCCCGACTTTGTAGCAAGCGTGAATTTAAGTCCCACGGTTTGTGTGGCAAAAGCAATAAAGAGTAAAACGCCCAACAAAAACGGAGGCAAAACATTTTTGTCAAAATTTTTAAGGACATCCTTCCACTTAAAAATAAGCACCAACAAAAGAGCTATTGAAAAACGGAATGCAATAAAAAGCATCGAGGAAATGTCGCTTAACGCTCCTTTTACCAGAGTAAAAGTACCGCCCCAAAAGAGGGTAACCCACAGAAGAAAAAATTCCCCTTTGTACTTTTCGAAAAATTTGTCAGTCATTTCCCGGGATGTACCCGAAACTTTTTAACAACGCGGGATTTTGTCTCCAGTCTTTCCTGACTTTTACCCTAAGCTCAAGATAAACCGGACGATGAAGAAATTGCTCTATTGCTTCCCTTGCATTTTTACCAAGCTTTTTAATTGCTTCGCCGTTTCGACCAATAATAATAGGCTTTTGGGTCTCTCTTTCCACGACGATTACCGCCGAAATGTAATCCTTCCCTTTTTCCCTCTCCTTGAAGTCCTCAATTAAAACTTCGGAGCTGTAAGGAATTTCGTCCTTGTACTGTTCGAAAATTTTCTCCCGTATTATTTCCGCAACAAAAAAACGTTCCGGCTCGTCGGAGATTTGGTCAGAAGGAAAGTACTTCGGACTTTCGGGAAGATACTCTATTAATAAGTTAAGCAACTTGTCGATGTTGTAACCGACCACAGCCGAAATAGGCAGAATCTCCTGAAAAATATTTTTGTCTTCAAGAAGAGTAATTAATGTTCTGACTTTTTCTTCGTCTGCAAGATCAACCTTGTTTATTGCAGCTATTTTAGGTCCTTTAAATTTCTCAAGAAGTTTTACCGCATCTTCATTCGAAAACGTCAACTCGCCTGTGGGGTCAGAGTCGATGTCCAAAAGCAAAAGTAAAACATCCGCATCCTCCACGGATTGGAAAACGTATTCCAACATTTTCTTTTGCAACAAATAAGCGGGGTTTAATATTCCCGGTGTGTCGAGAAAAATAATCTGGTAGTTTTCCTCGTCCAATATTCCCAGAACACGTTTGCGCGTAGTCTGCGGTTTGTGCGTAGTAATCGATAGCTTTTCGCCCAACATTCTGTTCATCAAAGTGGACTTCCCCACATTAGGACGTCCGATAATAGTAACGTAGCCGGCTTTCGTATTTATTTTTTTATTTTCCATAATCACAAAGATAAAATTGAAAGTTAAAAGTTGAAAATGGGAAGTAGAAAATCAGTGAACAGATAACAGTAAACAGAGAAAAATTATTATTACTCAATAGTTGCGATAATTACATCCAGCCATCCATTCATCCATTCCTCCAATCATCCAATATTTTTATTTTACCACAATATTAATTTTTGAACAATAGTAAAAAAGCACAAACACTTTTCCCCTTAAATTTCAGGCTTGCACTCCTTTTAAAGCATTTTCAATGGCTTTTTTAAACTTGTCCAACTCTACCGGTTTTTCGAAAACGTATTTTACACCTAACTCCTCGTATTCTTTACGTGCGGTCTCGGGAACTTTCCGGCTTAACACAATCACCGGAGGTTTGCTCACAACCTCGTCGTTAAGCATAATTTGTTTGGTCAATTCCAATCCCGTCATCAAAGGCATTTCGTGTTCTGTAATTACAAGCGCCGGCGGGGAAGATTTTACAACCTCGAATGCGACTTTACCGTTCGGAGCATTTTTAACTACGTAACCGGGGAGAATACTTGTCAATAATTTTGTGTAAAGAATTCTGTCCGTTTGAATATCGTCAACAATTAGAATGTTAGTTGAATAAACGGGAATCGTAAAATAGAAACGGCTGCCCTTGCCGTATTTACTTTTAACCCAAATTTCGCCGTTGTGTTTTCTTACGATGTCGTGAACTAGAGAAAGCCCTAATCCGCTGCCCTTCTCGCCGGCAGTTCCTTCCAAAGTAAATTTACTGTCCACGTTGAAAAGTTTTTTCATATCTTCGGGCTTAATTCCAACTCCCGAGTCTGCAACGCAAAATTCAATTGCATTTTTTTCGGGAACGGAACGCGCCGAAACCTCGATGCTGCCGCCGGGTTTGGTAAATTTAATTGCATTGGAAATCAAATTGTTAAAAACTTGCAAAAGCAAATTTTCGTCCGCGTGTACGTAAACCTCCATATCCACATTGGAAACAAGATTAACATTCTTTTGCATTGCCATGCCGTTTAGCATTCCAATCGAATTGTTAATCAGCACCTTTGCATTAATTCTTTTCGGCTCGAATTTTATTCTACCTGTTTGCAAGCGCGTCCAATCCAAAAGAGAATTTACAAGTGCCAGCATATTTTTTGCAGACTCCTGAATAAACCGGATGTACTCTACCGATTTTTCTTCCTGCAAATTTCGTTTGCTCAGTAAAATATCGGTGTAGCCGAGTATTGAATTAAAGGGCGTTCTCAAATCGTGTGAAATAATAGAAAGGAATCTGTCCTTAGTTTCATTTAGCTTTTTAAGTTCTTCGGCGGAACGTTTTAATTCCTCCTCCGCTCTACGGCTAAGTGTAACATCGCTGACCAGCCCTACAATCTCCTTTATTTCGCCTTCCTCGTCACGAATAAGCGAAAGTTTATTCTTAAGCCAAAGAATATTTCCGAGTTTGTTTACGGCACGATATTCAACTTCGGCATTTGTAACGTCCTTATTTCTGTAAATGTTCTTCAATTCGGCAAGCACCTTTTCCCTGTCCGAAGGGTGAATTATTTTACGCCACAAGTAACGGTTGGCAATAAAATCTTCGGGGGGGTAGCCTAACATTTTTTCCACGCCGGGAGTGTAAAAAACTTGTTTTAATTTGCCGTTAATTCTTTCGGCTCGCCAAAGGAAATCGTTAATGTTGGAAACTATGTGCCTGTACTGCTTTTCGGATTGCTCTAATTTTTCGCGCGCAATTTTCTGCTCGGTAACGTCACGCACAATCGAAACAATAAAAATTTCTTCCCCTACGGCAAAAGACGAAAGTGAGTTCTCAACGTAAACAATTTTCCCTTTACCCGTTAAACCTTTGTATTCAAACCTTTGGCTAATTGAAATATCCTTTTCGCTTCTTTGAATTGCTTCCGCCAAACTTTTAATTTCGCTCGGGTCGCAAAAGTCAAGCGGGTCACTGCCGACAATTTCCCCGATATTCCGTCGCTCAAAAATTTTTGCAAAAGCCTCGTTCGCCAAAATAATTTTGCGGTCTTTAATCACGGCAATACCATCGGTCGAAGCTTCGAAAACGGTTCTGATAAGCTGGATGTCCCTTTCGGATTCCTTTTGTGCGGTAATGTCAATCAAGAATACATTGTAATAGGAAAGATTGCGATTAAAATCAAAAATCGGGTCTATTTTCACAAGGGCGTAAAACTGCTCGCCCTTACCGTTAATAAAAGGGAACTCGCCCGAAGTAGATTTCTTCCCTAAAAGTTTTTTGAATTCTTTTTCACGTTTATTCTTTTCTTTTTCGGGAACAAAATCAACAAGTGGACGACCGATTATCTCTTCTTCGTTCAAACCGAACACTTCCCTCATTGCCGGATTGGCAAATGTAATTTTTCCTTCCGTGTCCAAAATACAAATGTACTCGTTACTGTGGGTTACAATGTTCCGGTACAAGGCTTCCGAGCGACGCAACTCTCTTTCCACCTCTGCCTGTTTGCCTCTGAGCGTAACAAGCGCCGCAATTTCTTCTGACTCATCAGATTTCAACAAGCCCATTTTAATCAGCGCAGGCTCTTCTTTCCCTTTAACGCTAAGATTAAATTCGGTTTCCCACGAGCCGTTTAATAAAAGCTGTTTTTTAACCTCTTGGAAAAGTTCACTGTTAAAACTCGGAATTACCCGGGAAATAAACTTCCCGAATACTTCGCTCTTGTTAAGCCCGAAAATCCGTTCTGCACCCGAACCCCAGAAAATTATTTCGCCCTCGCCATTGAGCAAAAAGAGAGCGTCCAGCAATGTTTCGGAAATTTGTTGAAATTTCAGAAGTTCTGCAATTTCATTGCGGAGTGTTTCCTCCTTCTCTATTTGAGACGTAACATCGTTGACAAGTGCGAGTAATTCGCTCTCGTTTTTAGCAGTGTTGATCGGAACAAGAATTACCTCAACGTAATATTTTTCCTCGTTTGTCTCAACTTCAAACTTTTTGAAAACAGCGGTCTCGGTTTTCGAATTATCTTTGAAAAATTCTTTTAGTTCTTTTTTTGAACTTTTTCCGAATATTTCGTAAAAATCCGAGGCAGTTTTATTAAGAAATTTTTCCGCTTGATCGTTTTTGAAAAACGCTTTTATTTTTCCTTTTCCGTTCAAATAGAAAGCTGCGTCGAATCTGCCGGTTAGGGGTTTTAATAAATTTTCAAAGTCAAACGGTGCTGAGACGTGCTCGGAAGCAATTCTTAAATCTTCAATAATAATTAAGCCGCCGTGAAACGAATCCTCATAAAAAACCGGAACGGCTTTTAAAAGTAAAAAAACTTTGCCGTTCTGCGTCTGCCAA
>JALWGH010000095.1 GCA_027013735.1 Melioribacteraceae bacterium
CGTATCTCGTGAGCCAAACTAACAATTAGTTTGCCCAATAATTCAAGCTTGTTCCTTTTTAATTCTTCGCTGTTTTTTTCTGCCATTAAGCCTGCTCAAAAATGAATTCAAATATAAAAAATTGTTAGCTCTTTTTGAAGTGGCAAAAGCATTAATATTCCTTCGCTAAACAATAAATCCCAAAGGTGAAAACCCACGGTTACTGAAATGAACTTTCCCACTTTTAGTAAAGTTAAACTTGTAAATGCAGGATGGTAAGCAATCCAATTGTCCATTCATCCACGCATCCAATCATCCGGCAGTGTAAAATTTTCCACTTTCCATTTTCCACTTTCACCTAATTTATTTTTTCACCTTATTCTCAAGAGCATCTATTTTAAAATAAAAACGCCGTCCCCGAAGACGGCGCAATTTTACAAAAAGAAAAGTAATCCGGCTCACATCACCAGAGCCATAATTGCTTTTTGAACGTGCAAGCGATTTTCAGCCTCGTCAAAAACCACCGAGTTTTTCGAATCAATTACTTCGTCAACAACTTCGTCGCCCCGGTGTGCGGGCAAGCAATGCATAAAGAGGTAATCGTCTTTTGCATGCTTAACAAGTTCGGGATTTACCTGATACCGCACAAAATATTTTCTTCTTTCTTCGGCTTCGGCTTCCTGTCCCATACTTGCCCAAACGTCGGTGTAAATAATGTCTGCGTCTTTTACTGCTTCAACCGGGTCTTCAAGAATTTCAATTTTACTTCCCATGTACTTAGCATTTTCCATTGAATTTTTCACAACCGTTTCATCCGGCTTGTAATTGGACGGAGTGGCAAGCACAATATCCATTCCCACTTTAGAACAGCCGTGTAAAAGACTGTGTGCCATGTTGTTGCCATCGCCCAAATAAGCTAATTTTAGTTTTCTCAATTCCCCTTTCTTTTCCGTAATGGTGAACAAATCCGTCAAAACTTGGCAGGGATGGAGCAAATCGGTTAAGCCGTTAATCACAGGAATGTCGGCGTATTTTGCAAGGTCAACAACATCCTGATGAGAAAAAGTACGAATCATTATTCCGTCCAAATATCTCGAAAGTACTTTTGCCGTATCGTGAATATTTTCGCTTCTGCCAAGCTGCAAATCGTTGGGACCAAAGTACATTCCTATTCCGCCCAACTCGTAAATCCCCGTTTCAAAGGAAACACGTGTACGAGTAGAAGGCTTCGAGAAAATCATTCCTAATTTTTTCCCTTCCAGCAAGGGGTGTTTTTCACCCGTTAATCTTTTTTGTTTTAACGATTTGCTCAAATCGAATATTTGGTAAATCTCTTCCAATGTAAGATCATTGATTGAAATTAAGTCTTTGCCTTTCATATTTACAGCCATAGTAACTCCTCACATTTTCTTATCTAAACAAATTCACAATTAAAATTATTTGTAAAACTTTTACAACTAAAAACAAGCTCAAGCGAGTAAAAAACATTACCCCCTCACAATTCTTGTTCCGCAGTCGTCTTTGGAAAGCTCGCCTGCTTCCGTAATAATGGTCTCCTTACCACCGTGCTCAACAAAGTCGATTGCCGCTAATATTTTGGGACCCATACTTCCGGCAGCAAATTCACCTTGCTCGTAATATTGTTTTGCTTCGGCAAGAGTCAAAACATCGAGCGCCTTTTGATTCGGCTGTTTAAAGTTGATGTAAACTTTTGGAACGTCCGTCAAAATAAAAAACGCTTCGGCTCCTATTTCCCTTGCGAGCAAAGCCGAGGCAAGGTCTTTGTCTATTACGGCTTCAATTCCCTGAAGGAGATTTTTTTCATCTTTGTAAACAGGCACTCCTCCCCCGCCGGCAGCAATCACAATGTTGCCTTCTTCAGCCAATTGTTTTACAATTGCCTTGTTCAATATTTCTTTCGGCTTTGGGGAAGGAACTACTCTGCGCCAGCCGCGCTTGCCCGGATCTTCCTTAAAAATAAAGCCGTTTGCTTTGGCAAGTAATTCCGCTTCCTCCTTTAAGTAAAAAGCTCCCACCGGCTTGGTCGGATTGCTAAACGCAGGGTCCTTTTTGTCAACAAGAACTTCGGAAACAAGCGTAACGACATTCTTCTTAATATTTCGCTCGGTTAAAATGTTCAACATTTGGCGTTCAATCATGTAGCCGATTCCACCTTGGGAATCGGCCACACAAATATCCAAAGGCATTTTGGGAATTTTGTATTCCTTGTAACCCGCTTCGTTCCTGAGCATAATGTTGCCCACCTGCGGACCGTTGCCATGAGTAATTACAATCTCGTAACCTTTCTGCATCAAGTCCAATAAATTCAAACAGGTTTCGTAAGTGTTTTTTTCCTGTTGTTGAATCGTACCAATTTCATTTCCTCTCAACAATGCGTTCCCGCCGAACGCAACCACGGCAATCTTTGTCATAGCATTCCTTTCTCTTTCAAAACGGTTTCAAGTGTAATGTCTCCAATTTCCTGCAACTCATATTTTACACGTGTCGAAGGTTTGTTTATTTTCAATATTCTTCCAAGGTCAATGGGAGTACCGACGACAACGGAATCGCAATCCGTCCGATTAATTGTTTCTTCCAAATCTTTCATCTGTTGTTCGCCGTAGCCCATTGCAGGCAACAATATTCCGATGTTGGGATATTTCTTGTAAGTATCCGTAATCGATTGAACTGTGAAAGGACGCGGGTCAACAATTTCGGCAGCTCCTAATTTTTCAGCAGCAACCGTTCCTGCACCGTATTTCATTCCACCGTGAGTCAAAGTGGGACCGTCTTCAACAACAAGCACACGCTTGCCCCTTACAACCGAGGGGTCGTCAACCGTCAAAGGCGAAGCAGCCTCAATAATAATAGCCTCGGGATTTACCTCTTTCACATTTTTGAGTACGGTTAAAATGTTTTCCTTTTCGGCGGAATCTATTTTGTTAACTACTACGGCATCAGCCATTCGCAGAGAGGTATTTCCCGGGTAATAGGTCAACTCGTGTCCTGGACGATGCGGATCAACAACCGTAAATGTTAAATCCGACTTGTAAAACGAAAAGTCGTTGTTGCCTCCGTCCCAAAGAATAACGTCGGCTTCCTTTTCAGCTTCCCGCAAAATAGCTTCGTAATCAACGCCGGCGTAAATAACTCCGCCAAGCGCAATGTGGGGTTCGTATTCTTCAATCTCTTCAATCGTGCATTCGTGTTTTTTCAAATCGTCAAGAGTAGCAAATCTTTGTACTTTCTGTTTTGCCAAATCCCCGTAAGGCATCGGGTGCCTTATTGCAACCACGCGCTTTCCGGCATCACGCAAAATCTTAACAAGCTTACGCGAAGTTTGGGACTTCCCACAGCCGGTTCGCACAGCCAAAACGGAAATTAGTGGCTTGGTACTTTTCAACTGTGTTTCGCTTGCGCCGAGCAATCTAAAAGAAGCACCTGCCGTGTTAACGATTGAAGCCTTTGTCATTACGTATTCAAAAGGAACATCCGAATACGAAAAGACAACTTCGTCCACGTTAAATTTCTCAATTAATTCGGGCAGTTCCGCTTCGTCGTAAATTTTAATTCCTTCGGGATAAAGTTTTCCCGCCAATTCGGGCGGATAAAGTCTGCCCTCAATATTCGGGATTTGCGTTGCCGTAAAAGCCACAACGTTGTACTCTTCGTTATCTCGATAAACCACATTAAAATTGTGAAAGTCTCTTCCTGCAGCACCCATAATAATTACATTTTTTCGTTCCATTTCCTTTCTCCTTATTTTTGAACCATTATTCAACGGTAACACTTTTAGCCAAATTCCTCGGCTGGTCAACATTAAGACCTTTTTTAACCGCAATGTGGTAAGCCAATAACTGCAACGGTATTGAAGTTAAAATAGGCATTAACATTCTGATTGTGTCGGGAATTTTTATTGTGTAATCAACCAATTTTTCAATTTTGTCATCCTTCTCGCTTGAAATGGCAATAACAACTCCCTTTCGGGATTTTACTTCCTCGATGTTACTAATTACTTTTTCGTAAACCGAATCCTGCGGGGCAATAAAAACGGTGGGCATGTTTTCGTCAATGAGCGCAATGGGCCCGTGTTTCATTTCCGCAGCGGGATAACCTTCCGCGTGAATGTAACTGATTTCCTTAAGTTTCAAAGCGCCTTCAAGCGCAACGGGGAAATTGTACCCTCTGCCAAGGTAAAGAAAATTCTTTGCGTCTTTAAACTTCTCGGCAATTTCTTCTATCTGTTCGTTAAGTTTGAGAATCCGTTCAACTTTCTCGGGGATTGCTTCCAATTCCCTTAAAATCATTTGCCCGTCTTGACGGCTGAGATTTTTACTCCTGCCAATCAGCACAGTTATTAAAGCAAGAACCGTTAACTGAGCGGTAAAGGCTTTTGTGGAAGCAACGCCTATTTCCGGTCCTGCGTGAATGTAAACACCCGTGTCGCTTTCCCGCGCAATGGTGCTACCAACAACGTTACAGATTCCGACGGTCAAAGCCTGCCTCCTTTTTGCTTCCCTGAGTGCGGCAAGCGTGTCGGCTGTTTCCCCGCTTTGGGAAATAAAAATTGCTGTGTCGTCCGGTGTAATAATCGGATTGCGGTAACGGAATTCCGAGCCGTAATCAACTTCAACCGGGATGCCCGTGTAT
>JALWGH010000096.1 GCA_027013735.1 Melioribacteraceae bacterium
AAACTACTGCGCAAAATGTACGCTGAGAAATACTCTTAATGTACCTCCTTTTTAACCCCTGCTCCGGGGAAATCCCGGGGTGGGGACTATTGTTTAAATAAGAAAATATTCCCTGTTTTTCTCCCACTTTTTTATTTTAATTTAGCAAATAATACTTGACAATTGTAAAATATTGTCATTTATTAGTATTAGTCAAATGGAAAAAATTTTTTTAATGCAAAAACAGATAAAAATATCTTAATAACTAATTAAAAGGTAGCTTTATGGCTTTAATAGCAATAATAGACGACGATCCTGATATTCTGGAAGCAATTGAAACGGTGTTAACTGCCAAGGGTTACGATGTGGTAACTGCTAAAAATATTAGAGACGGAGAGAAAATCGTATTAGGTACAAATCCTGGGCTTGTAATCCTTGATGTAATGATGGAAGAGCCGGACGACGGATTTTTCCTTGCGCAAAAGTTAAGACGCAAGAATTTCAAAAATCCGATTATTCTTTTAACATCGGTTTCAAAAACAATCGGATTTGATTACGGCGAAAGCGAATTGCTGCCGGTGAATAAATTTCTCGAAAAACCGATTTCACCGGAAGACTTACTAAAAACAGTTGAAGAATTTTTCCAAAACAGGAGGCAATAATGCAGTTGGTTGAAGAAATCCCGGCTTACGGGGAAATAAAAGAAATAGTGGAAAAGCACGGTGCCGACAGGAGAAATCTTCTTCCCATTCTAAGCGATATTCGTAAGGAGAAGAAATTTGTTTCCCCCGAAGCGGCGCAGGTGGTTGCACATTTGTTGGGCATTCATCCGGTAGAGGTAAACAGCGTGGTAAGCTTTTACCACTTTTTGAACGACACGCCGAAAGGCAAATACGTAATCCGTTTGTGTAAAAATGTTTCTTGTATGTTGAACGGAAAGGAAGAAATCAAAAAAGAAATAGAAAAAAAACTTGGCGTTCGTGCGGGTGAAACAACAGACGATAAACTTGTGACTTTTGAAGAAATTAATTGTTTCGGTTTATGTGACGTTGGTCCGGCGATGATGATTAACGAGGAGGTTTACACCCACGTAACTCCGCAAAAAGCAAACGAACTTATTTCCGAAATTCTTGCGAGGGGAAAATGAAAAAGAGAAATGGAAAAATAATTTTTTCGGAATACACGCCGGGCTCGGGGCTTAAAAAAGCGTTTGAGCTTTCCCGGCAGGATATTTTGTTTGAACTGAAAACTTCACAACTTCGCGGTCGCGGCGGCGCGGGTTTCCCGATTGCCACAAAGTGGATGTTAACCGCTGCCGCAAAGAGCGATGAAAAATATTTAATCTGTAACGCAGACGAAGGCGAACCCGGCACATTTAAAGACAGAGTCCTTTTGAACGAATATCCCGAATTGGTTTTTGAAGGAATGGTAACCGGTGGCTACGTGATTGGAGCAAAAACGGGAATACTTTATTTGAGAGGAGAGTATTCTTATTTGCTGTCGCAACTTAATGATTTCCTTGAAGGAATGAGAAAACAAAACCTGCTCGGTAAAAATATTTTGGGCAAAGGGTTCGATTTTGACATTCACATTTTCTTAGGACAAGGCGCTTACGTTTGTGGTGAAGAAACGGCATTAATCGAGTCCCTCGAAGGGCACCGCGGCGAAGCGCGTAACCGCCCGCCGTTTCCCGTTACAACCGGATTATTCGGCAAGCCGACGGTGGTGAATAATGTGGAAACTTTGGCAACAGTTCCCCACATTTTACTTAAAGGTGGGGAATGGTACGCCAGATTCGGAACGGAAAAATCCAAAGGCACTAAACTTGTTTCGATTTCGGGAGATTGTGAAAACCCGGGCGTTTACGAAGTAGAGTGGGGAATTACAATCAGGGAATTGCTTGAGCTTGCAGGCGCTAAAAACCTGAAAGCCGTTCAGGTAGGGGGAGCTTCCGGCATTTGCATTGACGAATCCCAATTCGGCAGAAAGCTTGCCTACGAAGATTTAGCCACAGGCGGTTCGATTATTATTTTCAACAAGGAACGGAATATGCTCGACGCACTTGAAAACTTTATGGAGTTTTTTGTTGAAGAATCCTGCGGGCAGTGTACCCCTTGCAGAATCGGAAACGTTAAACTTTTGGAAGCCGTCCGGCAAATGAAAGACGGCGGAATTCCCGAATCCGGAATGAAAAAATATTTTGACCTTGCGGAAACAATGAAACTTGCTTCCAAATGCGGCTTGGGACAATCGAGTCCGAATCCTTTTGTCTCAATAGTAAAAAACTTTAGAGAAGAAATTTTTCACAAAACGGTTTAATGAGGTTGGAAATGGAATTTGAAGATAAAAACAGAGCTCCCGTCAGTCAAAAACTACACACCGTTGCACGCCCTGAAAATCCCGATGAAATAGGCGGATTAATAACGGTGCAAATAAATGAAAAAAAATTGTCCGTGCCTATGGGAACGACAATTCTCGAGGCTTGTAAACAGGCGGGCATTCACATCCCTACATTGTGCCACCACGAGGATTTGTGCATCGCGGGCGTTTGCCGCGTTTGCGTGGTGGAAGTGGAAGGAATGAAAACGCTTCAAGCTTCGTGTGCGTTCCCGATTACTTCCCCCGTGAAAATAAAAACCACTTCGCCGAAAGTAAGATTGGCGCGCAAGACGGTTCTCGATTTGTTAATCAGCGAACATTACGGAGAGTGCTATTCCTGCGTGCGCAACAACAATTGCGAGTTGCAAACACTTGCTAAGGAGTACGGGGTTGACGGTTATCCTTACGGACACGTAACCGAGCCGAAATATGAAGTGGACGATTCTACGCCTGCAATTGTGCGGGATATGAATAAATGTGTGAATTGTTTGCGATGCGTTCGCACCTGCATTGATTTGCAGGAAGTCGGCGTGCTCGGAGCGCTTTACCGCGGGGACAAAACAAAAATCGGTACGTTCATGGACAGCCCGTTGAACGAAGTTGTTTGTATTTACTGCGGGCAGTGCATTGACCGCTGCCCGACAGGCGCGCTGCATGCAAACGACCCGCGGGACGAAATCTGGAACGCAATCGATGACCCGACAAAACATGTGATTATTCAAACTGCGCCTTCTCCGCGTGCTGCAATTGGGGAAGAATTCGGATTGCCTGCAGGAACTTCCCTTACAGGCGAAATGAACACGGCTCTGCGCAAGATTGGATTCGACCGGGTGTTTGACACTAACTTTGCCGCAGATTTAACAATAATGGAAGAAGGCACGGAACTTCTTTACAGATTGTACAAGAAACTCGCACTCGGCGACGATTCCGTTATGCTTCCGCAGTTTACTTCCTGCTGCCCGGGCTGGGTAAAGTACGTTGAACATTTTTACCCCGAATTGGAAAATAATCTTAGTTCGGCAAAATCTCCTCAACAAATGTTTGGCGCAGTGCTGAAAACATTTTACGCTCAGCTTGCCGGCATTGACCCGAAAGACATTGTTACGGTTGCAGTGATGCCTTGTTCGGCTAAAAAGTTCGAATGCAACCGTCCCGAAATGAACGACTCGGGATTTAAAGACATAGACTACGGATTAACGACGCGCGAACTTGCACAGATGATCAAAGAAGCAGGAATTTACTTGCCTGAAATGCCTAAATCGGAATTTGACGATCCGTTCGGCGATGCCTCCGGCGCGGGTTTGATTTTCGGCGCTACGGGCGGCGTAATGGAAGCGGCGCTGAGGACGGTGCTGGAAATGGTTACAAATGAAAAAATCGAAAATATTTTTGAGAATGCCAACATTACTCCCGTCCGCGGATTTGAAGGAATCCGTTACGCTGAAATTCCGATTACAAAAGTCGGTAAACCGCCAGAATTGATTGCCAAATTAATTCCCGATTTTGAATGGCTAAAAGGCGTTACGCTGAAAGTAGCCGTAGCACACGGAACCGCTAACGCAAAGAAAATAGTCGAGAATATTAAAGCAGGCGGTAAATTTTCCGAATGTCATTTCATTGAAATAATGGCTTGCCCCGGCGGGTGCCTTGGCGGCGGCGGGCAGCCGATTCCGACAAATGAAGAAATCAGGAAAAAACGTGCCGAAGCAATTTATGCCGAAGAACAAACTTTGAACGTGCGTAAGTGTCACGAGAATCCGAAGATAATTAAGATTTACAGTGAGTTTTTAACCGAAGGACCTTTGAGCGAAAAATCTCACAAACTTTTGCACACGCATTATGTTAATCGCGGTAAGGTAATGTTAAATTAAAAAGGGCGCTGTTGCGGCAGCGCCTTTGCGGAGGCACAAATGATTGAATTAATTCCCGAATGGAGCAAGCACTTCGACAAGTTTTGGGATTCAATTAAAAAGAGAAATTTGTTGTTCATCAAACTGCGCTACCTTGCTGTGGCGGCGCTTGTTCTGTTCGGATTGTTAGCGCCTGAAATTTTGGAAATAAAAATACAGCCGGTTCAGCAAAAGGTAATCCTCTTCTCTGCACTGTTTTTATTGCTTTACAATGTGGTAATACACTTAATACGTAAGAATATCAAGCCGAAATCAGGGGGCTTTAATCCGCTTCACCTTTCTTTACTGCAAATGAGCGTGGATTTGCTTTTGCTTACATTGATTGTTTATTACACCGGCGGACTCGAAAGTCCGTTTTTGCCATTTTACATTTTTCACATGATTATCGGCAGTCTGATACTGCCCGGCATTATTGTTTACTTATCCGCCTTTACGGTAACGCTTTTGATTTCGGTAATGGCAGCTTTGGAATACCACAATGTTCTTACGCATTATTGCATTTACGGATTTCTTAATGTTGAGTTCTACGACCGGCTGCCTTTTGTTTACTTAACATTGTTGACTTTTATCATTACTTTATTTTTCAGCGTGTTCCTTGCGAACAAAATTGCGCGTCAACTTTACCTTCAGGAAGGACATTTAATGAATGCGCTGGACGAATTGAAAAGCTCCAACGAGAAAAAGCAAAAATACATTATGGGCGTAATGCACGAAATAAAATCTCCCGTTTCGGCAAGCCAGTCTTTGATTGAACTAATTTTAAAAGGCTACCTTGGTGAAGTGCCCGAAAACATTAGGGGAAAACTTTCGCGCGTGAGTATGCGCAATAAAGAAGCCATTGAAATGATTAATGATGTTTTAAGAATTTCACGTGTTCACCTTTTGGGCGAAAGCGAATTGGAGGAAGTTAATCCTGTTGCTTTGCTCGACGAGGAAAAGGAGAAGATTCTCGAAATTGCAAAAAGGAAAAACATCAGGATTGTAATTAAGCCTCCGGTGGGTAATCCGAAAGGGCTAATGTGCGACAGGCGTATTTTGAGACTTGCCATTTCAAACGTCTTCGGTAATGCGGTCAAATACACACAGGAAGGCGGATTAATTGAAGCTGCGGTTTATTTCCCGAAAAACTTTGCGGAAATAAAAATTTGCGACAACGGAAAAGGAATTCCGCCGGAGGAACAGGAAAAAGTTTTTGTACCGTTCTACAGATTGAAGCGGGACAAGGGAAAGACCGAAGGCACGGGACTCGGCTTGGCGCTTGTTAAGGAAATTATTAACCAGCACAAGGGAGAAATTTTAATAAAAAGCCCTTCGCATTTAGGTAATGCCGAGAATCCCGGAACGTGCTTTTTAATAAGATTGCCTTACAATCCTTTGGAGGAAGGAGTTGAAGAAATTAAAATTAAAAACTCGGGCAAGATTTAGTGAGCAAGTATTGTGACGAAACTAAAAAGTAAGTAAACAAAAAACACAGGGAAACAAAATGAAAAAATACATCTTGGTTATTTTGGTGTTTTTGATTTTTACCGTAGCAAACACCTTTGCTCAAACGGCAACGCTGAAAGGCAAAGTGGTTGACGACGCCCAAAAAGCCGTTGAGCTTGCAAGCGTTAGAATAAAGGAAATGAAATTGGTTTACGTAACCGGCAAAGACGGCAGTTTTGAAATCCGAAATCTTCCCGCCGGAAATTACACTTTAATTGTTTCGCGAATCGGCTATGCCGCATATTCGAAAAAAATAAAAGTAAAAACAGGGCTCAACAATATTTTAATAACATTGACCGTTTCGCCAATTCAATTGGGGCAAGCGGTGGTTACAGGTGTTCGAATGCCGGCAATTGAAAAAAATGTGGCTTTCCCCGTTGAAGCCGTCAGTAAAAACGAGTTGGAAAGCACCGAGCCTAATTCCATTGCCGATGCGCTTTCGGAAAAGCCGGGAATTGACATAGCACGCGATGGTGCGTGGGGAACAATGGTTAACGTCCGCGGACTTTCCGGGCAGAATCTCGTTTACCTTGTGGACGGTGCACGGATTGAAACTTCGACCAATATTGCCGGAGGCTTGAGCCTTTTCGATTTGAACGACATTAAAAAAATCGAAGTAATTAAAGGCGGACTTTCCACGCTTTACGGTACGGGCGCTACGGGCGGAGTGGTCAACATCGTTACCAAGCAGCCGGAATTTGAGCGTTCTCTTTATTTGAGAGGCAGCGCGGAATACGGTTACAAAAATGTAAACAACGGTTATTCGGCGGGGCTGAACCTATTTGCCGGAAACCAAAATTGGAAAGCGAAAATTTCGGCGGGCAAACGGAAAGCCGGGGACACGAGAATTCCAAACGGTTATTTGACCAACAGCGGGTTTGAGGATTATTCCTACTCTTTTTCCGGGGGAGTTTTGCCGTTAAAAAACTTGGAAGTCGATGCGGAATTTCAATATTTCAAAGCTACGAACGTTGGAATTCCGGGCGGAGCGGCGTTCCCGCCGAATGCTAAAGCTACTTACCCCGAAGCGTTGCGGAAGATGTTTTTGTTAAACACAGTTTGGAGAAATCCTTTCAATTTTGCGAAGACAATTTCACTCAAATATTACAACCAGTTTATTCGGCGTGTCGTTGAAATAATTCCCGCGCAGGGGAAAAGGGTTAGTCCCAGCTCCGACCACGAAACAAACGGTATTACGTTACAATCCGAATTGGTTTTTGGAAAGCATTACTTGATTACGGGTTTTGACTTTTGGCAAAGGACTTACGAAGGAATAAGAGAAACCCGCAACGACATTGCAGATGTTACGATTGTTGACAAGCCGATTCCGAATTCCGGGTTTGCTTCCGCGGGCTTGTTCTTTAACGACGAAATTTACTTGACGAATAAACTAAAGTTGAACGCCGGTGCAAGGTACGATTACATTCGTATTAAAAACGAAGAGACAAACAATCCTCTCTACAAAATTGTAAAGGGGAAGAAAATCTACCCTTCGCCAATTAAGGATGCTTCCTTTAAAGCACAAACGAATTACAACGAATCGTGGAGTGGGAATTTAAACCTGCTTTACAGTGTTGCAAAGAATATTGACTTGACTTTTTCTCTGGCAAAAACTTTCCGTTCGCCTTCCCTTGAGGAAAGGTTTCAATACATTAATCTTGGTGGAATTATTTACCTTGGTAATCCGGATTTGCAACCCGAAAGAAGTTTGTCTTTTAACGGCGGATTCAGATTTTACGGCAAAAGATTTTCGGCAAAGGTAAACGGGTTTGCCAATTTCTTTAACAATCTTGTTATTTACGACGCTGTGGTTAAGGACAGCTTGTACAAAAAGAGTAATGTTGGAAAGGCGCGTTATTACGGCTTTGACGCCGAAGTAGGTGCAAGACTTTGCGTCACGGTTTGGAACCTCGGAATTTCTTACGTGAACGCTTACGACACGGAGAACAACAAACCGCTGCCGCAAATACCACCGTTAAACGGCTTTGTTAAATTTACCGCTCCGCTTGTTAACTGGGGCAAGCTTGATTTGAAAGGTACGTTTTACGCCGACCAAAAGAATGTTGCCGAAGGGGAAGAAAAAACTCCCGGTTACGCCGTTTACGATGTTAAATTCCGTTCGACAAAAATACAATTGGGAACGGTTAAAATTTCTCTTTTTGCCGGAGTGGAAAATTTCTTTAACAGGAGTTACAGAAATCATTTGTCAACTTACAGAGGAATTACTCTTACCGAGCCGGGACGGAATGTGTTCGTTAAGATTAAATTGGAATGGTAAAAAGCAAATGAAGAAAAAACAAAGTATTTTTAATTTTGAACTTCAGGATTTCTTAAATAACAGTCCGGCAAAAAGTTGAACGATTGGTTTTTCTACGCTTTACTTTCGGCGGTGTTTTCTGCTGCGGCGGCAATAGGGCAGAAGAAAGCATTGTTTAAAATAGATGCACTGCGCTTTTCTTTGGCACTCGCATTTGTTAATGCTCTCCTTGTTTTAATTTATGTTGGTTTTACAGGCTTTCCGGCAGTGGGTGCGTCGGAAAGCCTGATATTATTTGGCAAAACAATTCTCGGTACGCTTGCTTTTTGGTGCGTAATGATTTCAATTAAAAATTTTGAACTCAGTTCAATTTTACCCGTACTTGTTTTTACGCCGGCTCTCGTTGCATTAACCGCTTTTATTTTTCTGGACGAAAAACTTTCTGCGAAAGAAATTGCAGGAATGATTTTAATGCTAACGGGGATTTACATTCTTGAAAGTAAAGAGAAAAAATTGTTACTGCCATTGAAAGAATTGTTTGTTAAATCGAACAGCAGGTTTGTCCTTTACGCATTGTTGCTGTTCACTGTTTCTTCAGTGTTGGACAAACTTCTTATCGGTAAGTACAAAGTAGCACCTGTGGATTTTATTATTCTTCAACAAATTTTTGCGTTTGTGGTTTTCTTATTGATTTTTCTTGTTGAGTCGGGAACTTCAAAAAAGAGTAATAATTTTACCGCCGGCTTTTCAAAAAATCTTTTGTCGTTGATTATTTTAATTTCACTTTTCACATTAACCTACCGTTTTCTTTACATTAAATCTTTGCAATACGGCGCAGTGGCTTTGTCGTTAACGGTTAAACGTTTTTCGGTCCTTTTTGCCGTAATTGCCAGCAGGCAAATTTTGAAAGAAGGGGACACTCTCAGAAAAACCTTTGCAACAATTTTCTTAATCGGCGGGGCGTATTTGTTATTGTAAAAATGTTCTCAAAAGTGCAGTTGTTCGGGTCAAATTATTTGTTTTAATAGTTTTCCGAAGTTATTCCAAGAGGCAACACGAATTTTGGAAATTCTTGTTTCGTCTTTGCCCGAGTACAAAATAATTTTCCTAACTTTGTCGAAAGAACTTTCAACATTGAATTTTAACAAATTGTTTGCAAAACTTTGAGAAAAAGTTTCCCCCGCTTTAATTTCCAATGCCGTTATTTGATTATTACCATTGTCGATTATGCAATCTATTTCCGTTCCGTTGCTTTCCCGCCAGTAAAAAACGGAAGGACGTTTGCCCGAATGTATTTGTGCTTTGAGTATTTCGCTTATTATTAGATTTTCGAATAACGAACCGTAAGCATAATGATTGCGTAGAACATTTTTGTCGGAAATTCCCAGGAGAGAAGAAACAATGCCGGTGTCGTAAAAATAAAGTTTGGGAGCTTTTACTATTCTTTTGTTAAAATTTCTGTAATAAGGTTTGAGGAAATAAATTACAAAGCTTGCCTCGAGTAAGGAAAGCCAACCTTTAGCCGTATTTACCGATATTCCCGTATCGTTTGCTAACGAACTGATGTTCAATATTTGCCCGACTCTTCCGGCGCACAGTCCGAGGAATCTTGTGAAGGTATTCAAATTTTCTATTGATTTTAATGTTCGAATGTCCCTCTCAATGTAAGTTTGTAAATACGAAGGGTAAAAGTCCTTAGGCTTAATATTTTTGTCGTATATTCTCGGATAGAATCCTTTTAGAATAAGTTCCTCTTTGTCAAAATTTTTTTCGGGCAACTCAGAAATGTCGAAAGGTAGAAGATGATTGATGCTGACTCTTCCGGCTAATGATTGTGAAATTTTAGTGTTCAATAAAAAACTTTGTGAACCGGAAAGGATGTATTGTCCCGGAGTTCCTCTTTCATCCGAGATAACTTGAATGTAGCTGAAAAGTTCGGGGAGATTTTGTGCCTCGTCAAATATTACTTTCTCTCCGGCATTACGTAAAAATCCCATTGTGTCGGCAAGAACCATCTGACGGAGATCAATTCTTTCCAAATTAAAGTATTTGTATTTGGGAAACTCGTTTTTAAGAAGTGTGGTTTTACCGGATTGTCTCGGTCCTGTCAAAGACACAACCGGAAAAAGTTTTAACATTTTTCGCAAATGTTTTGTTAAGGCACGGGAAATCATCCTAAACCCCTTATGTAAATTTGCATTATTATTGCAAAATTACATAAATATTCGGAAACTCAAAAACAGGAAAAAATATTTACACAAAACAATGCGTAAACATTTGAAATAATTTTTCCCCTATTTAATCAGTACCATTTTCCTTGTTTGTGTAAAGTTGCCTGCTTTTAGTGTGTAAAAGTAAATACCCGAAGGTAAACCGGAAGCATTGAAGCTTGCAAAGTAATTCCCCGGTAATTGTTTTTGCTTGACGAGCTCGGCTACTTGTTTACCAAGTGCATCGTAAACCGTTAAGGTTACGAGGGAAGTTTTTGCAATCGAATATTTAATCGTTGTTGTGGGTTGTCCCGAAGGGATTGTTTCGCCAAAAGGATTGGGGTAGTTTTGCGCGAGCTTGAATTCTTTAACAATCGTGGGCTTGTAATCTTTCTCATCGGCGTATGTTAATGATAACAGGTCTTTTAGAATCCAGTTGTCCGGGTCAAAGATTAATGCAGATGGTTGACCATTAACCGTAATAACAAAATTTTCCGAAGCCACGGCGTCGTTAAAAACCGTCACGGTTGTGTCTTGCTCCGAGGTTTTTATTTCAAGTTGAATGGGCATTGCAAAATATTTCGGGTCTGTCCTTTCCACCTGATTAATTTGAACCGTAATGTTGTAATTATTTCCTGCCGTATTTTCGTAAGACCAATTAACATTGTACTGCGGATATTTTTCGCCGTAAATCCATTCTTTGAAAAAATAATCGAGGTCAACTCCCGAAGTCTTTTCCACGTCATTTTGGAAATCTTCCGTAATCGCAACACCGTATTTTAACATCGGGTCGCTTGCGTAAGCTTTAATTGATGCCCAGAAAAGGCTGTCTCCCAAGACTCCGCGCAGCATGTGCAAAACGACAGCGGCTTTAAGGTAAGACCGAGAGTAATCGAAAATTTCGTCAACGCTGCTGATGTCCTGAACCCAAATACTGCCTTTGGCGTACTTTGCTGTCCAACGTGAATTTTCGTCTTTGCCCATAAAACTGTTGATGTAGCCCTTGTAAGCGTTAAAGCCGTACATCGACTCGTAATAAACGGCTTGACTGTAAGTCGCAAATCCTTCGTTAAGCCAAATGTGATGCCAGTCTTTACAGGTAATCATGTCCCCGAACCACTGGTGAGAAAGCTCGTGGGAAACCAATGACCAACCGAAACTTGGCGTGTAGTAATGTGTGCCTAATGAAGTAATTGTTTGATGTTCCATTCCGCCGCTCCAGCCGAATTCGGCGTGCCCGTATTTCTCGGTGATGAAAGGGTAGAGTCCGTATTTTTCCGAGAATACTTTTAGCATGTCCGATGTTCTGTCCAATTGTTTCTTTATCGAAGAGGTCAAATGCTCGGGGTAAATGAAGTGCCTGATAATCATTGAATCGGTGTCGGAATATTTAAACCACGTGTCGTATTCAACATAATTAGTCATTGCGAGCGAAATCAAATATTGAGCAATGGGGTAATGGTTTTTCCATTTGTAGGTTTTTGTTCCATCATCGTTTACAGTTACTCCTTTCAAAGTTCCGTTTGAAACTGAGACAAACTGTGAGTCCGCTGTAATCCAAACGTCGGACGAGTCTGCCTTATCTGCCGGTGTGTCCTTGCAGGGGAACCAATCACTTGCTCCATAAGGTTCGCTAAGCGACCAAATAATAGGATGTCCTCCGTGGTTTTCAAATTCAAAGCTTCCGAATCCCGAGTAACCGGGATGTCCGCCGTAATAAATCTTAATGGAAAATTTATCGCCGAAATTCAAGGGTGAATTAGGTTGAATTGTTATTGTGTTGTTGCTGTGTTTCGCATAAAGTTGCTTGCCGTTGGAAACAACCGAATCGACATAAAGTTTGCTTTGTAAGTCGATGAAAAATTGGGACAATGAATCTTTCATGCTTCGTCCGTCAATCCTGACGCAACCGGAAATAGTAGTGTTGTCGTAGTCAAGTTTAATATTTAAGAAATAGTAAGTAATATCGATGTTGGAATCTCCCGGGTAAGCTGTGGGCGTTACGAATTTTTGCGTTCCTTTACTTTCGATTTCGGCAATATTAAGGACAGAATTTTGTGCGTAAAAGTTAGTTAACCCAAGTACAAAAAAGGCTAAAACGAAATTTAAAATTTTTCTTTTCATAGCTAAGACCTTTAATAAAATTTTTTATTTGGAGGAGCACAATTCTACCAATGTCCCATTTACCGATTTCGGGTGAACGAAAGCAATTGAAAAATTCTCCGCTCCCTTGCGTGGCTTTTCGTCAATCAGTTGAAATCCTTCTTTGTGAAGAGTAGAAAGGTTTTCCTCAATATTGTCAACGTCAAGAGCAATGTGGTGTAATCCTTCGCCTCTTTTGGCGATGAACTTTGCCACGGGACTGTCATCCGCCGTAGCTTCGAGCAATTCTATTTTTGTCTCTCCTACTTTGAAGAATGCGGTTTTAACTTTTTGCTCCGCGACCTCTTCAACCAAATAACATTTCACTCCCAAAAGTTTTTCGAATAAAGGTATTGAGACGCTTAAATCTTTAACTGCAATTCCGATGTGCTCTATTTTGTTAACGCTCATTTTTTAACCTGAAAATTTTTCAATATTTATTCCTAATTTTACTAATAATGAAATTAAATTCCGAATTGATTTGTCTCGCTAATGGCATGGCGTTATTTACAAGTTTCCTCAAATCGTCCTTGATAATTTTCTCCACTGCTGGACCCGCCGATGGCGGGTCAGGCGGGACGTTCTTTTTTAATTGTCATCTCGCTGATTGTTCCGAAGGAACTCTCTAACAGAGTCGCCAAAGGAGTCATTCTGACCTTTGGACCTTACGGAGCAATCAATCTCGTCATTGCGAATCCCGACTTGTCGGGATGAAACAATCTGTTGTTTATTCTT
Organism: Melioribacteraceae bacterium; assembly: GCA_027013735.1. GTDB lineage: Bacteria > Bacteroidota > Ignavibacteria > Ignavibacteriales > Melioribacteraceae > WFQV01. The sequence continues at coordinate 13,098 of JALWGH010000096.1, forward strand.
TTGGCAGACAGATTGCTTCGCTTCGTTACACTTCGCTCGCAATGACAGTTTATCGTCATTGCGAAGGAGTCTTCTGACACCGGTCTGAAGACAACTGAAGCAATCTGCGCTACGAAAATCAAGCTATCCAATAATCCGAACATCCAATTATCCAAGAGTCCTGTTTGGGTGTGTACTGCGAGTGCTTTTTGGATGATCCGCCTTTCCCCGCATTCTGCGGGATTCGGCGCGACAGGCTGGATGGCTGGATGAATGGATGAAACAATCACAATTATTGAGCAATAATCATTTTTCTCTGTCCTCTGTTATCTGTTCTCTGAAAAGTGCGTCTTGCTTGTCGCGCCGTAGTCAAGCTAAGCGCAGACGAAGGCGGACTTGTCGCGGCGAAGCCCGAGCTAAGCGAGGGCGGAGACGGACGTCTAGCGTCTTGCTTCTCGCGTCTAGCGAAAAATATTTCTGGCTCTATGTCGATCTCTGTGGGTAAAAAGTGGTAAATTAGAAAATCAAAAATAAAAAAATGAGAGAAAATGAATAGCAAACAAATCTTTGCAGTAGCATTAGGATTACAAAGTCCGTGGGAAATAAAGGATATCCGAATAGAAGAAACAGCAGACAATATCATAGAGTTTCATATAGACATAAAGTTTAAGCGAGGGAGTAAATTTAAGCTACCGGATGGTTCAGAAGGAAGTGCTTATGACACAATAAAAAGGACGTGGCGACACTTAAATTTGTTTGAGCACACAACTTACCTGCATTGTTCAGTCCCACGAGTCAAGGACAAGTCAGGAAAAGTAAAGCAAGTGGAAGTACCCTGGGCACGAAAAGATAGTGGTTTTACTTTATTATTCGAATCATTTGCAATGGCACTAATAGAAAGGGAAATGCCTGTAAATAAAGTTGCCGAGCTGTTGCGAGTATATCCCAAAAGGATTTGGACAATATTCAATTATTGGATTTCCATAGCATATTCTGAGGATGAACAACAAGGAGTAACAAATATCGGAATAGATGAGACAAGCTCAAAAAAGGGACATAACTATGTAACGATAGCCTCGGATTTAGATGAGCGGCGGGTCTTGTTTGCTACGGAAGGGAAAAACAAAGAAACGATAAAAGAATTAAGGGAACACTTGATTAGCAAAGGGGTTTTACCGGAAGAAATAGAAAACATTAGTATAGATATGTCCCCGGCGTTCATATCTGGAATAATGGAGGAATTCCCGAAATCATCAATAGTTTTTGACAAGTTTCATATAGTAAAATTACTTAATGAAGCAATGGACGAGGTAAGGAAAAAAGAAAGACGAGAACATGAAATTCTAA
>JALWGH010000097.1 GCA_027013735.1 Melioribacteraceae bacterium
CGTTTTAAGCTTCGGGAAAAGTTCTTTGAGTTCATTTCCCTTTTTAATAAAAAGAAAATCGCCGTCCGCTTGATTGAACAAATATTTTATTTTACTGCAAAAATTTTCCTCTGCCGGCAGAACGAGAGCTTCCGGTTTGGCAAAAGCAACGGTGCATTGGTAATTGCCTGCTGCATTGGAATCCGCCAAAATGTAAAACTCCCAATTTCCTCTTTCGCTTGCAACCGTATCGAACAAAACTACGTTACTATTTCCCTTCGGAGTTTTCAGCGCCGATTTTTTTGACGGCGAAACCAAAAGCAAAAACGGTTGAAACTTTTCGGCTTTTAACAAAAAAGCAATCCTGTCATTTTTGTCAACGTTCAATTCGTAAGCGTCGTAACGTCCCAAATCGGGATCAACAGGGTCGGCTTTGCTTATCGATTCTTTAATCGTAAAAGATGAGATAGCTACATTTTTTTGAGCTCGAATATTTGAGACAAACAAAAACAATAGTATTAAAAGGAAATTTTTTCTCACTGTTCCGCTCCTTGAGTAATGTATTTGGATTCTTTTACCAAAGCCCACAACGCCGCTGAAATTGCAAGCGAGATTGTGGCAATAATAAAAATAATGTCCTTGTCCGCCGCCGACTGAATAAGAAAACCGAAAGCAAGACTAACAATCAACTGGGGCAAAACAATTGAGAGATTGAAAATTCCCATAAAGTAACCCATTTTCCCCTTGGCAACATTTTCGGACATTATTGCAAAAGGCAGGCTTACAATTGCCGCCCAGCCGATTCCGGCAAAAGCCATTAGGATGTACATATTCAAAGAGGAATAGCCGAGGAAAATCAGCGCCAAATAAGCCAACGCCATTATTCCAAGAGCAAATGCGTGCGTTTTGACGCGCCCGATTTTTTCCGTAATCGGCTCAAGCACAAAAGCCGGCAGCAGCGCTCCGACGGCATTCAAAATCAAAAAAGAAACGGAAATGATTTGACCGATTTGATTGTTAACATCGGGACTCAACTTTGCCTGAAAATCGGTTACGCCAAACATCTTTTGTTTAATGAAAATAATGATGTAAACGAACATCGTTTGCACTCCAAGCCAAGAGAAACCGTTTGCAAAGTAAATCCGCCAAAGGTTGGGCCAATTTGTTTGCGTTACTCCGCCGTCTTCTTCCTCGCTTGTTGTTTTTAACTCGCGCGGTTCTTCAATAAAGAACAAAGGCACAATTGAAAACGTAAGCACAAGGAACACGCCGAAATAAATTAGGAAGTAATTGCCCAAGGTTGCGCCAATTGCGTAAGCAAGCACGCCGAATGTTCCGGAGATTGTTTGCATCCACGTGTAACCTTTTGTGCGCGGCGCTCCTTCGGGCGTAACATCGGCAATGATTGAGCGGGTAGGATTAAAACTAATATTAATCGACAAATCGAACGTAAGAGCCACTGCGCTTGCAATTACAATAAGACTACCAAATCCGAGGAAATCGTGAATCTTGTCAATATTCGGCAGTGAAAGGAGCATTAACGCGGCAAGCGTTCCTCCCATTATTATCCAAGGTCTTCTCCTTCCGCCCCAGAACCAAAATTTATCGCTAATAAAGCCAATCAACGGCTGCCCGATAATTCCTGCAATTGGTCCCGCAGCCCAAACAATTCCAACCTCGTGAATGTCAAAACCGTACTTTGTGTTCATAATCCAACTGAGCGTTGCAATTTGAATTGAAAGAGCGAATCCCATTGCGGTAGCGGGCAAACTGAGAATAATGTAGAAAAAATTTGTCAGCTTTTTCTGCATTTTTAACATCGGTAATACCTGCAATTCTATTTCTAAAAATTTTACAAAGATAGAAATATTTTTTTACAATTAAAAACTAAATAGTGAACAGAGAACAGTTAACAGTGAACAGAGACAAATGATTATTCCTCAAAATTTGTGATAATTCCATCCGGTCATCCATTCATCCAACCTGTCGCGCCGAATTCCGCAGAATGCGGAAGAAGGCGGATCATCCAAAAGCACTCGCACACTCGCCCAAACAGGACTCTTGGATAATTGGAGGAATGCATTATTGGATACAAGGCCTATTTAGTGAAAGTTAGTCGCTTCGATACCTTCGGCATCATCTTTTCTTCACCTCATTTTCTTCTTCAAACATTCGACCCCGTTGGGGTCGCAGGGCTTTTTTAATTTTACCGAATCTATCTCAGAAAGGACCCCGAAAGGATTCAAAATTTGTAAAACAAAGAATCAATAAGAAAAAATAGAACCCTGAAGAAGTTCAAGTTTCGAGAATTGACAATTAAGTTTATTTGAATTTTTTGTAAACCTGAGAATGTTTACCTAACATTACAAGAACTAAAAAATCCTTTTCGATTTTAAATATTAGTATCCAATCATTTTTTACATGGATTGATTCGAAGCCTTTCAGTTCCCCTTTAAGTAAATGCCTCTTATATTTTCTGCTTATTTGTTCATTCTTTTGAAGTGAAATAATAATTGATTTTAATAATTCAAAATCCTCTTGTGAGTAGTGCCCGCTTTTCTTATCTCTTTGGATATCTTTCTTAAAAGACTTTTCTATTTTTATTTTCAGCAAATCAAATCCCCAAGTCTTCGAACAATTCGTTAACGGTATTGTAGATTTTAGTGTTTTTATTCTTCTTTAAGTTATTCACTCTCTTATCAAGTTCATCCGAAGGAACACTAAGCTCAAAAGGAATTGATTTTTCCATTGCTACTTTTGCCAAAAAAATATTAACCGCATCGCCGAATGTTAAACCGAATTTCGAGAAAACATTTTTCGCTTCTTCATATAAAGTATTTTCAACTCTTACGCTTGTTTGAATTTTCATATCACATCCTAATTATTATTTGTTACAAATATACTCCATATGGAGTATGTTGTCAAGAATATTTTTTCGCTTCTAAAAAATGTTAAAAGTTCTAATATCTTAACAAAAATAATCTTGTTATTTTTGTTTGATTCTCTCTTATTATAGAATAAATAATCGGATTCACAAAACAAAAATAATTTCGTCCGTGGATTCCAATTTTCTGTGAATGGAGTCTTTAATTTCTTCCGTAGGGACATCCACTTCGAGATGAAAACTGTAGTATTTGCCCTTTTTACTTGAGCGGGAAGGAGTCAAGACAAAATTGTACTTCTCCGCAATGACTTTTACTTTTTCCTCAATTGCAACGGGGTTACTGCCAATCAAAGTGAACTTCCACGTGCAAGGAAAATTAACAATCGGTTTTTCTCCGCCTTCGCCTAAAATCATTTTTCACTCACCAAATAAAATTGAATTGACATTGCTTTTACCTTAATAGTTTGGCTCTTTGCCAAATCGAGTTTTTCGCCGCTCAACAAATTTTTTAGAACCGGCGTTCCGAGCAAATAGCTTTGGTTCTGCAAATGCACCAATCTTTCCTTTTTACTTTCATTTACGACAACCATAATTTTTTGGTTGTCAAGAATTCTAAAATAAATGTAAATCTCATTCTCAGGCGGAAATTGAATTAACTTCCCTTTCCGGAGAGCAGGTAATTTCTTCCGCAAGCGCAGTAAGGTTTGCGTGTAATCGTAAATTTCGTTTTGTCTTTGTGTCCTTCCTGTCCGAACGAAAGCATTAAACGAATCTTTTGGGAAACCGCCCGGGAAATGCGCGCGGATTTTTCCGTGTTCCTTTCCGCCGTCCATTCCGATTTCCGTACCGTAAAGTAACTGTGGGATACCCCGTGTTGTCAATAATATTCCCAGCGCAATTTTAAATTTCTTCAAGTCCCCGCCGGCATCGAACATTGCGCGGTCGATGTCGTGATTGTCCAAGAATATCAGCATTTTCGACGGATCGCTGTAAACGTAATCCTTTGCAAGTGTTTCGTAAAAAGCGTTTAGTGAACTTTTCCCTTTCAAAAATTTTACGAGGCTTTCATTAACCGCAAAGTCGGTAATGGAAGGGATGTGAGAATTAAATCCTCTGTTAATCACCGGGTTTGCCTGATATTCCGAGAGGAAAACGGGGGAACCTTTCCAAACTTCGGCAACAATATTAAAACGGGGGTAATTCTCAAATATTGTTTTCGCCCAGCGGGACATGTACTCCAAATCGTTGTAGGGATAAGTGTCCTCCCGAATTCCGTCAATGCCCAGATACTGAACCCACCAAATCGTGTTTTCAATCATGTAATCCGCAAGTAGTTTTTCGGATTTATTCAGGTCGGGCATGTAATCTGTAAACCAACCGTTTACAATTCTACGCGGACTGACAGAATCGCCGTGAAGGTCGAACCTTGCAATTTTGTTGTGAAAAGCCTTAGGGTGTTTTTTTACCGTTCCGTGGAACCAATCTTTTTTCGGAGGATCTTTTACCCAAACGTGGTTAATTCCGATGTGATTGCTAACGTGGTCCATTATTATTTTCAAACCGCGCTTGTGCGCCTCGTTTACAAGTTGCCTGTAAATTTCCTTGTCCCCAAACCGCGGGTCAATTTTGTACAAATCAGTTGCCGCGTAACCGTGGTAACTCATCCACATATTGTTCTCAAGTACGGGAGTAATCCAAAGCACCGTAACACCGAGTTTTTTCAAATAGTCAAGTTTGTCTATTATTCCCTGCAAATCTCCGCCGTGCCTGCCGTTCAAACTCATCGGTTGGAATTCCTCGGAGGAATTGGGAATGCTTTCGTTTGTGGTGTCTCCGTCGCAAAAGCGATCGACAAAAATCAAATAGACGACATCGTTTTCGTCAAAGCCCGCGTGGGTCCCCTGAGTCTCATGTCGTTCAGACACCTGATAATTAAGGGTAATGGTTGCCTTCCCTTTTTGAAAAACCAAAGGGTGCTCACCTGCTTTCAAATTCCTGCCGACAAAATAAACAAACAAATAATTTTTCGAATCGGCGTTAACGGTTCTAACGATTTTAAAATCATTACGAACACTTTTAACTTTAACACCCGAAAGATTTTTACCGTAGATCATTAATTCCACGGTGTCTGGTTTGAGATTAGTCCACCAATTCGGCGGTTCTATTTTTGAGACCGAAAAAGACTGAGGCAAAACAAAGGAATTGAAAAACAGCAGAATAGCCGGAAGAGATTTCAAAATTTTTGTCGGGAACATTTTACTATTCGTTTTAAGAAACAACTTTAGAATTGAATGGAATGTAAAATTTCCAAAATCTCGTTCAACACAAGGTCAATATTTTGCTTAACTTCTATTCTTAGCACTTTCCTGTCCGCCGCTATTAAAGCATCCCTGTCGCCTAAGGATTCTGCATTAATTAGCGTTCCGAAAGTAATGTCCGACTCCTCACTGCCGGGTTCATTTGGAATGGGCACGTCTGTTTCGTCAAGGTGCACTACTTGTACACAGAAACCATTCCTGCCGTCTCCTTTGTGTAGTTGTCCCGTTGAGTGCAGAAATCGAGGTCCGTAACCAAACGTTGAAACGAGTCCGAATCTTCTTGCTAAAACTACGCGGGCACTAAGAACTTTTTCTTCAATTCTTTTGTCGTAGGGAGTGTAAAATTGAATTGCTACGTAAGGATTAACCTTTTCCCAACGGTTGCCGAAAAACTCCCTGATAATAAACGCAAGCGAATTCGACTTGGATTTTTCGTCGATTACCGCCCGGAGATTCTCATCTTCGTAACAGTAATTTATTTTCTTTAATTCACCGGAGTGTTTAAAATCTTCCAACATCTTGCGGGCAGCAGCTTTTGTTGCCTCCACATTCGGCTGGTTAAACGGATGAATCTTCATAAAGTAACCAACAACAGCCGTTGCAAACTCCCACAAATAAAAGGCGGAAGCAACATCGTATTCATCTTCAAAAACCATTTCAATTACAGGCACGTCTCTTTTTTCCAAAAGGTCCGTTATTTGCGGATCGGTTCTTACATCCGAATACCTGAGCACAACAGCAATTCTATCGCGCGAATAAGAGTTCATTATTTGCTGATTTTCTCCGAGGACAGGCAAAATTCCCTTCTTACTTTTACCGGTGCTCTCTGCTATTAACTGTTCAACCCAGTCGCCAAAGGCGCTCAATTTACCTTGTGCAATAAAGGAGATTTTGTCCCTCCCCTTTTTGTAAAGCGCTCCCAAGAACGCTCCCACGTCCGCTCCGCAATTCTGAGAATTTTCAACCTTACAATCTTCTTTGACGTTGTACCTTGCTTCTACTCTGTCCAAAAGCAGATTCAAATCCACACCGATTAAAGCAGCAGGCACAAGGCCGAAATAGGACAAAGCCGAGAAACGCCCGCCGATATTGGGGTCATTAAGAAATGTTTCCCTGAAATTCAATTCTGCGGCAAGACTTTCCAACTTGCTACCCGGATCGGTAATAGCTGCAAAATGATTTACAACTTCCGTTTCACCAACCGCTTTCAAAGTTAAATTAAAGAAATATTTCATTAACGAAATTGTCTCAACCGTACCGCCGGATTTGGTAGAAACAAGGTAGAGCGTTTCCTTCGGGTCGAACTCGGCAGCAAAACGCGCAACCATTTTGGGATGCGTGCTGTCAAGAACTTTCAAATTCAGCTTCTTTCCGTCCGCAAACATTTTGGAAAACACTTCCGGCGCAAGGCTGCTGCCACCCATTCCGAGCAGTAAAACATTCTTAATTCCGTCAGCTTGTACATTTTCGACAAAATCGTAAATCCGTTGTACATGCGACTTCATCCTTTTGTGAATATCAAGCCAGCCGAGACGATTAGTGATTTCGTCGGGAGAATCACTCCAAAGCGTGTAATCTTTGTTGCGAATTCTTTCCACAACATTTTCCCGCTCAATCTCCTTGCGGGCATTAACAAAGTCGTCCAAAAAACCACGCGCATTAATTTGAATATCCATTTTCAGTCCTTGAAAATTTCTTTTTTCTTCTTTTCGATTGCGTCGAGCAAAACGTGGAACGCATCCGAGAAAGCTTTTACGCCGTCAATTTGCAATTGAGTTGTAATTTGATTCAAATCTACTCCCTTGGCGGCAATATCGGAAAGGAGTTTCTCGGCTTCTTCCACACCTTGATTAATTGTAATCTTCGCTTCGCCGTGGTCAACAAAAGCATCCAACGTTGCCGGAGGCACTGTATTTACGGTATTCTCGCCGATTAACTCCTGAACGTAAAGGATGTCCGGGTAAGTCGGATTTTTGGTGCTTGTGCTTGCCCACAACAACCTTTGAGGACGGGCACCTTTTGCCTCTAAATTTTTCCAACGCTCCCCGTTCAATATTTCCCGGAATTTTTTGTAAGCTACTTTGGAGTTGGCAACGGCGGTTTTTCCCAAGTATTCTGTCAAACCGAGTTCGTTCAGATTTTTGTCCGTGTAAGTGTCCACACGACTTACGAAAAAGGAAGCCACGGAAGCGACCTTGGAAACATCCCCGCCTTTAGCCGCAAAGTCCTCCAGCCCTGCAATGTAAGCCTCGGCAACGTCCAAGTAATTCTCGATTGAAAAAATCAGTGTGACGTTTACGTTTACACCTTCCCCGATTAGTACCCTAACCGCAGGAATGCCTTCCGCCGTTGCGGGAACTTTAATCATTACGTTCGGCATATTTAACTCTTTGAACAATCGTTTTGCTTCGGTAATTGTTTCTTCGGTTTTGTAGGCAAGGTCGGGATCAACTTCAAGACTAACGTAGCCGTCCAATCCGTTTGTTTCTTCGTAAACCTTTAACATTTTTTCGGCAGCGAGTTTGATGTCCTTCTTAGCAAGCGTTTCGTAAGTTTCGAAAACGGAGAGATTTTTTAATTCGGGACTTTTCAAATCCTCGTCATAAAGGGCGCTGCCGGAAATTGCTTTCTGAAAAATTGAGGGATTACTTGTAATTCCGCGTAAGCCGTCTTCAATCAAAGAATCCAGCGAGCCGTTTAACAGAATATCCCTTTTAATAAAATCGTACCAAACCGACTGCCCCAAGTCCGCAAGTTGTTGGAGAATACTCATTTTGCACCTTTCCTAATTTCTAAGAATTGTTTTAACAAAAATATTTTTTAATTTACGATATTCCAAAAAGACACGAGAAATTGTTTGTGGTTTATTAAGGCTTTCCCCTATTAGCCCAACTATTTGTAAACATTTTTCCTGTGCCCGAATTTTACTACCACAACAACCAACTTGTCGTCATAAATTTGGTAAAGTATTCTGTAATTGCCAATCCTCAGACGGTATTTTTCTTCGCCGGAAAGTTTTATTGCACCGAAAGGTCTCGGATTATTTCCAAGTGATTTTATCGCCCGCAAAATTCGCCTTAATTCTTTTGTCGGTAATTTCGAAATTTCCTTAACGGCGGACTTTTTTATTTCTATTTTATATTTTGCCATCTTTTTTGAGCTTTTTAACCATCGCCTCGTAAGTTACGGTAGGTTCAAAAATTCTTTCTTCAAAAGCATTTAAGTCTTCGGCGTCTTCCCTTAATTCCCTTCTAACAATTTCGTCAATCAATTCCGAAAGAGATTTGGAAACTTCCACGGACTTTATTTTAAGCGCTTTGTGAATCGCGGGGTCAAAGTAAATTGTAGCTCTTTTGGTCAGAGTTGCCATTGTAATTTCCTCTTGTTTTTTTACTGCAAAATAACGCTAAAACGTCTTAATGTCAATGGTGTTATTGCGTTACGGCGTTCAAGATAAGAAAGAAGAAACGAGAAATAAGAAATCCGCCGCCGTCTGCGCTTTGCTTGACTATGGCGCGACAGGTCCGACTTCGCCTGCGCTCCGCTTGGCTACGCCGTGACAGGTGTTTTTCGCGAGACGCGAGAGGCGAGACAACAAAAAGCACGAAACATGTTGCTAAATCTACACGCTAATTACACGCAACTCACACCATTGCATCGTAAAAAATTTATGTGTATTTTCATTTTAATTTTACACATATTTTTTTAGAGGTAAAGATGAGGACCAATATTGTAATAGACGACAAATTAATGAATCGTGCTCTTAAATTAACCGGCTTAAAAACCAAGAGAGAAGTAGTTGAAGAAGGACTAAAAACTTTAATCAGGATTAACAGTCAAGCCAAACTAAAATCGCTACGTGGGAAATTACACTGGTCCGGCGATATTGAGAAAATGAGATTAGACAAATGATATTCGTAGATTCTACGGTACTCATCGACTATTTCAACGGAATTAATAATTGGCAAGTAAATGTCTTGGATTCACTACTTGGCAAAGAGCCTGTCGTTATTGGAGATTACGTATTAACTGAAGTTCTGCAAGGATTTAAAAACGATAGCGATTTTCGAAAAGCAAAATCAATACTTCTTACATTTCCTTGTTTTGAAATAGGCGGTAAAGAGATGGCGATACAAAGTGCTAAAAATTACCGCTTTTTAAGAAAGAAAGGAATAACCGTACGAAAAACAATAGACACAATGATTGCAACTTTTTGCATTCAAAATAAAATTACTTTACTACACAATGACAGAGACTTTGAGCCCTTTTCAAAATATCTTAACCTTAGAGTATTGAAGAAAAAATAATCTATCGTAAAAATAGCTTATTAGTTGTTTTTTTTATGATGAAATATTATATTATAAAAAAATTAAAAAGCGATTTAAGTAAATGAAAAAGATTAAACTTATTACTTTAATAATTCTTATTACTTTTATTATCAGTTGTTCAAACGATAATTCACCAACAAGCAACTTTCCGGAATTACCTCCCGTTCCAGCTTTAGAGTACGTACAGGGAATAGTTTTGGTTGGATTGAAAGATAGCACAACGCTAACGGATTTTGCCAATTATGTTTATTCTTTGGATGATAGTATTTCAATTCGGAGTGTTTGGTCATTAAATTACGCGTCGTCTGTTTCAAGAGATAGCTTACAAATCATTCAAACTGTTTTGGAATCAAAACCTTACATCGATAAAAATAATATGAAGATAACTTATGTGGATTCCGCTTCCCAAATACAAATTAATTTGTGGGTTAAAAATTTCCTGTCGAACGAAAGAGAGGATTGGGAAGCTATTAAAAAACGTTTTTCTCTGATTCATTTACCTTATGACGACCAAAATGGTGAATTGAGGGTCGGAATAGGGAGAGAAAAAGAATGGAAAGACATTTTTTCATCAAATAAAAGTTTATTCCGTTACGCAGAATTGGATTACATTTGTTATCTACATTAAAATTCGTTTAATATTATACGGATTAATCATATCTCTCAAATCTAATAATTAAACTGCAATTTAAAAAATCTTCGGTATTCAATAGCTGATATTCATTTTGAAATGAATTTTCGGCTAAAGTCCCGTTTAAAAATCCTTTCTCTCAAAAATTTTAATTGAGGCAAAAAGCGTTACGATAATAAAAACGGTGGAAACAAGAATCGGCGTGTAACTTGAAACTCCCGTTCCCGTTACAACCTCGTTAGTAATTTTGCCAATCTCGTAAGTTTGAGGAGTAATGTAATAAAAGAAATCCAATAATTGCTTTGTCCATTCACCGCCTAAAAACAATGCAACCTTTTCCCTGCCGCTGAGCAAAGGCGAAAAGACAAAGAAAATCAAATAGGTCAACATCATTGCGGTGAGAGAAGACTTGGTTAAAATTCCAATTAAAATTATTAGAGAATAGAGCAGGCAGAAAGCAAAAGTAATCGTTAAAATTGCAAGCAGGAGACTACCATCCCAATAATTAAACTTAAATCCGATTAAAAGCCAAAAGCCCAATATTGCGTAGGCAATGTTTGCCAGCACCATAGCCGAAACGCCGAAATACTTGCCTAAAATCAATTCTGCGCGGCTAATGGGTTTGGAAAGTAAAATTTCAATGTTTCCTTTTTCCAGCATGCTCGGAATAAATCCCGACGACGAAAAAATTGCAAGGAACAAACCTCCGCCAAACAGCGGATTAACAAGCATCATCTTAATGCCGTTGGAAATCGCATTCTGAAAACTTTGCCCCGGCCCGATGTTTACCGTTTTAATTACGATGTTCAAATTCGAAGAAAGAAAAACCAACGCAGAAATTGCAAGCATAAAAGTTGTAATTGCAAAAAATGTAATGAACACTTTCTTCGAAAGAGCTTCCTTAAAAGTGTATTTGCCGATAATCCAAATATTTCTCATCAGTCTTTAGTCCTCTCCACAAGTGAAATGAATTTTTCTTCAAGGGAAGATTTGCGCTTGTTCAATCCCGTAATTACAAAATCATTTTCCCGAAGGATGTCAACAATTTTACTGATTTCTTCCTCGTTTTTTATTTTGAAGACAATCTCTTTTTCTTTTGTTTCCACAACGTCGAAGTCTCTTAATTTGAATAAAATGTAATCATCGGGATTTTTGTTCAACTCAACTTCGTAAACTTCTTTGCTTGTCGTCAAAGCCTCTACGCTTCCCGAATAAACAACTTTGCCTTTGTTCAAAATTGCAATCGAATCGGAAATCATCTCAACTTCGGAAAGTAAGTGGCTGTTAATAAAAATTGTCTTCCCTTCTTCTTTCAAGCTAATCAGGAAATCCCTTATCTCTTTTCTGCCGATGGGGTCAACGCCGTCGGTCGGTTCGTCGAGGAAAATCAAATCGGGATTATGAATAACCGCCTGCGCAAGCCCCAATCTTTGCATCATTCCTTTCGAGTAGGTTTTGATTTTAGCCTTGCGCCACTTGCTCATTTTTACTTTTTCCAGAAGGAAACGGCTGCGTTCCTTAAAATCATCTCCTTTGTAATTGTGAAGCTCGGCGGTAAATTTCAGCAACTGCCCGCCGTTCAAATAGGGCGGGAACTTGTGATTCTCCGGCAGGTAGCCGATTCTCTCCTTTACTTTAATATTTTCAACCGGCTCGCCGAGCAAATTTATTTTTGTAAACCGCGCGTGAACTATTCCCAGCAAAGCCTTTACCAGCGTTGTTTTTCCCGCGCCGTTCGGACCGAGCAGACTGAAAATAATTCCTTCCGGCACGGCAAAGGAAACATCGTCCAATGCTTTTACTTCCTTTCCTCCCAAGCCTGCCGGGTAAATTTTTGTCAAACCTTCGATTTCAATTGCATTTTTTTCCATTAAAAAATATTCCCTTTTCTGAAACGAATAACCGAATAAAAAGTAACCACCACTCCGACGGAAGCCAAAATCAAAACGTGCAGAGCTATTCCCGAAAAAGCAACATTACGCCAAAGCACTTGCAGGAATGCGTCCACCGACCAATAGGTAATTGTGAATTTGGCAACCGTTTGCATCCAGCCGGGCAAAAAGGAGACGGGAAACCACGCTCCGCCTATTGCCGACATTATCAGAATGATTATCGTTGCAATGCCGTTTGCCTGTTGAATACTTTTAACCGTCGAAGTAATCAACATTCCGAAAGAAACCGCCGCCATTGAAGAAACAACGATTACAATAAAAAGATTTCCGAAGTTTGTAAAAATGTCCACGCCGAAGAAAAGCCACGTGAAAACAAACATCGTCAAAAGCTGAACAATCCCGAGCGTTGTTGAAAAAACGTATTTGCTCCAGAGGATCTGCGACCTTGTTACGGGCATGCACAGCAAGCGCTTCAGCGAGCCTTCCTGTTTTTCTTCGAACAGAGTTAACGAAGCGCCGACAATGGAAAAGAGCAAAAACATCGAAGCCCAACCGCCCGCCATTCTTGTTACGCCCGGATTGTTAACGCTTTCCCCTACAACCTGCTTACTTTCGATGTTAATAATATTGCCGATAAAATTTTCTCCCGAAGGATTTTTCACAATATTTTCTTCCGAAAAATATTTGACTATTGTGTCCTTGCTAACGTTAAAATACTTACCGATTATTTCCGCCATTTCGTTTTCGAAAGAAACGGATTTGCTTCCCTTCAAAGTTTTCTTTGCCCTTTTCGTCATTAAAGCCGGAAATAGAGACGACATCTGCGTAAAAATCGTTTTTTGAATTGCCCCTTGAATCAGAGAAGATTCAATTGCGTTCTTCGGATCGTAAAATATTTTAATGCGGAGTGCGGAAGAAGTGTCGGTGTAAAAATCTTCAGGCAGTACTATAGCGGTAGAGTACTTCCCTTCCTTAACAAAACGCACGGCGGTCTCTTCGTCGAACCTTTGAGGAACTTTACTCTCCTCGGGAGTAAACTCCTTAACCGGTTTCAGCACGTCGGAAGAATCGAGCTTTTCTTCCAACGTCAAAGCCAACGGGGATTTCGATTCGTTCACGAAAATAATTTTAATTTTACTTTGCGGTTCGCCGCTTCCTCCGAAAATCAAACCGAAGATTAAAATCAAAACGGGCGGCAAAATGAAAGTCAACAACAGCGCCGGCTTGTCGGCAACAAACCGCAGAACATCTTTCCTCAATAAAATCAATACGTTTTTCAATCTCTCAAATTCCTCCCGGTTAAAAACAGGAAAACATCTTCGAGCGAAGCCCTGCTAATTTCCACGTTGTCGTCGGGGATTCCGAGCTCTTCGAATTTCTCAAACAATCTGACATTTTTCTTAAAATCTTCTTTCGGAATCAGCTCAATGTAAAATTCCGTTTCGTTCACCATTCCCATTAATTTCAATTCTTCAAGTTTTGAAACAGTTAAATCGTTTTTAAGAATTTTAACGGTCTCTTTTTTCTCAAGCAAGGCGGTCAAATCTTCCAATGTGCCTTCGGCAATTATTTTTCCGTAATCGATTATCGCCATTTTGTCGCAAAGGCGCTCGGCTTCTTCCATGTAATGAGTTGTGTAAATTATCAGCTTTCCTTCTTCTCTGTTTAGCTTTTTTAACATTTCGAAAATGGCGTTGCGGGATTGCGGGTCAACGCCCACTGTTGGCTCGTCGCACAAAATAATTTCGGGGTTGTGCAAAATACTGCAAGCGATGTTCAGCCTTCTTTTCATTCCGCCGGAAAAATTTTTCACAACGTCATTCTTCCTTTCCGAGAGTCCCACAATCTCCAGCGCCCAATCAATTCTTTCGTTTAACTTTTTTCCCGTCACTCCGTAAAGCCTGCCGAATATTTTCAGATTTGTCAGAGCGGTTAGCTCCTGATACAAAGCTATTTCCTGCGGTACGTAGCCGAATTTCCTTTTAACATTAACGTCATTGTAAACAAGAACTTCGCCGTCAATTGCAACGTGTCCCGCATCCGGTTTCAAAAGTCCGATTATTACATTAAGCAACGTTGTTTTCCCGGCGCCGTTAGGTCCCAACAAACCGAAGAAACTTCCGTCTTCTATTTGAAGGCTAACCCCTTGAAGAGCCCTGACATTTTCAAAATTTTTTACTACTTCACTGATTTCAATCATTTTAAACCAACTTCCCTACTACACACAAGCTAATGTAACCGGACTTCAAATATCTTGTCCCGTCAATTGTGTCCGATATTTTGTTTCTTTCCGTGAT
>JALWGH010000098.1 GCA_027013735.1 Melioribacteraceae bacterium
CTTATTAAATCTTCCGTTGATTTTTTGGTTATTTCCCTAATTATTTTTTGTAGTATTTTTCTGTCTTTTAACTTTTGCCACCGATTTTAAACTTGTACCAATGAAAAGCGGTTTTAAAGGGAGCTCGACCGCAAAATTTTCAAACTTGACAATTTGTCTTCTAATAATTATCTTAAAAAAGACAAATAAATCTTTTTATTAAACTTTAGGACTCTCATGATTTACACTAAGACCGGTGAATATGCAATAAGAGCAATTTTATTCCTTGCGCGCCAACCCGAGGACATGCTTGTAATGTCCCATCAAATTGCAAAGAGTGAGGAAATCCCCAGCCATTATTTGGCAAAAATTTTACAAAGAATGGCAAAATACGGTTACGTAGATTCTTACAAAGGCAGAGGCGGAGGATTTAAGATTACGGAGTTGGCATTGAACAGTTCCGTTCTTGAAATAGTTGAAAGAATTGAAGGTCCTGTTATTAGTTTAAAATGTATTACGGGATTGAAGGAATGCTCGGACGAAAATCCCTGCCCTTTCCACGAAGAATGGACGGAATTAAGAAACAGAATTTACAACCTTCTAACAAGCAAAACCGTTAGAGAGGTTGCCACCGAATACACAGCAACATTACAAAAAATAAAGTGAAAAAGGAACCGGCTTCTGCCGGTTTTTTAATTTTTACTTTTAATTTCCCCTATTCAAAAAATTGTAAAACGAGAAATTGCGCTAAGCATATTTCTTTTTGTCGTTTAAGTAATATTTCAAATAACTTAAATCAACGCAAAAGTTGTTCAGGTTTTCAAGCGCTTGGTGAGTTAAGGCAAAATATTTTTTTTCAAAAACTTTTAAAAGAAATCCGTTTTCACTGACAATTTCCTTCAACATATCTTTAATGGAAGAAATAATTGTCAAATACTCAAGTTCCATTTTTTTGAAATACTCGTCCGAAACGTCCTGATTGTTTTTCTTAATGATATTAACCAGCCCCTTAGTGAATTTTGCGCTGAACGCAAGCTCGGCAAGAAGTTTTTCATTGTCCCTTTCGACCGCTTCGGTAATCAACCGCTTAATATCTTCGGGATATTTTAGCTTTTCGCCGTAAACATTAAAAAATTCTTCCGCATCAACAATTACTTGTTTTTCCATTTCAAACTCATTTTAATAGAACAACTTTTTGAACTTTAACGTCTTTTTTCGTTTTGAACACCACGAAATAAACCCCTGAAGAAAAGCCTGTCAAGTCAATTGTTTCCGTGTAAAAGCCTGCCTTCAAAAATTTGTTTTTAATTTTTTTAACCCGCCTGCCAAGGATGTCGTAAACAGTAATGCCCACCTGCGAATCGTACGGCAACTCCACCTGAATTCTTGTTTGCAAATTAAAAGGATTAGGATAATTTGCTGAGACAAAAAACTTTTCCGGCACAAAGGGATAATTAATGTCCTGCGTGTAATGAGAAACAACATTCTCGCCGTACGTGTACGAATAATATTTTACTGCGGGCTCTTGCACTTTTCCTTGCCCCGCAAGTGTGTATTCAAAATAAAAATGCAATGAATCCCCCGAAAAATATTCAGGCAACAAAAAAGAAAAATATTTCCCTTCCCGCTTTCCTTCAATTCTTGTAAAATTCTTTTCGTCTTGAGATACAAACATTTCCGGAGTTGAGGTAATTGAATCTCCTTCGAAATAAAAATACCTGTTAACAAAAATCGAATCTTTTGATTTCTTAATATTCGGGTAGTTTATTGCCTTTAACGCCGAGAATAATCCGTAGCCAATGTCGTTATTAGGATTCTGCGAGTTGCTTGCCGTTTCGAGCAGAATTTTACGAAGCTGAACATTGTTTAAGTAAGGAAACGCCGAAAGAAGAAGCGCCGCCCCGCCGGATACGATTGGCGTTGAAGCCGATGTCCCACTCACATTTGCGAAACCTGTTGAGAAAGGGTTAACAACGTGAACCGAGACACCAAGAGCGCAAACGTCCGGTTTAATTCGACCGTCCGCAGTTGGTCCCCTGCTGCTAAAAGTAGTAACCGTTCCATCGGCGTTCAGAGCCCCGACCGCAATAGTGTTAAAGCCGTCGGCAGGAGCAATAATGTAATGCCACGGCTGGGAAGCTTCGTTACCGGCAGCAGTAATTACCAAAAGTCCTTTTTGGAAAGCAATCTCCGCTGCGCGGGTAACAATCGCTGTTTTACCGTTCATATCTGCGTAAGTATAGGAATGTTCCGGTTTGTCAAATTCATTGTACCCCAGTGAAGAAGAAGTAATGTCCACACCGAGTCTTTCAAACCATTCAAGAGCCGCGGCGTAATTGTCTTCTTCCACGTGGGTTTCACTTCTGACGTCTTCGGTTTTGGCAAGCACAAATTTTGCATCGAAAGCCGAGCCGATTAAATACCCTGGCGAATACCCGGAAATAATAGAAAGAATTTCCGTACCGTGTTCATCTTGGTCGTAACGGTCGCCGGGCTGGTTAGCGGTTACGTCATCATTAAAAACAAAATCGTGCTCTGCAACAACGGTAATGTGCTTAAACACATCCAAAGCCTTCCAGTCGAATCCCGTGTCCATTATTCCCATTAGAACACCTTTTCCGGTAATTCCAATGTCGTGTAAATCAGGTATTTGCGACATTTCAAGCTGGTTTAGCGAAGCCCCGTAATCAAGTTTGTGCTTTTGTTCTTTAGTTGAAAAAGCCCCGCTTTCTTTTTTAAGATTTCTTGATTCTTTGTTTTTGAATATCCATTCTTTTACGGGGCGAACTCCTTTAACAAAATTGAGGGATTCGATTTTTTTCAATTGCGAAAAATCCATTCTTGCGGAAACCGCATTAAACCAATTCAGTTTGTGAACAATTTTAATTCCGTTACTTTCCAAAAAATTCAGGTATTTCGAGCTGACGGGGATATCGTAATAATCAACCAAGTTGGAATTTGTTTTTGCCCTTCTTGTGAGGCATTTTGGGGAAAGACTTTTTTCAGCAATCAGTAATTTTGCACTTAAAACTTCTTCCGAAGGATTTGCACCAAAGCCCTTGTCTTTGAAAAAGATTAAATATTTTTCCTGAGCGCTTATTGAAAAAGCAAGGAAAATTAAAACCGCCGTAAGATAATTTCTCATATTTAAATTTTAATCCCTTCCTTCATTCCCCCTTTAATACAAAGGGAAAAATTAGGGAAGGGTTCATTTTTTGTTTTTAGTTATCCTCTAACCGCTAATAAATAAGTTTTGCAATTCTGTTGACCCGCACGGTGCTGAGCAGGCGGAAGAAATCAGTAAAGGGAATGTTCGGATTCCACGACCAATAAATCATAAACGCCAAACCTTCTACTTTGTCGCGCGGCACAAATCCCCAGTAACGACTGTCCAAACTGTCGTCCCTGTTGTCACCCATCATAAAATAATAATCTTTTTTCAACACGTAAGTGTTCGTCTTTTTACCGTCGATGTAAATTTCCCCGCCTCGAACTTCCACAACTCGCCTGCCAAATTCACGGTCGATGATAGTACGCCAATCCTCAATATTTTTAAGGCTCAAGTGGAGTGTGTCTCCCTTCTTAGGCACGTACAAGGGACCGTAAAAATCGTTGTTCCAAGGTTTACCTTTGGGAAAGATCCTCGGGTCAGGCAATCCCTCCGGTTGAGTAACAAGCGAGTATTGAATGTACGGAGGAATTGGAGCGCGTTTGCCATTAACAAAAACAACTTTATTCCTAACTTCAATAGTGTCGCCCGGAATTGCCATGCATCTCTTAACGTAACTAACAATTTCAGGATTTTTCAGAACATCCTGCGGACCCGGCCACTGGAAAACAACAATGTCGCCCCGTTCGGGGTCTCGAATGGCGGGCAATTGAAAATACGGCAGAGCAATGTTCGTAAAAGGAATGTTCCGCGGGGAAGTGGCTCCGTAAATGTACTTATTTACAAAGAGGAAATCCCCCACAAGAATTGTTTTTTCCATTGACCCCGTGGGCACACGGGAAGTTTCAATAAAAAATGTTTTAATCAATAATGCCACCAATAATGCGTAAATTAAATTTTTCGTAAATGTCCAAGCCTTTTGGGCTGCCGTGTTCTTCTTTTCCATCTTCTTCATATTTTTCGCCAATAATGAATTTTAATCTTCTATTTGCAAAACGGCAAGGAACGCTTCCTGTGGAATTTCAACGTTTCCTACCTGTTTCATTCTCTTCTTTCCTTCCTTCTGCTTTTCCAAAAGTTTTCTTTTACGGCTAACGTCGCCACCGTAACATTTTGCAAGAACGTTTTTCCGCAATGCTTTAATGTTCGTTCGAGCTATTACTTTACTGCCGATTGCAGCCTGCACGGCAACTTCGAACATTTGACGTGGAATCAGCTCCTTAAGTTTCGAAGTAACTTTCCTGCCCCAATCGAAAGCCTTGCTGCGGTGAACAATAATCGAAAGTGCGTCAACTTTTTCGCCATTGAGCATAATGTCCAGCTTAATCAAATCCGATTGTCTGTAGCCGATTAACTCGTAATCAAAAGAAGCGTAACCTCTGGAAATCGATTTCAGCTTGTCGTAAAAGTCAAAAATAATTTCGGACAAAGGGAATTCATATTGAATATCCGCACGAGTGGGGTCAATGTAATTAGTGTTTTTGTACACTCCCCTTTTCTCCGTTGCAAGTTTCATTATCGAGCCGATGTACTCGCTGGGAGTAACTATTTGTGCACGAATAAACGGCTCCTCGATTCTTTCGATTTGTCCTGCATCGGGCATTTCCGCCGGATTATCGACCACAACCTTTTCGCCGTTGCGTTTGTAAACAATGTATTCAACGTTCGGCATCGTTGTAACAATGTTCTGGTCGTATTCCCTTTCAAGTCTCTCCTGCACAATTTCCATGTGGAGCATTCCGAGGAAACCACATCTGAATCCGAATCCCAAAGCGGCAGAAGTTTCGGGAGTGTAAACCAACGAAGCGTCGTTTAGTTTAAGCTTATCCAATGCATCGCGCAAATCTTCGTAATCGTCCGAAACTGCGGGGTAAAGTCCGCTGTAAACCATCGGTTTGATTTCCCTGTAACCGGGGAGAGGTTCTTTTGCTCCGTTACGGAAGTGAGTAATAGTATCGCCGACTTTCGTATCGTGAACGTCTTTTACTCCTGCAATTACGTAACCTACGTCACCGGCGTGGAGTTCTTTGGTTCTAACCCGTCTTAATCCTAAAACGCCCACTTCCTCGGCAAGAAATTTTTTCCTGTTGGCAAAAAACACAATTTCTTCTTTTTCCCTGAGCACGCCGTTAAAAAGTCTAACATAAGCAATTGCTCCCCTGTAGGAATCGAAGACAGAATCGAAAATTAAAGCCTGCAAAGGATTGTCGTCGCTCCCTTCCGGCGGAGGAATTCTTTTAACAATCGCTTCGAGAATTTCCTCGTAACCGATTCTTTGCTTGGCACTGGCTAAAATTATTTCCGATTCGTCGCAACCAATCAAATCAATTATTTGTTGTTTAACAACATCAACTCTTGCGCTTGGCAAGTCAATTTTATTTATCACGGGAATTATTTCGAGATTGGATTCAATTGCAAGGTACAAATTACTAATGGTTTGAGCTTCGGCTCCTTGTGCTGCGTCAACAACAAGCAAAGCACCTTCGCATGCTGCAAGTGAGCGGGAGACTTCGTAGGAAAAATCAACGTGCCCGGGAGTATCGATTAAATTTAATGTGTACTTTTCGCCATCCTTGGCATTGTAATGCATTTGAATGGCGTGAGATTTAATCGTAATGCCTCGTTCACGCTCCAAATCCATATCGTCCAACAGTTGCTCCTTGGCATCCCTTTCGGAAACCGAGCCGGTTTTTTCCAAGAGCATGTCGGCAATTGTGGACTTACCGTGATCTATGTGCGCAATTATGCTGAAATTTCTAATGTTCTTCATAATAAATTCAATTTAAGCTAACTAAAATAATCATTGGTTGGGGTAATATCAATTTAGAAAGAAGAAACGAGAAATAAGAAATGTCTTCGCAAGACGCTAGACGCGAGAAGCAAGACGTCCGCCTTCGTCTGCGCTTTGCTTGACTTCGGCGCGACAAGTCCGTCTCCGCCCTCGCTTTGCTCGGGCTACGACGTGACAGGCAAGAGGCGAGAGGTAAGACGCAAGAAGTTAATACCGTCCACAGAACAGATAACCGTTAACAGAGAAAATTAAGATTAAGAATTTGCTTCAAGGTAATTTGTCATTTGCCCAACCTTTGGTGAGACAAGTCCCGCCGCCAGCGGGACGGCATCTTGGTAACCACGGGTTTCAACCCGTGAGCTTGGTAAGCAAAAGCATCGGAAAAAGTTTTGGCGCGATTTTTGGCTGGCTCGTTTGATTTAAACACCGCCGTTGGCGGGGCAGGCAAAAATCGTAACAAAACATCCAACGAGAGAATTTAAAAAATCTTTTACCACCAAATTTCAACTTGTACCCTTGTACCGCCTACAAAAAATTAGCTAAAATTTAAAAATGAAATTTTAATTGACTTTAACTAATAAAAATAATAGATTCGAAATCTTAATTATTCTGAAGATGATTAGAAAAAACATTCAAATATTGCGCGAAAGCATAGAAAACAAATGCAAGGAAATCGGCAGAGACCCTGCTGAAATAACCCTTATTGCCGTTTCAAAATTTAAACCGGTGGAAGATATTTTGGAAGCTTTCAACGCGGGATTGACAAATTTCGGCGAAAACAAAGCGCAGGAATTACGTGACAAAGCCGAGAAAATCATCGAAAATTTAACCTGGCATTTTATCGGTCATCTTCAAACAAACAAAGTTAAATACGTAATAAAAGCAGCCGAGTTCATCCACTCGGTTGATTCTTTAAAACTCGCAAAGGAGATTGAAAAAAAAGCTGCCACAATCGGCAAAGTTCAAAAAATTTTACTTGAAATAAATACCTCCGGCGAGGAGACAAAATTCGGACTTCGGGACAAGAATGAAATTTACGAAATTGCCGAATATTGCGAAAAATCGGAGAATCTGGACTTGCGCGGGTTAATGACAATGGCTCCTTTTACGGACAACAGAGAAACTATCCGCGAGAGTTTCCTTACATTGCGTAAGCTAAAGGATGAAATCAACGGGGACGGCTTTAAACTCGAACATCTTTCAATGGGAATGACCAACGATTACTTAATTGCCATTGAAGAAGGCGCTACAATGTTAAGAATCGGTACGGCAATTTTCGGAGCAAGAAATTACACTTAAACAATGAAATTATCTCCGTTAAATATTAAACAGCAGGAATTCGGTAAATCGCTTCGGGGCTACAATGCCGACGAGGTCCGGAACTTTCTAATCAGAGTTTCCGAGAATTACGAAAACCTGCTTGAAGAAAATGAAAAGCTGAAAAAGGAAATTGAAAGCCTGCGCGAGCAAATTAAAGAATACCGCAAGATTGAAAAGAATCTTCAGGACACTTTGCTAAACGCGCAGGAATCCACAACCCGTACGGTTGAATCAGTGAAAAAGCAAACGGCTTTGATGATGAAAGAAGCCGAATTAAAAGCAAAACAAATCGTGGAAAAAGCAAAAGCCAATGCGGAATTTATTCGCGAAGGCGTTGCCAAACTAAAGGAAGAAAAACATTTGTTGATTGCACGTTTGAAAGCAATCTTAGAAATTCAAGAAAAAATTTTAGACATTAAATCCGAAGCAGTGCCCGAAGAAGACAAGGAAACAAAAATGGAAAGCGTCCCGAAACAGGACGACAAAAAAGACATTGACGCCGACAATATTTTGGAGAAATTATTATGAGCGAACTTCTCGACAATATTAAAGAAACTCTGGCGGTAATAAGACAAAAAACCGACAAAGAATATCCGATAGGAATTATTCTGGGCACAGGCTTGGGCGGTTTGGCAAAGGAAATTGAGATTGAGCACGAAATAGATTACTCGGATTTACCTCACTTTCAGCTTTCAACGGTTGAATCGCACCACGGGAAACTAATCTTCGGAAAAATCGGAAACAAAAACGTTATAGCAATGCAAGGGCGTTTCCATTTTTACGAAGGCTACACGATGAAACAAATCACTTATCCCGTGAGAGTAATGAAATTTTTAGGCGTCAAAACACTCCTTGTTTCAAATGCTTCGGGCGGGATGAATCCACTTTACAAGCTGGGCGATTTAATACTGATTACCGATCACATTAACCTTTTGGGCGACAATCCGTTAATTGGGCCCAACGAAGACGAACTCGGTCCCCGCTTCCCCGATATGAGCGAGCCTTACAGCCACGGGCTTATTTCAATCGCCGAAGACGTTGCGCTTGAAAATAAAATTAAAATTCAGAAAGGCGTGTACGTTGCCGTCCCCGGTCCCAATTTGGAAACAAAAGCGGAATACCGTTATTTGCGGGGAATCGGCGCGGACATTGTGGGAATGTCCACAGTGCCGGAAATAATCGTTGCCAACCACATGGGAATGAAAACCCTCGGCATCAGCATTGTAACGGACGAATGTTTCCCGGACGCTTTGAAACCGATTAATGTGGAAGAAATTATTGCGACGGCAATGAAAGCCGAACCGAAAATGACTTTAATAATGAAAGAGGTAATTAACCGGCTGTGAAAGAAATAAAGGTCAAATATTTTTTTGCGCCCGTTTTACTTGCGCTAATAATGTTCTTTTCGGATTTTCTGAGCACCGATTTGTTCCAGCACGACTTGTCGAATTTTGCCGTTTGGTTTGTGCTTTCCGTTTTTGCTTTTGCCTGCGGCTGGGGAATTACGAAAACAATCGGGTGGACAAGGGGAAGCAGAATTGTTTTCACCGTAATCGTAGTTACCTCGTTCATTACCTTGGCATTTATTACTTACTTTAACGGCTATTTCCACGTAAGCGGAACGTTAACCGAAAACTTAATTCTTTTCTTTTTAAGAAACGTTTTCCTCGGTTTGATTGGGATTTTCGGAATGGCCGTAGCCGAACTTTTCAATTTACAACGCGAGCTTAAGGCTCTGAAATCAACAAAGGCTAACGAGGATGCAAACATCAGCAACGCCAAGAAAGAAGCGGAGATTATTGTTTCCCAAGCAAAATTGGAAGCCGAAAAAATCATCTTCGACGCCGAAAAGAAATCGGACAAAATTTTGGAACAAAAGCGCAAAATCGAAGACGAGTTGAAGGAATTCATTAAAATAGAAAAAGAATTAATTCAAAAATATGACAAAGACGAAGTTTAATAATGTTTAACAAAACAGAGACGACGTATGTTTAAAGAGTACAAAGGAAAATTCAGTTACCCGGAAATTGAAAAAGAAATTTTAAAATTTTGGAAAGAGAATAAAATTTTTGAAAAAAGCGTTGAGACACGCGACGAAAACAAAACTTTCACTTTTTACGAAGGTCCGCCGACGGCTAACGGCAAACCAGGAATCCACCACGTAATGGCAAGAACATTGAAAGACCTTGTTTGCCGCTACAAAACTTTGAAAGGCTACAGAGTTAACCGTAAAGCAGGCTGGGACACTCACGGCTTGCCCGTCGAAATTGAAGTTGAAAAAGCCCTTGGCATTAAAAACAAAAGCGAAATTCCCGAATTCGGAGTTGCAAAATACAACAAAGCCTGCCGCGATTCGGTCTTCACCTACTTGGATGTTTGGGAAAAAATGACCGAGCGAATGGGCTACTGGATTAACCTCGACGAGGCTTACATCACTTGCGACAACAACTACATCGAATCGGTTTGGTGGGCGTTAAAAACGCTGTTCGACAAAGGACTCATTTACAAAGATTACAAAATCGTTCCACAATGCCCCCGCTCGGAAACGGTACTTTCCTCCCACGAACTTGCGCTGGGCTACAAGGAAACGAAAGACCCGTCGGTTTACGTTTTAATGAAACTTAAACCCTCAAAGATTGCAACTGACGAAAATACTTACTTCCTCGTCTGGACAACAACGCCGTGGACGTTAATTTCCAACGTTGCGCTTGCCGTTGGAAGCAACATCGATTACGTTAAAATAAAAACCGAAGACAAGTATTTGATTCTTGCAAAAGAACGCCTCGAAGTTCTAAAAGAAGACTACGAAATTGTTGAAGAATACAAAGGCAAAGACCTTGCATTTCAAGAGTACGAACAACTCTTCGATTACTTGACCGTTGACAAAAAAGGCTTTTACGTTGTCGAAGCGGATTTCGTAAGCACCGAAGACGGCTCGGGCATTGTGCACATTGCACCCGCCTTTGGCGCGGACGACTACGAAGTTTCAAAAAAATACGACCTTCCTTTCCTGCAGCCGGTAAAAAGAAACGGCACATTTACCGACGACGTGCCCGACTTTGCTGGACAATTCGTAAAGGACGCTGACGCCGGAATAATTCAAAAACTACGCGAGGAAGGTAAGCTCTACAAGAAAGAAACAATCGTTCACTCCTACCCCTTCAGCTGGCGCTTTGACGATGTGCCTGTGATTTACTACGCCCGTGAATCGTGGTTCATTAAAACCACTTCCGTTGCGGACAGAATGATTGAATTGAACAAGACAATCAACTGGCATCCGCCGGAAGTTGGAGCCGGACGTTTTGGCAACTGGCTTGAAGAAAACAAGGATTGGGCTTTGTCCCGCGACCGCTTTTGGGCTACTCCCCTGCCCATTTGGATTAGTCCAGGCGGCAAGATGTTTGCAATCGGAAGCATCGAGGAATTGAAAGAAGGATTTGTTGAAAGGAACGGCAAACGAATCAAAGTTGCCGACTTGCCCGAAGAGGAAATAGATTTACACAAACCTTTTGTTGACGAAGTGAAGTTTGAAAAGGACGGGGAAATTTACGAACGCACACCGGAATTAATCGACGTTTGGTTCGATTCCGGCTCTATGCCGTTTGCCCAATGGCACTACCCGTTTGAGAACAAGGAAGTTTTCGAGAAAAACTTTCCTGCAGATTTTATTTGCGAAGGAATCGACCAGACACGCGGCTGGTTCTACACACTACACGCAATTGCCACAATGCTTTTTGACAACGTTGCCTACAAAAACTTAATAGTCAACGAATTGATTTTGGACAAAAACGGATTGAAAATGTCCAAGTCCCGCGGCAACACGGTTGACCCGTTCTACTTGTTCGACAAATACGGCGCGGACGCAACCCGCTGGTATTTGGTAACTTCCAGCCCTCCGTGGCGCCCGACATTGTTCGACGAAGAAGGCGTTGCCGAAGTTCAACGTAAATTTTTCGGCACATTAATTAACACTTACTCCTTCTTTGCTCTTTACGCAAACGTGGACAAATTCGACTTTTCGGAAGAAAAAATTCCTTACGAGGAACGACCCGAAATTGACCGCTGGATTATTTCCAAATTAAACTCTACGGTAAAAGAATACTCGGATTTAATGGATGCTTACGACCCCACGAAAGCCGCACGGCTGCTTTCGTCTTTTACAATCGACCATCTTTCCAACTGGTACGTGCGCCGTTCGCGCAGGCGTTTCTGGAAATCCGAAATGAACAAAAACAAAATTTCCGCTTACCAAACTCTTTACGAATGTTTGATTACGGTTGCAAAATTGACTGCTCCTTTTGCGCCGTTCCTTGCGGACGAAATTTATTTGAATCTGAATTCGGTGGCAAAGAAGGAAACAGCCGAATCGGTTCATTTGGTTGACTTCCCCGAAGCCGGCTTTGTTGACAAGGCATTGGAGGCAAAGATGGACATTGCGCAAAGAGTTGTTTACTTGACGAGAACAATCCGCGCCAAGTCCAATTTGAAAGTCCGCCAGCCGTTGAAAAAAATAATGGTGGCTGT
The DNA here is from genome assembly GCA_027013735.1 of Melioribacteraceae bacterium. Lineage (GTDB taxonomy): Bacteria > Bacteroidota > Ignavibacteria > Ignavibacteriales > Melioribacteraceae > WFQV01. Next base: position 11,784 of record JALWGH010000098.1, read on the forward strand.
GGAAGATGCAAAAAGAGCCGCTCTTGCCGAAACCGAAGAAGTGATTTTGGAGGAAGTTAACATCAAGGAAATGGAAATTCTCAAAGACGAATCGGGAATTGTAAATAAATCGGCAAAGGCAAATTTCAAAGCGTTAGGACCCAAATACGGCAAGCTGATGAAAAGCCTTGCCAAAAGAATTTCCGGAATGAGCAAAGAAGAAATTTCCGCTCTCGAAAACGGCGAAACAGTTACGGTTGAAGTGGAAGAACAGGAAATTCCGCTTTCGCAAAACGACGTCGAAATTCTAACAAGCGAAATCGAAGGCTGGCTCGTTGAAAGCGACGGCAAAATTACGGTTGCAATCGATACCGAACTAACTCCCGAACTAATTGCGGAAGGTTACGCGAGGGAGTTTATTAACCGCGTTCAAAATATGAGAAAAGATTACGGCTTGGACGTAATGGACAGAATAAGAATTAAATTTAATTCCGACGAAAAAGCGGCTAAATATTTGAAAGATTTTTACGATTACATTGCTAAAGAAACCCTTTCCGAATCGATTGAGTTTACGGAAAACGTTGACGGATTTGTTCGGGAATGGAAAATTAATGAATTCACTTTTAAAATTGGAATTGAAAAAGTAAATTAGTATGTTTGATTAGGAGGATAAATGGCAAAGAAAAACGAAAATAAGAAAGAGACGAAAGGAAAAGCTTCCGCAAATACAGCGAAGAAAACTTCCGCCGCAAAAAATAAAAAGACAACGAAAGCAAAAACTACGAGCAAAAGGCTTTCCCGCGCGGCACGGACAATTGAAATAGTTTCTCCAACAACGAAGAAAACAATTAAAATTAAAGGCTATTCCGAAGCCGACCTCGCTGAATTTAAGGAAGTTATTCTTAAAAAACGGGATGAGATACTCGAAAACCTTGCGAGTTTACGGGAGCAAATGATGGACCTCTCTACGGGACAGTACGTAAATGAGAACTCACCCTACTCGCTCCACATGGCGGAGCAAGGCACGGATGCTCAGGAAAGGGAAAAACTCTACCTTTGGGCGCAAAGGGAAAACAAATTCTTGGGCTATCTGGAAGACGCTCTGGCAAGAATCGAAAACGGGACTTACGGCATCTGCATCGAATGCATTGACGAACCTAAGCATTTGTGCCCCACTTGCCCGTTAATTCCCAAAGAAAGACTGCTTGCCGTACCACACACACAACATTGCTTGCAAGTAAAGCAACTTTTACAAAAAAAATAAAGGTTTAAGTACTTGGGCGTCTTATATTTATCCCTCTTTTTGGTTATTTTAGACCAATTAACAAAACTTTGGATTAAAGGGATTTCAATTCCCGCACTGGGCATCCATTTGCAGGGTTTGCCTTACGGCCGCGGGTTTGATGTTTTAGGCTCGTTTTTTAGAATTACTTTTGTTGAAAACCCCGGGATGGCATTCGGCATTTCGGTGGGCAACGTTTCTAAACTTTTTCTTTCGCTTTTCTCCCTCTTTGCCAGCATTGCTTTGATTTACTACCTCTACAGGATGCGGAGCAAGCCTCTCTTTTACAGAATTTCCCTCGCACTTATTATTGCCGGAGCAGTGGGGAATTTAATCGACAGAATGTTTTACGGAATAATTTACGGCTATGCTCCCGTTTTTTACGGTAAGGTTGTGGATTTCCTCAGTTTCGACTTCCCCGATTTTACACTCTTCGGACATTACTACGACCGCTTCCCTATTTTTAACATCGCGGATGCATCCGTTACTACCGGAGTGATTCTACTTTTAATATTTCACTCGATTTCTGCGAAAAAAGCCAAAAACGAAGAAAATAAAGCTCTTGAAGAAGAACAAATCGAAGAGAATTCGACGGAAGATTCCCTCGATGCAACACAGATGAGCTCCGACACTTCAATAGACTTAAATGACAAAATTAATAGAGCGGAAACACATTAAGATTGACGTTCCCGAGGGGAAACAAAAGGAGCGCCTTGACGTTTTCCTGACGTCTGCACTGGAGCACGCAACAAGGAGCAAAGTTCAAAAATTAATTAAAGAAGGTTTTGTAATTGTTAACGGCTCCGTTCCAAAACCAAACTACAAGGTCTCCCCTTTTGACAAAATTGAGGTAACAATTCCCATTTCTCCACGCCCCGAAGACACAGAACCTGAAGATATTCCGCTGGAAATCGTTTACGAAGATGAATTTTTACTTGTGGTTAACAAACCCGCGGGAATGGTTGTCCATCCGGCTTTCGGAAATTACACGGGCACATTGGTTAATGCGCTTTTACACCACACGAATTCTTTAAGCGGATTAAACACTCCCGAAAGACCCGGAATAGTGCACAGGCTGGACAAAGACACAAGCGGTTTGCTGTTGGTTGCTAAAAACGATTGGACACACGCACAATTGGCGAAACAATTTTCCAAACACACAATCGAGCGTGAATATTGGGCTGTTTGTTGGGGGATTTTCAAGGAGAAAAAAGGCGAGATAATCGGTAACATCGCAAGGAGCAAGA
>JALWGH010000099.1 GCA_027013735.1 Melioribacteraceae bacterium
GAAGAATCTTCTTCTTCCTATTACGCTTACCAATTGGGATTAACCTATTCGATATTGGAGGATTACCGCAATGCCGAAATATTTTTTAATCACGCTGTTAAGGCAAACGACCTTGCGGACGACTACAAAGTCTTTTCTCTGCAATTCTTAATCAACTTTGCTTTGAAGCGGAAGGACTATTCGACCGCAAAAAAACTTGCGGAGGAAATCTTTGAATTCAACATAATTCACCCCTCGGTTTACTACATCGTTGCCAAAGTTTACGCCGTACTTGGTAATTTTGAAAAAGCTTTGATGTACTGTTCAACTGCATTCGAAATGAACTCAACACCGTTCGGCAGGCGGAAAATTAACCTCGTTTTCGAAAAACTAAACGACGAGGAAATAATCTACTACGGCATTTACCTTTCGCTCCTTGCCGATTCTGAAAAGTATTTTGAGCATTTCATTGAAAAATTATCGACGGAACTAAACCGTAGAGAGACAGGCGAGGTTTTGAAAAAGCTAAAAAGACAAGAAAAAATTTCTGCGGAAGAAGAGAATTTGCTAATTAAAAATTTAAGCAAGTATTCCGCAGATGCGGTAACAAGACTATTGCAAGACTATCGCTATGTTGACGAATATCCTCATCTGCTTCCGTCCCTTTACGAAAAATTCGGCGATAGCTCAACGCTCCTAATAGCTTTTGCCGAATACCTTGTACGCAAGGGCGAAACCAATACTGCAATTAGTTTGCTGGAAAGCAGGTTAAACGATTTTCCTGACAATCCGGCACCGGCATTCTATTTGATTTCCCTTTACGTAAAAGTTAACGATTTGGAAAAATTGCTTTTGCCTTTGGACTTTCTGGAGAAAAACTTTGCAAACGATCCGGAAGTCTTTAACGGTCTTCAACAAATAAACAACGAATTGTTTCAAGCAACATAAAAAACGGTAAGAAAATGGACAAATATCAGACAGCACTGAATTCGTTTCAAAATAATGACTTGACAACCGCCGAAGCTTTGTTACAGGAAATTGTTACCGAAAATGCGGATTTAAATTCAATTTATTTCTTAGCGGTAATAAAATCGAAATTAGGGAATTACGAAGAGGCAATTGAACTTTACGACATTGTTCTGCGCAATCAACCCGACCACGTCGAGGCGCATTTCAACAAAGCTTTGTGTCATCAGCACTTGAAAGAAGACGAAAAAGCAATTTTCCATTACAAACGAGCTTTAGAGCTGAACCCCGATTTAATGGATGCTCACAACAATATTGCCGTACTTTACAGAGACAACGGCAATATGAATATGGCGGAAAAACACGCCGAAAAACTTTTTGCGCAGTCAATCGGCAGTTTGCTTTCCGGTATTGGCGGGCTTTCGGGCATTCAGCTCGACAATCACAGCATTAAGGAAATCGGAGAGGTAATTCGCCTTTCCAACGCCGGGGAGTACGAAAAAGCACGGGACATTTTATTAGACATTCAAAATCAATACGGTGAAATTCCCGACATTCTCTTGGCTCTCGGTAACATTTACTTTCACCTAAAAGAATACGAAAAAGCGCTTGACGCATTCCAACGGTTGATTGTTCTGGATGAGAACAACGCATTTGCTTTTTACGGCACGGGACTTTGCTTGCAGCACCTCGAAAAACAAGACGAAGCCTTGAAATATTACCTTAAAGCCATTGAACTAAAACCCGATTACGCCGATGCTTTTAACAACATCGGGCTTTATTATTACGGCAAAAAAGATTTTGAAACCGCTGAAAAATATTTTAAAAAATCTCTTGAAATAGATCCTGACCACGTTAAGGCAATTGTAAATTTAGGCTCTTCCAAAACATTCTCGGACGAATACGAAGAAGCCTTGAAAATTTTTGACGAAGCAATTAAAACAGCCGAGAAAGGAAACGACTACAAATTAACGGGACTCATTAAAGCAAACATCGGCTTTTGTTATTTGAGAATGGGAGAATTACAGGAAGCACTCAAGCAATTTGACCTCGCAATTGAAATTGACCCCGAGAATGTGCTTGCTCATTACAACAAAGCGGAAACATTGCTAAAATTGGGAAGATTTGAAGAAGGCTGGACGGAATACGAGTGGAGGAAAAAGCGCAAAGAATTCGGCAAAAGGAAATTTTACAAACCTCTGAACTTACAAGAAAACCTTGAAGGTAAAAGAATTTTAATCTACGGCGAACAAGGTTTGGGGGACACGCTCCATTTCGTTCGCTATTTGAAGTTTTTGAAAGAACGCAAAGCACATTTAATTCTTGAGTGCGACCCCGTTCTACACGAGTTGCTTTCCAAGTGCGAATACATTGACGAATTAACAAAGAAAATTCCTGCGGAAAAGAACGACATTGACTACGATTACGACGTTGCCCTCTTAAGTTTACCTTACCTTTACAAAACTACGCTCGAAAATATTCCTGCGGAAGTTCCTTACATTTATTGGGATGAATCCAAACGGCAGGAATGGGCAAAGCACATTGACGCCAACAGTTTTAAGGTCGGGCTTGTTTGGGCAGGCAGCCCGATGCACCAAAACGACAGAAACCGCTCGGTTAAATTAAAAGATTTGGCTTCCCTCTTTGATTTACAAGGGACTTCCTTTTACAGCTTGCAAAAGGGCGAGCCCGTAAAGCAAATTGAAGAATTCAAGCACAATGTAAAAAATCTTGACGAAATAGGAATTAAAAATTTTGCGGACACCGCGGCAATAATTGCCAATCTGGATTTGGTAATTACCGTTGACACTTCCGTTGCACACCTTGCGGGAGCTTTAGGCAAGGAGGTTTGGGTTCTCCTACCGTTCAACTCCGATTGGCGCTGGTTGGAAAACCGCACGGATTCCCCTTGGTATCCAACAATGAAACTTTACCGCCAGAAAGCTCCTAAAAAATGGGAGCCCGTATTTGAACAAATTAAGAACGACTTGATGGGCAAAATTTCTTCGGTTTCTTCTCCCGAAGAAAAAGCGGACGCTCCCCTTCCTCAAACGCCAAAGGAAGAAGAAATTTTCCACTTTTCCGAAAAAGGAAATATTAAAGAAATAATGGAAAAAATTTTCCGTCAGGAATTGTTTCCCATATTAAATAAAAAAGATTCGCCCAAAATTCTGGATGTTGGATGTAACGCATTTGAAATATTTGCCAAACACAACTTTAATGTAACCGGCATTACGACGGACAAAGAAATCTACGGCAATTTAAAATCCAAAGGTTTTGAAATACTAAACCGCCCTCAAGATTCAACCGGCGAAAAAGATTCATCTTTTGATTTGATTTTTGCTTACAGAACTCTGGAAAAAAGTCCTTACCCTTACTTTGTGCTTAAAGAGTTCAATAGAATCCTTAAACCGGACGGAATTCTTTACGTTAGCACAAGAGCATTCGGCAAGAACGAACAGATTAAACCCGACGAATTCAGCCTGTTGCCCGCCGAACAATGGCAGGAGTTATTTATTCGCACCGGCTTTAACATTGTTTATTCCGAAGCTTCGGAAAACAGAAACGGCAGCGTAAGGAAAGATTTGACTTTCGTATTAAAAAAACAAAAAGTCCTTGTCAAACACATTCCTCAAGAAAAGCCCAAGCTGCACATTGCACTAACTCACGGTGAAAACTTCGGTTGGGGCGTTTGCAGTAAATACCTCAAGAAAGAATTAAGCAAAAAAATTGAAATAGTTGACGTGGAAACCGCAGAAGAATTTCAGGGCAAAAGCCAAATTGAAGGAAAGGTCTTCCACGCACTTAAGAACGGAAGTTTTGAACCGCTCCACCCGATTTGGGGAACGGAAAATTACGGCTACACTTTCTTTGAAAACGAGCTTACTCCCCTCGAGGTCGAAAATTCACGTAAGTACGAGAAAATCTTTGCCGGTTCTACTTGGTGCAAAGAAAAAATGGAAGAAAAAGGAATCACAAACACGGGGCTTCTAATTCAAGGCGTTGACACCGATCTCTTCTACCCTGTCGAGAAAGATGAAAACAAAGATTTGTTCATCATTTTTTCCGGCGGTAAATTCGAACTCCGTAAAGGGCAGGACCTCGTTCTAAAAGCAATTAAAATATTACAAGAAAAATACCCCGACATTATTTTAATAAATGCTTGGCAGAACCTCTGGCCTCAAACGATGCAAAGCATGGCTCTTTCCCAACACATTAAGTTTGTAATGCAAGGGGACACGTGGGAAGAAATAATGCAAAACATTTACGCAGCCAACGGTTTGGACACAAACAGAATTTTCACACTTCCGATAGTTCCGAATAATCAACTGCGTGAATTGTACAAAAATACGGACTTGGGACTTTTCCCCAATCGTTGTGAGGGAGGCACTAATCTTGTTTTAATGGAATATATGGCTTGCGCCAAACCGGTAGTTGCTTCTTTTAACACAGGACACACAGATATTCTTACGGACGAAAATTCCCTGCCTCTGAAAGAAATGAACGAATTCAAACTTTACGACAACAACGGAAATTTAATTTCCGATTGGCAGGAGCCGAATATTGACGAAATTGTGGCTAAAGTAGAGTGGGCTTACTTCCACAGGGACGAAATCCAACAGATTGGACAGCAAGCAGGAAAAGACATGTTGAATTTTACGTGGGAGAAAAGCGCCGAGAGTTTAATTTCTCAGGTTTTTAATGGCTAATAATCGCCAATGGCAGATTATCGTAAAACAGCCAAAATTAAATTGTTCGATTTTTTAAGTTTTTCCAATTGGCACGGTATTAGCAGATGATTAATACAAATTTTGGTTTAATGAATGCAAAGGGAAAATTTACATATTTGGCTTTCTTACGTTTCGTACCCCGTCACAACGGCGGCGTACATGGAAAAAGCTTTAAGAAGAAAATACAAAGTCACCACCATAGGACCCCAGCTTCCTCCCCAACTAATTGAAGCTTGGGATTTACAAAATCTCAAGCTTCCAATCCTCCCCCAAGATATTACGTGTGGCTTTGAAGTTGATTTCACTAACGCTCTCAATGAACTGCCAAAAGAAATTGTCCCTGATTTTTATTTGTGGGTGGAATCGGTTCACGGATATTTCCCAAAGAACATTAAAGCGCTGGGCGTTCCTACGGCTTGTTATTTAATAGATACTCACGTTCACCACGACTTACATCTGGAATGGGCAAAACATTTTGATTACGTTTTCATTGCACAACTCGAATATCTTAACGATTTCCGCCAAAAAGCCAACCCGAACACATTTTGGCTCCCTCTCGCAGCGGACGAGGAAGTACACTCAAAGCAAAGCCACATTAAAAAATACGATGTCGGATTTGTCGGCTCGGTAAACAATGAATATCACAACAGAAGAGCCGAATTATTAAAGAAAATAAACACCGTTCACCCCGTTGCTTACAAAAGATGTTTCGACAAGGAAATGGCGGAATTTTTTTCCCAGTCAAAGATTGTTTTTAACAACGCAATTAAAAACGACTTGAATATGCGGGTTTTCGAGACCCTTTCAATCGGCTCTTTCCTTTTGACCGACAAAACCGTTAACACTGGACAGGATGAAATGTTCAAAGACGGAGAGGATTTAGCCGTTTACGAAGACGAAGAAATTTTGGAAAAAGTCAGTTACTACCTTGAACACGAAGACGAAAGAGAAAAAATAGCTGCAAACGGAAATAGAATCGTACGCGCTGCACACACGTATTTCCACCGGACGGAAGAAATTTTAGACGTTGTTTTCGGAGGTAAAAAAGACACTAAATCCCCCGAAGAGTGGCGTTGGCTTTCGGAAGCAGAAACCAAAACTCAAGTAGATGTCCCCGCTCAAGTCTCAAAAACACCGGAACGTTCGATTATTATTCCGGTAATTGATATGTCCCCTTCAAGCAACTTTAACATTGTTACTTTGCTGGAAGATTTGAAGAACATCGAAGGAGAAGTAATCGTAATTTTCAACTCCCTTGAAATGTACGAAAAATTAAAGGGACATTCGCGCATCAATGAATTTGCCGTAATGAAACACAATGTTGGAGTTGCACGCGCGTGGAACATTGGACTGGACACTGCACGGGGGAAAATTTCATTCATTTTGAATTCGGATTTACACGTTGGCGAAGAAGTTTTTTCGAAGTTACAAGATTTCCTTGAAAAAAATCCCGATGCGGCAATAGCTGGCGTACAAGGCACTTATTTGAATTTTCCTCAGTTAAGGATAATTAAATACTTCGGAAAAGGAGATTTTGACGAACCTTTATTGGTTGATGACGTTTCGGGATTTTTGTTTGCCGTTAAAACCGAAATGTTTAATTCCAACGTTTTGCACTTCGACAATCAATACACCCCTTGCTACACGGAAGAATGGGACATTGCATTGCAAGCCAAAGCAGCGGGATTCAAAACCTACATCGTCCCCGCAAAAGATTTCGAACACAAATGGGGAGGCTCTATCGGGACGTTGGACAAAGAAATAGAATATTACGACAAAAAAGAATTTGCTCGGAATATTTTAATAAGGAACAGGAAAAAGTTTCTTGAAAAATGGACAAATTTTGCAGAGTTCACAAACTCTCCGGACTTGCTTGTTAGTTACTGGGTAAACAAACAAGAAGAAAAATTAGAAGAAGCAATTGCAAACAACGATGTTACAAAAGCAAAGACAATCATTACCGAAATATTGAGTGAATATCCACATCATTTAAGAACATACGAAGTTGCTGCGCAACTCTCTTTTGCCACGGGCGAAACCGAGAGCGGCTTAAAATATTTGGAACAAATTCATTCAATTGACCCGGATTACAAAATAGACATTAACAAATTTTCCGAGATAGGAGTAAATAAAAATCAATTAGTTATTTAATTAATTACAAGGAGGTAATCAAATGGCTTTCAGAATCAACACAAACATCGGAGCGCTCAAAGCTTACAACGCTTTGAAGGCAGTCAGCGAAAAAACGGCAAAGGCACAGTTGCGTCTTGCAACACAACGCAGAATAAATTCCGTTGCCGACGACACATCTGGCTTTGCAGTTGGTAAATCGCTCGCTCAAAAAATCAAACTGATGCAAGCCGCTCAGAACAACATCGGTTCGGCTAAGGACATGCTTTCCACTGCAGAAACGCAATTGATCAGCGTAAAAGATTTAATTACCCAAATAAGGGCTAAAGTTGCAGACGCTACCAACGCCGCAGCAGACAGTTCTAAAATTTCGGGCGACATTAAATCTCTTGCAAACGAAATTGCGAACATCTTTAACACGACAAAGTTCAACAACACCAAGCTGCTTGTTTCCACAAGCGCAATGAGCAACGGCACCACGTTTAGTTTCCAAACCGGAGCGGAATCCACCGACAAGTTAAATGTCAATTACATGAAGACGGCTAACGGTACAATTAGCGGTTCAAATACTGTAAGTACGAGTGGATTTACTCTTACCGGCATTAGCTCGGCGGTATCCGATGCACTTACACAATTAGCATCTGTGGGAACTTCCCAAGCATCTATCGGTAGCTTGTCGGCATATTTAAATACTTTTGAAAATGCAATCGACGGCGCATTGTCGAGCATCGGTAACTTTACACAAAGGCTGGATGTAAAGGATAATTTCCTCACCTCAGCTATTGCCAACTCGCAATCTTCTTACAGCCGTCTCTTTGATGCTGACATGGCTATGGAACAATTGAATGCAACAAAAGGACAGATTAGCGAACAGGTTGCAACTTCCATGCTTGCCCAAGCTAATCTTGCTCCAAGAGGTATCTTAAGCCTCTTCCAATAAACCGCGAGTAATAGATAGTAGCATCCTCCTATTTGACGGCTTCGTTTCGGCGAAGCCGTTTTTTTTTGCTCAAATTTTAAATCGGGGGTAAAAAATTGTGAAAATAAGATAGAAGAAACGAGAAATAAGAAATGGATTCTACGCGAGACGCAAGAGGCAAGACGTAAGACGCCATATTCAGAGAACAGTTAACAGAGAATAGAGACAAAATTGTCTTTGACTTAAGACTCGTTACGCGTCACTTAAGACTGATTTAATTGAAAGTTGAAAATGGAAAGTGGGAAATTGAGGAATCAGTGAACAGTGAACAGATAACAGTGAACAGTTAACAGAGCTCCAGCGGAGCGACATCTCGGTAACCACGGGTTTCAACCCGTGGGATTTGTAAACGAGGATAAACACAATTGTTTTGGCGCGATTTTTGGCCGGCTCGTTGGAGCAAACTTCCGCCTTTGGCGAGTCAGTCAAAAATCGTGACAAAACTTTCAATAGGAGCCAAAAACAAAAAAATTAGTCCGAGTTTCCTATGGACGGCACAAAAACAAACGTCATTGCAAATCCCGACTTGTCGGGATGAAGCAATCTGTTGTTTTAGTCAACTTTAACCAAATCAGAGGAGTAATAGAGAAGTTTTTTTCTTTGAACTCCTCCCTTTCCCTCCTCTTGAGAAGAGGAGGGCGAGACTCTTGGCAATGCGCATTTAAAAGCAGGTTTGGGGGTAGAGTTCTTAAAAGGAAAAGAAAAAAATAAGAAAACCAACGTCATTGCGAACTGCGACGTTAGGAGCGGTGAAGTAATCTGTTGGACATTCAGCATTTGCTTTTTAGGCAGACAGATTGCTTCCCCTGCATCCTGCGGGGTCGCAATGACAGGTTTACAATTTAACAAACTCAAACCCTTTCAGGTTATCGGTTTTGGCAAAGCCGTATGTTACCGAGAAAGCGTAGCACAGTTTGCTGAGATTCGCATTTTGCGAATCGGGCAAACTGTGGAGGCGTGCAGATTGTTCCGAAGGAAATTCTCCAACGGAGTCTCCAAAGGAGTCATTCTGACCTTGGGAGCTTACGGACCAAGCAATCTACGCTACTGTTTAATCTCAAATAGCTTTAGTAAAATTGATTGATAATAGGTTGACGATACCAAAGGCATCGAAGAATTAACTTGAACCCATTCAGGGTTCTGTTTCCTCTTCTTGCTCCTTATGTTCTAATGACATTGAACCGCTTCGCGGTTCTATCCCGCCGGGATTAAGTCCCTTAGGGACGGTACCTTAGTAGCAAAACGACAAAACAATTAATCCGAGTTCCGTAGGAACGGCACAACGTAGCACAGTTTGCTGTAACCTGCATTGCGCAGATTGCAAGCAATCTGCGCTACTGACACTCCAATCTATTCCACCGCAATGAATGACGTTCCGCCGGCGGAGCGGTGGGACAAATGACAAAGGCAATAAAAGTTCAGTTGAAAAACGCAAGAAGAATTTTTACCACCTTTTCAAACTTGGAACTCGTTCCTTAGAATTCAATCCCCCAAACAATTTTTTTAGTCAAAAGCACTAAACTTTTTCCTGCTCCCTTCGATTATATGGTTGAAATCAGTTAACGCTTAGACAAGGAAGTCTAAGTAAATCAATAACAAAACAAGGAGGTACTAAAATGTCATTCAGGATTAACACAAACATCGGCGCAATTAGAGCGTACAACGCTTTAAAAGCTGTTAATGCACGTGTTGCACAAGCTCAACTCAGGTTGGCTACCCAGAAAAGAATTAATTCCGTAGCCGACGATACATCGGGCTTTGCAGTTGGTAAATCGCTTGATCAAAAGATCAAGTTGATGCAATCCGCTCAAAACAACGTTGGTTCCGCAAAGGATATGCTTTCGACGGCTGAAACACAGTTGATTTCCGTTAAGGACATCATCACTCAGATTCGTTCGAAAGTTGCAGATTCCAGTAACCCTGCATCCGATAACACAAGGATATCCGGTGATATCAAAGCGCTTGCTAACGAACTTGCATCAATTTTTGATTCTACCAAGTTTAACGACACTAAACTGTTAGTTTCAACAAGCGCAATGAGCAGTGGAACAACGTTCAGTTTCCAAACCGGCGCCGAATCAACAGACAAATTGGATGTCAACTATATGAAGACAGACAATGGTACACTGAGTGGCTCCAACACTGTAACGACATCGGATTTCACCCTTACCGGAATTAGCTCGGCAGTATCCGATGCCTTAACTCAATTGGCAAGTGTTGGTACAACATCGGCAGCAATCGGAAGTCTTTCGGCTTACTTGAATACTTTCGAGAATGCTGTTGACGGCGCATTGTCCAGCATCGGTAACTTTACGCAAAGATTGGAAGTAAAAGACAACTTCTTAACTTCCGCTATTGCTAATTCGCAGTCTTCTTACAGCCGACTCTTTGATGCGGATATGGCAATGGAGCAATTGAACGCAACGAAATATCAGATAAGCGCTCAGGTCTCCACTTCCATTCTTTCGCAGGCAAACTTTGCGCCAAGACAAATTCTTTCATTGTTCGGTTAATACGGATTGAAGGCTCCGGCTTGAGCCGGAGTCTTTCCTTTTATTAAAAATAAGGATGTGAAGATTATGTACACGAAATTACAACCACACAGATCGTTTAACAATGTTAATCAATATCTGATAAAAGAAATTTTAGATGCAAGTCCGGAAAAATTATTACTTAAAGTTTACGATTTTGCAATTGCGCAAGTTCAACGTCGCAACCTTGAAAAAACCAACAAAGCTATTCAGGAACTAATCAACGCTTTGGATTTTTCAACGGATGCGACAAAAGAAATTTCGATGGGACTGTTACGTTTGTACAAATTCTGTCAGGATAAAATGCGGGAAAAAGATTACGACATCGTGTACAAAATCTTATCTGAACTGCGTGATTCTTGGAGTGAAGCTATTAACAAATTCAAGAAGAAAGAATGAGTACGTTCGATATTTTATCGGCATCAGGAATTGACCGCTTAATTAGCAGTTACAAATCGGTTGAACAAAAAAGAAAGATTCAACCTCTCACAACAAAGAAAAGCGGTTACGAGTTTAAGGACAAGGCTTACACTAACCTTAGTTCCAAATTAAGCAGTTTAAAAACACTACTTGATGATTTAAAAACCACCGGTTCCTCATCCGAGTTCAAATACAAAAAGGCAACTGTCAGCAACGACGATTTTCTAACAGCCTCGGCAACTTCTTCTGCCGGAATCGGTTCTTACAATATTAGAATTACACAATTGGCAAAATCCGACGTTGCCATTTCGAAGGATATTGACACATCCTCCGATGATGCGAACTCGCTCGGCATTACCACGGGAACTTACGAGTTCACGATTAAAACCGGCGACGGCTCAACGGGAGAATACGTTAGCCACGTCAAAGTGGATTTGGACGCTTCCGATTCCAACGAAGAAATAATGGAAGATATCCGCGACGCAATAAACAGCGACAAAGCGGTTGTTGAATCTGACGAAAAGAGCGGAGATTACACCGGTGGAGCAACCGAATTCACAATAAACGTTAACGGAACCGAGACAACAATCTCCGACGATGGAGGCGGAACTTACTCCGATTTAATTGACAGACTTGTTTCAAAAATAAATTCCGATGTTGACGGCGTTACTGCCGAAAAGGTGGACAACGGCGGAACTTACCAATTAAAAATAACCGTTGACAACGCCGATGATTACATTACAATTACCAACTCCTCGGGTTACGACATTGTTAGCGATTTAAATATTGGCGTTACTAAAGAAAAAGGAGCTTCCGGAATTGTTACTGCTTCTGTCTATTCTCCGACAACCGGGACTTCCCAATTTTCCATCACATCCAAAGAATCCGGTTTGGATTACAGAATTAAAGAGCTCTCCGATTCCACTGGAAATGCTCTGGATGTTTTGGGTCTCAATTTAGGAACCTCACGTCCTTCTTACGACCAATCAACCGACCCCGACACGCCCGGATTCCTTTACGCTGACGTTACTGACGCTAACAACCAATTAAATGCAAAATTAACTTTTAACGGCGTTGACGTACAACGTAATTCGAATACAATAAGCGATCTTGTAACAGGCGTTACTTTTTCCTTGAAGTCGGTAATGAGTTCTTCCGACGATGAGGTTACGGTTAGCGTTGCTAACGACGTCGAACAAATTAAATCCAAGATTCAAGATTTTATTGACAAATTCAACGACGTTTACAAATACATCAAAAACAACAGTCTTGACGACCACGGCACACGGGGACCATTCCTCGGAGACGCCCTTGCTACGGCTTTAAGAACCAACATGACTTCCTATGCTTATTCGGAAGTAACTGGATTGGACTCCGACGCAATTAACAAACTTTCTCAAATAGGAATATCCTTTACTCCCGACGGCGGGTTATCGATTAAAGACAACAGTACACTCGAAGACCAAATTAAAAACAACATTGACGAAGTTGAAGACCTCTTCAATTCATCCGACGGAATTGCAAACAAGCTGTACGATTTAATTGATCCTTACGTTGGCGCGGGAGGTTATTTATCTAACTACCAAGATTCTCTCGAAAATAATATTTCTTACTTAAACGACAGAATCAAATCAATTCAAAAACAAATTGACAAAAGTGCGGATACTTTGCGTGATAAATACGAAAAAATGCAGCAACAGCTTATTGAAATAATGGCAGCACAAAGCTTAATGTCCCAATTTTCACAAGGTTTCTTTTAGAATTTAAATGGAAGTTTTACGTAACGAAATAGACGGTATTAAAACAATTTTAGGCGAGCTTTCAAGGGAAATTGACCGATTGATTGCACGCAAAGAGGACACGCGTTCCGACAAATTAAAATATTTGACGTCGCTCGCGCAAAGGAAAAGAAACGAGCTATTAAATAAATATCCCTTACACGAATTACAAAAATACAACGAAGAATTAAGCAAGCCGGTTAAATTAGTAAACGAAAAACTGGACATTCTCCACAAACTTCGCAAAAGAACGAGCGAACAGATTGCAAGAGAATTAAAAAGTATTCAAAACAAGAAAAAAATTGTAGCTTACAAAAAATAATTTTGCCGGAAAGGCTAAACATTTTGAATTTTTATTCGATAATGAGTTTGCGGGGAGGAAAGAAGTAGTAAAAAGTAAGGTGATAAAAATGAAAGTTAACGGAATAAGCAACAACACAAATATTTTCTTAAGCGAACAAGTAAAGGCAAAGAAAACTGCGGATGCTCCCGCACTTGACGTAAAAGACAAGATTGAAATTTCCAAAGCGGCAAAAGAAAAGTTCGAGGAAGTAAGCAAAAGTAAAATCGAAAGAATTAAGACAAACATTGCCAATAAGGTTTACGATTCCGACGAAGTAATTAATAAAGTTGCCGAAAAGATTTTACAGGAATTTAAGGAAAAATAGCCCCTCCCAACCCCAGCATAAATAAATCCCATTGTTCCCATTTTAGTCCCAAGCCGTTTCGAATACCGGAACGGCTTTTTTATTTTTATTAGTACAGGTCTAAAATTGGCGGCAAAATAAGAAAGAAGAAACGAGAAATAAGAAATGGACTCTACGCTAGACGCAAGACGTAAGACGCTAGAAATAGCTATTCAGTGAACAGAGAACAGTTAACAGAGACTTGAGACATCGTTACGTGAGACTTAAGACTTATTCAATTGAAAGTTGAAAATGGACAGTGGAAAATTTCTCACTGCCAGATGATTGGATGCATGGATGAGTGGATAATTAGATTGCTTACCCCCAGCATTTACAGGTTTAACTTTACTAAAGTCAGGAGGGTGCAAAACATTAACCACGGGGTTAAACCGGTTTCACCACCAACAGTACAAATAAGTTTTGAGCGGAATTCCCTAATTAAAATCCGTAAAGCAAGTTTGTCATTCAACACCTGCCTGACGCCTGCCTGACGGCAGGCAGGGCAGGCAAGTTCAAAATTAAAAATTGAATTCCGTCCGTTTGCAAAAAAACTAAAATTTTAATAATTTAGTTTTGTCAAACAGAGGTTATTAGTGGGTAAAACAATTTTTAAATATTTTCAAACAATAAACTCCTTGACGAGGGCGAATAATTTCCTTTGTTTTCTACTTCTCCCTCCAAATAATTTCACTTTTGTCAATTTGGAATTAAATGATAAAAAATAGAAACATATTGAGTAATATTAAATATTTTGAGCTTGTTAGACGGAATAACATAATGGTTTGTTAGGCGGAACGATGATTCTTGCTAACAAACCAACAGATAAATTGAAATAAACTGTAATTAATTAAAATAAAACAAGTTATGACGAAAACAATTAAAAAGGAAGGAATGTTAGCACGACAAGATTGTCGGGCTAATATGCCGGGATCAATTGGTTTTCGTCGGGTTAATTAATAGATATTCCGACCGCAGGCGGTCGGAATATCGGAGCGGCGGATTTTCAATCCGCAGATAGACCGCCTGCGGCGGTCTATCTAGCGGATCGAACCGACAAGACTTCGAAGCAAGCTTCTCGTCT
>JALWGH010000100.1 GCA_027013735.1 Melioribacteraceae bacterium
AAGATTCCGTTTGGCAATAACACCGTTATTGATGATTTACGCCGGTTACGCAATTGTTAAAGGTTACGAATTAATTTACGAAGGGAAGTGGAAGGAATTTAAGACTCCCGCAATTGTGCTTGCAGCTTTTGTTTTGTTTTACTATTACGGAATAGACCGACCGCGCTTTACGCCGTACGATGCGCTTTTGCACATGGGGAATAAGGAATACAACGAGAAGCACTACAAGAAAGCAATTGAGTTTTACAAAAAGTCCCTCTTTTACAACGATTATTACATGACGTACGTAAACCTTGGCAACGCCTACGCGCAGTTGCACGATTACAAGAACGCAATTACGGCGTTTAACATTGCAATCAAAAGGAAGCCGGACTATTACCTTGCCCATTTTAATCTCGGTTTTGCCTACACGCAATTAAACAAATGGAACAAGGCGATTGAGTCCTACAAAACGGCTATTCAGTACAAACCGGATTTTGCCGATGCTTACAGGAACATTGGTATTGTCTATTACGTAAATGAAAAATACGAAGACGCCCTTTACTACTTTGAACGTTATCTTGAGCTTTCCAACGACGAGGAAGTTAAGAAGAGCGTTAGGGAAGATATTCAGAACATTCATCTTAAAATGCAAGGCAAGGGGAAAAATCAGTTGGGCGGAATGAAAAAAGAGAACAGGTAACAGTTAACAGAGAACAGATGAGGAGTGGTGAGTTGAAAATGAGAAAGGTTTTTATTGTTGCGGTGTTTTTAGTCTCTGCTTTAACTTTTGGGCAGAAGAAAATTGATTTTCAATTCGACTACGCTCAGTTTAGCTATGATTCGGTTTCCAATTACATTGAATTTTATTATTCCTTTCCTAAAGACGAGCTTAAAACTACCGAGACTTCTGCCGGAAATTTTGTTAACGGACTTTTAAAAATTCAAATAACCGACAAATCCACCGGCAAGGATGTGGTAAATAAAATTTGGAAAATCAAACAACCGGTTAATCCCGGGGATTCAACTGACGCGCAGCATGCTTTGGTTGGTGTGCTCGGTTTCAAACTTGGAAAGGGCAACTATGTTGCTAAAGTTTCCGGCGGGGATTTTGCCGATACTTCCAAAACAAAGACTTACACTGAAAAGTTTAAGGTTAATCCCTTTATTGGAAATAAAATAAGCTTGAGTCACATTGAACTTGCCAAGAATATTAAGAACGAAGGTGTAAATAAGAAATCGATTTTTTACAAAAATTCTTACGAAGTTATTCCGAATCCCTCGATTGTTTTTGATCCGCAGAATCCTGTTTTGTTTTATTACGTTGAGCTTTACAACTTGTTGACGGCGGCAAAACACGGAAACTTGAAGATGAACGTTGCGCTGGTTAATTCCGTGGGCGAGGTCGTTTATCAGCGGGGCGGAAACGTTAAGCCGGTTTCCAATGCCTTGGTTAAAGTGGGAATGATTAACCTGACGAAATTCCCGACCGATTCGTACAATTTGCTAATCACTTTGCGGGACACGACAAACGACAAAGGTGCGATTTCCGGCAAAAAGTTTTTCCTTTACAATCCGAAACAAAAACAGAACGAGGTTGCAAAGGGAAACGCTCCGTTCATCGGCAGTGAGTACGGCGTGCTTTCGGAAGATGATTGCGACTTACAATTCGACGAGGCAAAATGCATTGCAACGGGCGAAGAAATTGACCGTTACGAAAAATTGACTTCGCTTGATGCCAAGCGGAAATTCCTTTACAATTTTTGGAAGAAACGTGACCCGCTGCCTCAAACGCCGGAAAACGAATTCAAGGAAAAATTCTTGAAAAGACTTCGGTACGTTAACGCACATTTTGGCGCTTTCAATAAGCCCGGTTACAAAACGGACAGGGGAAGGGTTTACTTAAAATACGGACCTTACGATCAAATAGAGCGCTACCCGAGCAGTTCGAACCGTAAGCCTTACCAAATTTGGTACTACAATTCAATCGAAGGCGGAGTTTATTTTATCTTTGGCGACTTAACCGGCTATTCGGATTACGAATTGCTGCACTCAACTAAAAGGGGCGAAATTCACGATTACGATTGGCAGAGAAGAATAATTCAGAATTAAAGTTGTGCAGAACGTTTTAGAATATATTGTCTTTTTGTTTTTTGTCGGGCTTACCCGCCTGCTCGGCTGGAAAGGAACGAGAAAGTTAGCTTTGTTCTTAGGGGATTTTTTCTACCGCATTGTTCCAATCCGGCGGGAAGTTGTTCTTAAAAATTTAAGAACCGCATTCCCGGAGAAAAGCGAGGAAGAAATCAAAAAAATTGCTCACGAAACTTACAGGGGGTTTGCGCTTACTTTCCTTGAGGCTTTCTTGATCCCTTCAATGAGCAGGGAAGACATTCTTTCCAAATTCCAAGTTGTTAACGGCGAGTTGTTAAAGGAATTGGACGAATCCGGCAAAGGCGGAATATTGCTGACAGCCCACATCGGTAATTGGGAGCTTGGCGCAGTTGCAACGGGCTTGCTAACCAAAGACGGCGTTCACGTTTTGACCAAACCGCAAAGGAATCCTTACGTAACGCGCTGGTTCGATAATATGCGCGCTTCGAAAGGCAACACAGTAATTTCGGTTGCGGAAGGCACAAGGGGATTAATCAACGCATTGCAATCCGGTAAAATAATTGGCATTGTGGGAGACCAGCGTGCGCCCAGGGAGAATGAAAGAGTGTTAGTTTTTAACCAACCTACTCCGCTTTATTTCGGAACGGCTTCCATTGCGCTTAAAACAGGCGCACCCGTGTTGCTTGTCTTAATTGGAAGGAAGAGCGACGGTTCTTACGAAATAATGTTCAAGAAATTTGAATACTCGGATTTGATTGGCAAGGAAAAAGCCGGCGTGCTTTTTAATCAACGTTATATGAACGAAGTGGAAAAATTCATCAGGCGTTACCCCGAGCAATGGTTCTGGATGCACGACATTTGGAAGTATTAAAATGAAAATCCTTGTTATCCAAACCGCATTTTTGGGCGATGCATTTCTCACACTTCCATTAATTCAAAAAATAAAAGAAAGGTTTCCCGAATCGTTTGTTGATGTGGTTGCAATTCCTTCGACGCAGCAGGTTTTTAGCGCCTCGCCGTTTGTTAATGAGGTTTATGTGTTCGACAAAAAGGGTAATGAAAAATCGTTGAGGAAAACTGTCCGGTTTGCGCTGACTTTGAAAAAAAACAATTACGAAAAAATCTTTTCGCCCCACCGCTCGTTCAGGACTTCGTTAATAGTGAAGCTAATCAATGCCCCTGAAAAAACTGGCTTTGACAACGCGTCGTGGAGTTCTGTGTACAATAAAATTGTAAGGTACAACAAAGATGCTCACGAAGTTGCAAGGAATCTTTCCTTGCTCGACGAGGAATTTTTGAAAGGGGAAGATTGGAAAATACCGCCGGAAATTGAAACCGGCAAAGACATTGAAGAAAAGTTGTTGCACTTGTTCCCGCAAATAAAAAAGGGGAAATTTGTTGCCGTTGCGCCGGGCTCTGTTTGGGAAACGAAAAAATATCCCGCTCAATATTACATTGAAATAATTGATTATTTAATTGGGGAGGGGTATTCGGTTTTTTTGATTGGCGGAAAAGAAGACAAACAATATTGTGAAGATTTTGCAAAGCTTTCTTCCAAGGTAATCAATGCGGCGGGGATGTTAAGTCCAGTGGAATCGGTTGCGCTTTTGCGCCGTTGCGAATTTTTAATTTCCAATGACAGCGCACCGGCACACATGGGACAGGCGGCGGGAATTAAGACTTTAATGCTCTACACGTCAACCGTTCCTTCTTTCGGATTTTATCCTTACCTTGAGGGCAGCAGTTACCTTAGTTACGATAATCTTGCTTGTAAACCTTGCGGAATTCACGGTAAGAATAAATGTCCTGTTAAAACGTTCGATTGCGGTTTCCTCTTAAAACCGGAAACGGTAATTGAAAAGTTAAAACTGGAATTTATTACCCTGACAAAGAGCTGATATTATTGGGGGAACGATACTTAATACGTTGTAAGTTCAATAATAACAGGCCTACTTCAATTCTTTTTTCCACGCAGAGAACGCAGAGAATTTTCGCAGAGAAACACTTTAAGTAATGTCGGGAGTTTGAATGTGTTTGCTCCGCGAAACGTGAACAGTGAGCTCTTAAAAAATACTTTTGGATTAATGGATTATTGGATGGAATAAGTGCTGAAAAAGCATTTAACTTTCAACTTTCCACCAAATAAGTTCTGTATCATTGTGGCCTCGCAGAATGCGGGGGTGGCAATCTGTAAAACCCCACTGTCATTGCGAAGAAATTGCGTTAGCAATTTCTGTGGCAATCTGTCGGATTTTTACAAAGGATTATTAAAACGACAGATTGCTTCAGTTGCTACGCTCCTTCGCAATGACGAGAAAGCCGTCATTGCGAGCGGAGTGAAACGAAGCGAAGCAATCTGTCTTCCTAAAAAGCAAATGTTGAATAAACAACAGATTGCTTTGTCGGTCTTCTGAATACCGTCGGAATCCCTTCTCGCAATGACGTTTGTTTTTGTGCCGTTCCTACGGAACTCGGACAATTTTTTTTGTTTTTGGCTACTATTGAAAGTTTTGTCACGATTTTTGACTGCCTCGCCAACGGCGGAAGTTTGCTCCAACGAGCCAACCAAAAATCGCGCCAAAACAATTTTGTTTACATTCGTTTGCCAATCCCACGGGTTGAAACCCGTGGTTACCGAGATGTCGCTCCGCTGGAGCTCTGTTCACTGTTAACTGTTCTCTGTTCTCTGTTCTCTGTTCTCTGAAAGGGTTTGATGTCCAAGGTCTCACGAAAATACTTTTCTTACGATTTTCGCTTAAAGTTTTATTATCTTTATTTCTTAAATTAAAATTCTTTTATTGTAATTAAATATTCATAAAATATTAACAAATGTTAGAGGTTGTTGTGGAAGCTACATTAAAATTTATCGAAGAGAATAAGGAAAGATTCCTTGAAGAATTAAAAGATTATTTGCGTATTCCAAGCATCAGCGCTAAGGAAGAGAATAAAAAGGATATGTTAAAATGTGCTCAGTTTGTTGTTTCCAAGTTAAAAGATGCGGGAGTTAAAAAAACAAAAATTTACAAAACCAAAGGGCATCCCATTGTTTACGGCGAGTGGCTCGGGGCAAAAGGAGCTCAAACGGTCTTAATTTACGGGCATTACGACGTCCAGCCCCCCGAACCTTTAGAGCTTTGGAAAACTCCGCCGTTCGAGCCGGACATCAGGGACGGACAAATTTACGCACGCGGAGCTAACGATAACAAGGGGCAGAATTTCGTACACATCAAAAGCGTTGAAGCCCAAATGAAAACAATGGGCAAATTGCCGGTTAATGTTAAGTTCGTTATTGAAGGCGAAGAAGAAGTCGGGAGCGAAAATCTTACCAACTTTATTAAGGAACACAAAGCAATGCTCAAGTGCGACGCAGTCTTGATTTCCGATACGAGTCTTTACGCACCCGGCGTTCCTACAATCAATTACGGCTTGAGGGGATTGACTTACATGGAAATCGAAGTAACAGGTCCGAACAGAGACTTACACTCAGGTAGTTTCGGCGGCGCAATTGCAAATCCGATTAACGAATTGGCAAAAATTATTGCATCTTTCCACGACAAAAACGGCAAGGTTAAAATTCCGAACTTTTACAAAGACGTTAAAAAAATCACGAAGGCGGAAAAGGAAAATATTAAAGCGTTGAGATTTTCCGACAAGAAATTTGCCAAGGAGTACGGCGTTCGCGAGTTGCAAGGAGAAAAAGGATATTCGACGTTGGAGAGGTTGTGGACGCGTCCTACTTTGGATTGTAACGGAATTTACGGCGGCTACACGGGAGAAGGAGCAAAAACGGTGCTTCCGTCAAAAGCCACGGCAAAGGTGAGCATGAGACTTGTTCCCGACCAAGATCCTAAAAAGATTGCGAAGGAATTTACTAAGTATGTTAAAGCGATTGCGCCCAAGAGCGTCCGCGTAAGCGTTAAGGAAATGCACGGCGGGCATCCGGTTGCTTTCCCGTTGGACGATCCTGCAATTCAGGCGGGAGCTAAAGCGGTTGGTAAGGCATTCGGTAAAAAGACTGTTTTTACGCGTGAAGGAGGCTCTATTCCTATCGTAGTTGACTTCAGGAAAATTTTGAATGCTCCCGTTGTGCTAATGGGCTTGGGGCTCGACACGGACGATATTCATTCACCGAACGAGCATTTTAGTATTGACTCTTTCTACAAAGGAATTTACAGCTCGGTTTATTTTATGGAAGAGTTTTCGAAGAAATAATTTTTAATAAATTAGTGGGGGAGTAAAATGAAACCACTAAAAATATTCGGCGTTTTCTTTTTCCTGTTAATAGGATTAACCTATTGCGGCGGCAAATCGGATTCAGGTACTACGGGCGAGACTCCGGCTACTAATCCCGCAAAGGAAAGGGAAATCCGTTCTTACAATCTGAATGTGCAGAAAGAGCAGGCAAAACACAGAAAACCGTGCGATGCGATTGCAATGAAGCAATACATCCTTGATAATTACGACGAAGGTACTTATCTCGTTGAGTTCGATAAAACTTACACTTATTCCTTGCCCAAGCCGGCTATTTTGGATTACAAAACTGGCGGCAAGCATTACGTTTTTGCAGTAATTGCAAAGTCCAAACCGGGCGAGCGATTCATCGAAACGAAAAACATTGTGGGCTACGAATCGAGTTTCATTAATCTCGATAGCACCAAATTAGGCACGGCTTTCTTTTACCTGACTTGCTTCAGATGTAGTAAAGACGGTGAGTTCACAAAGTTGTGGGAAGCCGAAGTCCCTATTCACGGAGGTTTCAACTCGATGACGATTAAACGCTGGAAAGCAAAAAATATTCTTTACGTTGATCTCGATTTTGAGGACGGAATAATTTCGGGACACAGGGATTTCAACTTTTTCCTGATTGACGGAATAGAGAAGAAACCGCATCTGCTTGAAACTTACGTGGGCATTGCGCACAAACGGACGATGGCTAACATCAATGACGACAAATATCCCGACTATTGGGAATACCGGTTTGCCGATACGGTTACGTATGTTAAGATTATTGACTCAATTCCGTTTTATTGGGACACGGTTAAACATCTGTATGTTACCAAGGTTAGCAGAAGGTGGTGGCGGAAATATTGAGGAAGCTTAATGTTTGTTAAAGAAGACGAGAATAAGAATAATTTGCCGGGTTTAACAAGAATTGTCGAGGCGGTTCAAAACTCTCCCGACGGCAAGGTAAGCGTTTTTTCCGATGAAGCTAAGGAGTACGAATCTCTGCGCTACGGCGTAGGAGTGCGTTTTTACAAACCGTCTTATTTTAGGCTTAGCGGAAAAGATGCTTTGGGATTTTTGCAGAAATTGGTTTCGAGAGATATTTCCGCTATCGGCGAAAACGAAAAAATTTCCGCTCTCTTCTTAAATGAGCGTGGAAAAATATTGGACAGGGTTCGGATATTTAAAGACGGCGAGGATTTCGTGGTTGTAGGGCACAAGGTTTACGAAGAGAAACTTTCCCTGTGGATGCAACGGTATCTTCACGGCGAGGATGTTGAAATAATCAGCTCCGACGACTACATTGTTGCCGAACTGCTCGGAATGCAGTCAGAGTCGTTCGCAATTTTAATTGCTGACGAGGAAGGCGCTAAAAGTAATTTAATTACAAGGCAGACGACGGAGAATCTGGATTTTCTGTTCATTCGTGAAAAAAGTATTTGGGAAACGCCCCGGTTCAGGGCTCTTGTTAAAACGGATAAGCTGAAGGAATTTGCCGAATACTTGACGGAAAATAAGTCGGTTTTTAATTTCGATTTTGTGGGGGAAAGTGCCTTTGAAGTTTTCCGTGTGGAAAGCGGATTACCAAAGGCTCCAAACGAAATAAACGATTTGCTCTCGCCGCGAGAATTAAATTTGTTAAAGGAAATTGATTCTGCGAAACAAGGATTTTTAGGCAAGGAAGCGGCTCTGAATAAGGATTCTTACGGTACAATTGAACGGAAGCTTTCGCTGGTGATTTTTGACGGAGAACCGGAGGTCGAGTTACCGTTCGAAATTAAAATCAAGGATGTGGAAATCGGTATCGTTACTTCGCTGGTGTTTTCAAAATACGTGAATTCTTTTGTCGGTTTGGGTGTGTTCAACTCAAGCATCGTTGACGCAAATATTCCACGCTTGGATGTGGAAGCCGGCGGCAAAAATTGTGGCATTAGTTTACAAATTCCACCGTTAAAAAGATGAAGATTTACACTAAAACAGGTGATAAGGGAATGACCTCCTTGTTCGGAGGAAAAAGAGTTTTTAAAAACGATGTTCGGCTCGAATCTTACGGCACGATTGACGAGCTGAATTCTCTAATCGGTGTGGCTCTTAACAAAGTTGAGACGGACGAATCGAAAAAGATTCTTCGTAAAGTACAAAACGATTTGTTTGTTTTGGGATCCGACCTTTCCACACCTGAGGAAACAAAATACAAAGTTCCTCGTGTTGCTAAGGAAATGGTGGACTACCTTGAGGAACAAATAGATTTAATTGACGGTAAAATACCGCAGTTAAAAACTTTCATTTTACCGGGCGGAAGCGAAGGCGCTTCAATTTTACAATTTGTTAGAACCGTTTGTAGAAGAGCCGAAAGACGCACGGTTGAATTACAACAGCTTGAACAAATAAACGAGACTGCGATTGTTTATTTAAATAGATTGTCCGATTTGTTGTTTGTTCTTTCCCGATTTGAAAACATTTCTACCGGTACGCCTGAAATAGAGTGGCAAAAATGACCGGGGGTGAATATGGTTTCGACGGGGTTACTGAGTTCTTTGAACTGCGCACCGTGTTCCCGCAGACACGTAAAACGGCGGAAAAACAATAAATGGCGAATATAATTACGCTTTAGCTGCGTAAACTAAACGCAGCCGTTCTCCGAGTCCTTTCGTCCCTGGATTCGGAAGAACGCCGTCCGGGACGATAGTCGAACCGAGCGCCCGAGTAGGTTTGGCGAATTTTTAATCGGGCTGGCTTGAATAAATCCCGTCTGCCGGAGTTATTCAAGCGAGAGAAAAAAGGCAGACTATGTGCGTAGAAGTTCACTGAACGGTAATTTCGGACGCGGGTTCGATTCCCGCCACCTCCACTCAGTCTTCGTTTTGAGCGCAGCGAAAAATGAAGACAGAACCGGCGAAGCCCAGCGAATGCGGGGCGGAGACGGTATCGAAGTAATTATCCTCTCCAATTTTATCCACCACAATGAATGACGTCCCACAAGCGAAGCGGCGGGACAAATGACCAATCACTTCGTTGCAACTCTTTCACTGTTACCTGTTCACTCTTTTAACTTTCCACTTTCCATTTTCAACTTTCCACTTGAAACTTTATAGGTGTTATTCCTTTATCATTTTACTAATTTCAGTCCACTCATTTAATTTTACTGGAAAGTTTGTTCCTTGATAATATCGTAGGATACTTAAATTTTCTAATCCTTTTGTTTTTTTAATAGTTTCTTTTGAAAGTGGATTCTTAAGTAAGTTCCTAATTATTTTCATTTTTACACGTAATCTAAAATCATCTTTATCTGAACTATCTATCCAATATTTTTTTTCACTTTCAGGTTCTTTCATTATTTGCGGGTCAGTTAATATTTCAGTAATTGCATAAATTCCAGCTTCTTTACCTGAGAGCCAAATAATTCCTAAATGCCCTTTCTTTATTTCATTTTTATGTTGATTTACAAGCCAATGAATTTCATTTCCAATTTCATCATCTGCTAATGCATTCATTATATCATAACGTTGTGGGTTTGCCTGAAAAATCCAAACTTTATCAGCTTTAGGTATTTTAGGTATCGTATCTGCGTTAATATTTTCTGATGGTTTTATAAATTCATATGAATATTTGGCTGCCACTTTGTTAATTAAATTTATCCCTAATTCTTTACATTCAATACCACTCATTTCAAGAAAATGTTTTCGTTCTGGTGGTATAATATTGGCACATAAAATTAATTCAATAATGTCATCAGGATTAGTTTCTTTTAACAGCCCATAATATTCCATTACTTGTCCAGCCGCATCTCTTGTTAAAATTCCCCGTTTTACTTCAACAATTATTTTTCTTTTGAACTTATCCTCAAAAATGATATCGGCATATTTATTTCCAAGCCTAACTTGTTGTCCAAGTAATTTAAACCCTGATCCCGGAAAAAACTCATCAGGATATTTTGCAATTAAATTTTCAATGTCTTTTTCTAACATAATATTACTTTTTTCAGTTCTAAAAAGCTGTTTGGTTCTGTGTTTTTGTTCAGATGCATTACTTATCCCCCGAAGGGACAGAGAAAGAACGTTTCACTTTAGAAGAATGTGTTCTAACAAAGCATCAATCGCAACATTTCACTTATCCCATATTGCGGATATTTGTGATTATGTTAATCTTTTGTTTTTTATTTTTACAAAATAAATATTTGAAAACAAAATTCAAAAGGAATAATAATTGTTCGTAACCCGCGAAAAAATAAGGCTGGACTCCGCACAAACGAGACTGTTTGAAAACAGTTGGGGAAAAGAAATATTTGAAAAATCTGTTGTAGAAAAAATCACTTACCTCTCGGACGGCTTGAAAATAAAGGGTTTTCTCGCTTATCCTGCTGACGTTTCGGGAAAATATCCCTGTGTTATTTGGTGCCGTGGGGGGTACGGAGATGCAGGCGCTACGGATGACTTTACCGCACGCGGACTTTTCGGGCAGATTGCAAGTTGGGGTTACGTTGTTTTTGCAACGCAATACAGAGGAAATGCTGGGGGTGAGGGAACGGACGAGTTCGGCGGCTCGGACATTAACGATATTTTAAATTTAGTTCCTCTTGCAAAAGAACTCCCGTTTGCAAATGAAAAACTCTGGGGCATTGAAGGCTGGAGCCGTGGCGGAATGATGACGCACCTGACTTTAACGAAAACAAATTTGTTCAAAGCGGCAATTGTAGTTGCGGGCATTGCGAATGTAAAAAGAAACGCTGAGCAAAGCGTTTTTATGCAGAAGTTTTATTCGCAAAAAATGAGCGATTTAAAAGTTGAAAATCTTGAAGAGTTTTTCAGCTCACGTTCAATCGTAAACTTTCCGGAAAAACTAAGTAGAACCACACCGTTATTATTGCTACACGGGGCTAAGGACAATCGCGTTTCGCCGCGAGACTCGCTTGACCTTTCGCAGAAACTTTTGGAATTAAAAATTCCTTTCCGGCTTGTGGTGTTTGAAGACGGAGACCATTTCCTGCGGGGGCAAAAGGATGAGGTTAACAGACTTAGAAAATTTTGGTTGGAAAAATATTTAAAGGAGAAATGAGATGGCTAATTATTGGCTGATGAAATCGGAGCCGTCGGTTTATTCAATCGACGATTTGAAGAAAGACAAAAAGACGTACTGGGACGGCGTGCGTAATTACCAAGCGCGGAATTTTATGCGCGATCAAATGAAAAAAGGCGACAAAGTAATTTTTTACCACAGCAATACCGAACCGCCTGCCGCCGTTGGGATTTGCGAAGTGGTAAAGGAAGGCTATCCCGATTTTACAGCGTTCGATCCCGAAGATCCGCACTACGACCCCAAGAGTAAAAGCGACAAACCCACGTGGTACATGGTTGATGTGAAATTTGTTGAAAAGTTCGAACGCCCTGTTACGCTTGCGGAAATGAAAGCCAATCCCAAGCTGGCAAATATGAAACTGGTTCAGCGTGGCAACCGTCTTTCCGTGATGCCCGTTACAAAAAAGGAATTTGACGAAATAGTCAGGATGAGCAAAAAGAAAAATTAGCTTTTACTCAACGTAAACAGCAGTGCCGTAAACAAGTATTTCCGCTGCGCTCTGCATAATGTAACTTGTGGAAAAACGGCAATCGATTACGGCGTTTGCCCCGAGCGCTGCGGCTTCTTTAATCATGCGGTCAAGAGCCTGCTCACGCGCTTCCGCCATTAGCTTTGTGTATTCTTCAATTTCTCCGCCTAAAAGATTTTTAATAAGCGCAACAATGTCTTTCCCAATAAACCTTGCTCTGATTGTATTGCCTTTTACCAGTCCCAAAGTTTTCGTAATTTTTTTACCTTCAACAAAAGAAGACGAAACAATTATCATCTTTGAATCTCCTTGTATTTATCTTTTTTACGCACAAATAATTTTTCCCTGATTAGAGACACAAACAAAATTACCCCGCCGAGAATTAAAGCAAAAATTGAATATTTAATAACGGCGGGCGTTTGCGTGTCCGCAAGCAATTCGTCGATTGCGTCAATTGCCGCGTAGCTAAGTAAAATAATCGAAGCTACTGAAATCAATATCCACGCCACTCCGCGCTCGATGCGGTTGTAAACGTTGAGCCAATAACTGTCCCAAACTTCCTGCGAAGGGTTTCTTAATTCCATTTTATTTAACACCTCCTTAATTTTCTTTTGCTCTTCAAAGTCGGCTTTTAGTTCTTCGTCACTTTCGAGCAAGGAGTTTAACTCCGAAAGTTCCTCTTGCGAAATTTCGTTCGACAAAAACTTTTCAACCAACAATATGTAATGTTCTTTTTGCATCCGATTACTTTAAGTATCTTTTTAATTCTTTTGCTAATTTTTTTCTTGCATAATAAAGCCGGGACATTACCGTCCCTTCGGGGATTCCGAGAAGTTCCGAAAGTTGTTTGTAGGAATAATTCTCGAACTCACGTAAAATTAAAATCTCCCTGTCTTCTTCGTCCAAATTGAATAGCGCTTTGTGCAATTGGTTTTTCAGCTCTTCGTTTTCAACGGCGGTTTGAGGATTTACCGCTTCGGTGTTTTCTTTACTGATTATTATTTCGTCGAGAGGTTTTTTCTTTTTATTGTCCCGAATATGATTAAGACAAAGATTTCTCAAAATAGTGTAATACCACGCGAAGAAATTTTTACTTCGGTCGAATTTTTTGAAATGCCCGAACGCTTTAATAAATGCCTTCTGGGATATTTCCATTGCGTCGTCGTGATTGCCAAGAAAAGCAAGCGCTGCGAAATAGCCCTTTCGCATATTGGCTTTAACGTACATTTCAAATTTCTTTTTTTCTTTCTTCGAGAGTTTCACTTCAATTCTTTTTTCTTTATTATTTACACCTAAAGATAAAATTTATTCGATTTTAAAGGAAAAATTTTTTAAGGAAAAAAGAAACAAAATGACAAAATACGGTTACCCTCTGTTAGCAAGAATAATTTACCGGCATCTTAACATCATTTTAACCCCGTTATTATTGGCTTATGCAATCATTGCCCTTGGCGGGGTTTTTCACGATAGCAAATATTGGCTCCCGCTGATTGTCACCGTTTTGTTTTTGCTCTTCTTCATCAGGTACTATTTCAGAATGTACAAATATTTTCCTTTCGAAATTGTGGTTGATGAAGAAAAAATGATTTGCACTAATTTTATGAACAAACGGAAAAAAGTCGAAATAAAATTTTCGGAGATAAAGAAAATTGACGGCGGTGTTTTTTCAGGAAATGCCGCATTGCCTCTTTACATCACAGACGGGAAAAATGTAATTGGAGTAACGCCCCATTTAATAAACTACAATGCTTTCGTTACTACAATGCTTAGCAAAATAGACAGGGAACTTTACTCACAACTTTTACAGCACATTCAAAAATTAGGGGAAGTAGCTCAAAGCAAAAAACTTAAGAGGAACAAAAAAGCCCGCAAAAAGCGGGCTTAAAAAGAGTAGCAATTTTCCTTATTTCTTCTTCGGAGGATAAACTGCATCCTGACAAGTTTTGGAAACTTTGAATTTTACAACTTTCTTTGCAGGAATAACAATGGTTTCGCCGGTTGCGGGATTACGGCCTTTTCTTCTCTTGCGTGATGCAACATGAAGTTTACCTAAGCCGGGAATCGTAAAGCCGCGCTTTGCTTCTTTGTAAGCCAAAGCAACGAGCTCATCCAAAAAACCGTTCGCAACTTTTTTAGTCGTGCCTAATTTTTTGGCAAGGTGTTCTACAATTTGTCCTTTAGTCATTGGTGCTTTTGCCATTTCTTTACCCCTTGATTTTGTTAATAGAAATTCAGTAAGAACATCGAAAAAATAATTTTTTTTTCATTTAAATCAAATAGTTTTTTAAAATTTTTTGAATTTATCATCTCCAATTCATTCAATAATAACAAGGGAAAAACAATACCCCGTTAATTGTTCTTTGCTAACA
>JALWGH010000101.1 GCA_027013735.1 Melioribacteraceae bacterium
TAAATTATTTTGACGCTAAAATTTCTAATGGTGTTTTAGAAGGAATAAACAATAAAATTCAATTGGCTAAGAGAAGAGCCAGAGGATACAGAAATACTACTAATTTTATAAATATGATTTTATTCATTGCGGGTAAGCTCAAATTTAATTACCCACACTATTCGACATAGAGCCAAAAATTAATCTTATTTTTGTCTCTGTGGGAAAATAAATGCAAGAAAGTCAAAATATTGAATGGAAAGAAACTTGGAGAGACGAATACCTGAAATGGATTTGTGGTTTTGCTAATGCATCGGGCGGAAAGATCTTTATTGGAAAAAATGATAAAGGGGAAGTTGTTGGACTAAAAAATTCTAAAAAACTTCTTGAAGATTTACCTAACAAAATACAAAACCATCTCGGAATTTTGTGTGATGTGTTTTTGCACCAGGAAGGTAATAAGTCATACATTGAAATAGATGTAAAGCCTTATGAAATACCTATTTCATATCAAGGTAAATATTATTACCGTAGCGGCAGCACAAAACAGGAATTAAAGGGAAATACGTTAAACAACTTTTTACTCAAAAAGGCAGGAAAAACATGGGACGATATTCTTGAACCGAAAGCAAAAATAGATGATATTGATTTGAAGGCAATTGAAGCTTTTAAGGTCAGCGCTTTCAAAAGCAAGAGAATGCCTTACATTAAAGAAGAAACTAACATCAAAGTAATACTTGATAATCTGTTGCTAATGGAAAACGGCCAATTAAAAAGAGCAGCCGTATTACTTTTTGGGAAAAACCCTGTTAGATTTTATATCAACGCATTCATAAAAATAGGAAGATTTGGTAAAACTTCTGATGACCTGTTGTTTCAGGAAATTGTTGAAGGGAATATTTTCGAATTAGCAGATAAAACTCTTGATATACTCGATAAAAAATTTTTAATATCTCACATTTCGTATGAAGGTCTGCATCGTACTGAGAAATGGGAATATCCATACGCTGCTATCAGGGAAACAATAATAAATGCAATAGTTCACAGAGATTATATGGGTGCTCCTATTCAAATCAGCGTTTATGACGATAAAATTGTAGTTTGGAATGAAGGTACTCTACCTGATAATTTGAGTGTTGAGGATTTGAAAGGTCCACATTCTTCACGTCCGCATAATCCTATTTTAGCAAGTGTTTTTTTCAAGGGAGGATTAATTGAAGCTTGGGGTAGAGGAACCGTAAAAATAATTAACGAATGTGTCAGTGCGGGATTACCCGAGCCGACTATTGAAACCGTATTTGGAGGTATTCAAGTTACATTATTCAAAAATTTCTTGGATAAATCAAAACTTATAGAGTTAGGTCTAAACGAAAGACAAATTAAAGCCATTGAATATTTGAAGAAAAATAAAAAGATTACAAACAAGAATTACCAAAAACTAAATGATGTTTCAAGGGAAACGGCAACTATTGATTTAAGAAAACTTGTAGAATTGAATATTATTATCCCTTCGGGTTCAAAAGGAGCAGGAGCTTATTATACACTGAAATAATTGCGCATTTATTACGCAATTTTTGCGCAATTAGAAAATATGATGTTGGGAATCTAATAATTACACCATCCTAATTAAAAAAGAAAAAGGGGAAATAAATTGAAAGGGCTCATAGGGCTCAGTAAGGACTCAAAGTAGGATAGTATTGAAGCCTAATTGAGAAGAAGGAATAGTTCAAAAAAATCACGAAAAATATTTCAGGGGAAGCGAAAAAACTTTGCGTTCTCTGCGTGGGAAAAAAGGGCTTGTTTTGATTTGTTCTTTTACCTTTCCAAAGATAGTAAAACATTGCCCGTTGTGACTAAATCAAATCGGTAATAGAGCCGAAGTCGGGGTCAAACAAACGTTTGTAAGTTCGTATTGCAAATCCGTCGGTCATTCCGGCGATGTAATCACAAACCAAGCGCGCGCGTTTGTTAGAATCTTTTTCCTGTCTGATAATGTAGTCCGAAAAGTCGGGCAAGAGCTTAATGTTTTTAACCTTGTCAACGTAATTTTCTTTCAACGCCTCAAAGATTTTGGAAAGCATTGCATTACCTTTGAATTCCATTTGGTGCAGTTGTGCCGATTGGAAAACCAAGTCAACAGAAATCCTCTTGTAAATTTCAGCCTTTTCGTAACACTCTTCGCCGATAACAAGCTTGTACTTGTACCTGTTGGTCAAGTCGTCCATAAAAGTTTCACGCTCGCACAAAGAAGTGGATTGAATGCAGTCGCCAATCTGCGAGCCGAATTTACGTTTGAACTCACCCGTTCTAATCCACTCAGTAATTTCTTCAAGATATTTTTTCTGATTCGGAGTGATTTTACTTTCGTGTTCTTCAATCCAGCGGTAAATTCTTGCAATGGTCATAAAGCCGGCGTGAATGCTGTCCACGATGTCGTTCAATGCGTAAGCGGTGTCGTCCGCCCAATCGAGAATTTGACATTCAATACTTCTGAAATTATTTAACTCTTCCGGCTTTTCGAACGGCAATTTTCTGCCGTCGAAAACAAAATCGAGAATTGCTTTTTGTTCGTCGTAGAGAAAGTGGTTAAAGGGATTTTCGTAATCGCTAAAAAATGCTTTGTATTTCAAAACCCCGTCAATAAAGGCTCTCGTGGGATTCAACCCCCGTCGCTTTTTATCTTCCGTGTAAAATATTTCCGTTAACTGCCTCAGTGTTTGTGCGTTTCCTTCGAACCCGCCAAAGTCGAGCATCAAGCGGTGCAAAGTTCTTTCGCCTGCGTGCCCGAAAGGCGGATGCCCCAAATCGTGCGCAAGGCAGGCGGATTCCACAAGGTCGATGTCGATAAAATATTCGTCGTTCAAAATGTTTTTTTCTCTGTAAAGGAGGGAGTTGCAAATAGCCCGCCCTATTTGGGCTACTTCAATTGAGTGCGTAAGACGTGTGCGGTAGAAATCAAACTCTCCCGGAATGAACACTTGTGTTTTCCCTTGCAGGCGTCTGAATTCGGAAGAATGAATAACCCTGTCCCTGTCAATTTGAAAAGGCGTGCGGAATTCATCATCCCGCGGACTCTCTTTTAATCTTTGAAAATCAAATGCTTTGTAAAATTTGTTTTTCATTGTTTAACCATTTTTTAATACGATTTTTATTTTAAAGGTTCCCGCTTGCTAAATTTTTTGACAAACGAAAACGTGAACCAAAATATTCCCAATAGGTAAAGGAGAAAGACTAACCAAAAAGCAGGATTTAACCTTGTGCTTCCCGAGAGATTAGCTAAAATTACTTCGTAAAATAACAAAATAATGAAAATGTTTGTAGCGATACCAATGTTCAGAATTGATGTTGACAAATAATCCAGAGTGTCTTTTCTTCTTTGTGGTGCAAGCCAGTAGTCTTTGTTCGGGAGGTTCAGCCAGATGTCTTTGACCTTGTAAATAATTACACTTAAGCTCCACATAAGCAGAGAAAGAAAAAACAGGATGCCGATGTCAAGCCAAAAAGAATTTACTTTATTCATAAAAGAATTTGCTTTTCCTGAAGGTCCGAAATGAACAGCCATGCGCTCAGGCAACTGTGGATAGTAGTAAATTTGCAAGGCAACAAAAAGTAAAAATGTCAGCCACAATATTCTTAAAGCAAACTTTCGTTTTTCTTTGTACATAATTTGAACTTTCTTTTACAAATTCAAAAGTTAAATTAATGTAATTTTTGTAAATGTTAAAATTTTGCCGGCGAGTTTTTGCTTCACACTCCCACAGGTTGAAAGCAAGGATACTGAGATGTCGCTCCGCAGGAGCTTATGCCGGTTCTACACCTTTTGTTCTACAAAGGTGTCGCCCCACAGGGGCTCAATTCTTAAAATTATTTAGTGGGAGGGATGAAAGAACTTTGTGTTGATTACAACTCCCAACTTTTCTACCGCAATAAATGACGCTCCGCCAGCGGCGTAGCAAATGACGAACCACCTTGTTTCAAACTCTCAATCTTAATTGTCTCTGTTCTCTGAATAGCTGCGTTTTCCGCTTAACCATTTATTACCACGCAAAGAACGCAAAGGTTTTGCGCAGAGAACGCGAAAATATTTTACCTTAACTTTCCACTTTCCATTTTCAACTTTCAATTAAATAAGTCTTAAGTGACGCGTGACGATTCTTAAGTCTCTGTTCTCTGCTAACTGTTCTCTATTCTCTGAATAGGGCGTCTCGCTTGTCACGGCGTAGCCCGAGCAAAGCTAGGGCAAAGACGGACGTCTGACGTCTAGCTTCTTGCGTCTAGCGAAAAGAATTTCTTATTTCTAGTTTCTTCTTTCTTATTTGAGGAAAAAAGCCGGTACAGCAGGAGAGAATTAAAGGCTGAAAACAAAAAAGGGGCGGTTAAATTTCCGCCCCGGAAATCACTTCTTTTTCTTTTTCTTGGATTTGAAAAACTTGCTTTGAGAGACAAATATTCTTTCTTTCAACTTACCCTTGTTGCCGTCAAAGTACGTGCCCGGATTTTGTGAGGAAGAGATTACAAATTTCTTACCGAGTTTGTAACCTTTGACAGTAATAGTGTCTTTCTCTCCTTCAATTGTAAGTTTGTAATCGGGAGTTTTGAGAGAATCGGGTGAAATGTCGTCAACAAAGTTTTCGTTAAAGATGCTCGAAAATAATCTGAGCTGACGCACGGTTGCAACGGAATCTGTCGGTTTACCGTTTAACTGCCATTTTTTGTCAACCTTCACAAGTTGGAAAGAACTGTCGGCAGGATAATCGAACGAGAGCCTGTTCCATTTTTCGTAGTTGCCTTTAATTATCCTTCCGTTTCTCCAAGCGTTAGGACCTTGGTTAAACGTAAGCGAAAGGAAACCGTTTACTTCGTAAACTTCGTTTTCGTCTCCGAGTCTTACGTAAGTGTTCATCTGCGGTTGCTGCCTGCCGTAGAAATAATTTTGTTGTTTTTGAGGCTTGTAGGAAAATTTACCGATAATCAAATTCAAAGTTGTGTCGCCATCCTCAACAACTTTAATTCTTGTGCTCTTGTCCGTAACTTGATATTCGTTCCATTTGCTTTTGCTTCGGGCGGCAACTCGCAAAGGTTTTATTTTAAGGAGTTCGACAAAAAGGTTGTTAATCTTTTGCGCCGGAACATCGTCAACTTTGTTGCTGTCATAATTAATCATCCAGCCTTTCTCGGTTCGGAAAAATTTCAAATATTTTCCGTTCAATGATTTCGGGTAAAGGAAAACTTCCGAAACGGCTGATGTGTCAATATCAACGATGTCCTTTCTGAAGTTCCTTTCGTGCTTGCCCGTGCCAGTAAAGTAAATAACTCCGACAATAATGAGCAAGACAACAAAAACAATTCCTAACGTTTTGTTCGAATCTTTCTTAGACATAGTCAATCGATTGAATTTGTTTGCGAATTTTCTTTTTAGTTTGGAATCTGATTACACCGTAAATAATAATCAATAAAATCGGGAGTAAAAAGTTTACGTATTTAATGAGCGTTTTTGTGCTATCGCTAAGCGTAACGTCAATCGGGCGGGCGGTTACGCCTTTTGTTCTTAATTGAATTAGTCCCGTGTCGTCGCTCAGCCAGTCAACGGCGTTTGCCATTAAACTAACGTTGTCCTCCTGCAATCTTTGAGCATTATTGCCTTTGCCGTTAATTGCAAAATCGCCATCGCCGAAAATAACGATTTTAGATTTGTTTTTACTTCCGAGGAATTTCCCTTCCATTGCAACGGCAACGGGAAGCGAGGGATTAAGAAAATCGCTCTTCCGCCATTGGTGCATAATGTCGAAATAGAGCGGAGGAGTTTTTAAGCCCGACTTGTCCGAAGACCTTGCAAGTACGGTAATTTTTACCGTGGAATCCGTAGTCGTGGTTTTAACCGGACTCACGAACTTAAACGTAACGGCTTCGAGTCCCTCGGTAATGGGGTGTTTTGCAAAATGCGTAATTACAGGGATGTAAGGAAAACGCACAGGCGTGCTCATTACAAAAAGTCCCTGCTGTTGACGCACCATAATGTTACTGCAATTGACGTCCACAATAAATTTATTTTCAACATTTACGCCGAGTTTTTTAAGCCAATCGAAGAAGTTGGATTTAACTTCCTTTCCTTGCTGAGTCGTAAAGTCTCCGTCAACGCGGTTTACAGCAACAAGCAGTTTACCACCGTTCTTAACAAATTTGTCAAGGTAGTTCAAATCCCTTTGGCTGAAGGAATCTTTGGGCGCTACAATTGCCAAAGCGGTTAAGGTCGGCGGAATGCCTGTTGTGTCCGTCAGCTTAATAGGTTTGACGTTGTAAAGAACACTCAGCA
Source organism: Melioribacteraceae bacterium (assembly GCA_027013735.1). Taxonomy (GTDB): domain Bacteria; phylum Bacteroidota; class Ignavibacteria; order Ignavibacteriales; family Melioribacteraceae; genus WFQV01. Next base: position 6,293 of record JALWGH010000101.1, read on the forward strand.
ACTTCTTTTCCTGTTGCATTTCGTCCAACGAAGGTTCCCCGTGCCCCTGTAAAAATCCGACTTCCGGCTTTGCCGTAACGGTTAATTTCTTAATAGTAGAGGATAGCTCGTATTCCATTGCGGCGCCGGGTTTGATGAAGGGAATCACTTCTTTTTTGTCCTTGTATTGCACAACAGCGCCAAGGTAAGCCCGCTGTTGTTTCATTTGGTCTTTTTCGCGGACGTTAATCATAATCGGCTGAATCCCGTTCTTCTGGGCTTCCATTTCCGTTTGCTGATTCTCGTTGGGGTTAATGAAATCGTAAACCACCATTCCGTCGGAATAGTTTGCGTATTCAATCAAGAGATCTTTGAAATCCTTACGCACTTGTTCAATATCCGGCGGAAGGTTTTCAGTGAAATAAGCCGTTACGGTTACGGGGTCGTCCAGATTGCCGATAATGTTTTTTGTTGCATCGCTAAGGCTGTATCGCTGGTCTTCGGTAAAGTCCGCTCTTACAAAAAAGCGAAAGGAAAGAATATTAATTAAAAGCACAATCCCGAAAACCAACAAAACCGTCGTTTGTAATTTTTTTCTTGTTAACATGGCTGAATCACTCTACTATGTTTCTTTTTGACAATGATATTTCCGCTAAAAACAATCCCAAAAAAGTTAACGAGAGGAAGTAAATAATGTCTTTGCTGTCTATTACTCCCCTCGAAATTGATTCGTAGTGTGTGGAAATGCTTAAATAGCTGAACAGCTCGCCTAAAAATCCCGTAAAGTTCGAAGCGAGGACGTCGAAAATAATCAGGAAGAAAACGCCAATGAACAGCGAAAGCAAGAAAGCTACAATTTGGTTGTTCGTAACGCTGCTTGCGTAAAGCCCGATTGCAATGTAAACCGAGCTGATTAAAATTGTTCCGAGGTAACCGCTCCAAACGGCTCCGTGATCAATGGGACCCAAAGCCCAAACGGTGATGTAATACGGCAGCGTTAAAACCAAGGCAATTAATATCAGCGTTAAAGCTGCGGTAAATTTACCCAAAACAACTTGCCAGTCGTTCACGGGTTTTGTAAGCAGCAATTCGATTGTCCCGCTTCGCTTTTCTTCCGCAATCATTTTCATCGTAATTGCGGGGATGAAGAAGAACAAAGTCCAATAGGCTACCGAAAAGAATGGTTGCAGAGTAGCCTGTCCCACAAAGAAAATATCCGAACCGAAGAGCCAAGTGAAGAAACCGCTGAGTCCGAGGAAAACGGAAATTAAAATGTAAGCGGCTAACGAATCGAAAAAGGCTTTCAGTTCTCTTTTTGCAATAACTAAAATCGGTTCCATTTTCTCAAATTCTAATTTGTTGTTAATTCTCTGAATATGTCTTCAAGTTTTGTTTCAATCGGAGTTAACTCCGTAAGCGTCCAATTGTTTTTAACGCAAAGTTGGAAAATTGCTTTCCGCGAGGATTCGTTTTCCTTACTGTTAACAACGAATCTGAAAGGATTTTGACTTTCAGGGTCAACCATTGCCACGCTTTCGAGGCTGCTCAGTTGTTCGTAAACTTTCTCCGCGTCGTCTGCATCGGAGATTTCCACTTTAAGAACCTCCGTGCCCTGAGCTTGTTTGCGCAGCATTTCGGATGTGCCGTCGGCAACAATCTTGCCTTTGTTAATAATTAGAATCCTGTCGGATGTTGCCTCGACTTCGGGAAGGATGTGCGTACTAAGAATAACGGTTTTTTCCTTCCCAACCTCACGGATTAATTTTCTGATTTCAACAATTTGGTTCGGGTCCAAACCGCTGGTAGGCTCGTCCAAAATTAAAATTTCAGGGTCGTGAATCATTGCTTGAGCCAATCCCACCCTTTGCCTGTAGCCTTTTGAAAGCTCGCTGATCATTTTGTGCTTTTCATCATTAAGTCCGCAAACTTTCACCATTTCGGCAATGCGGGAGGGAATTTTTTCCTTAGGTACGCCTTGTAGCTCGGCAACAAATTCAAGGTAGTCGAGCACTTGCATATCGTTGTAAAGAGGATTGTTCTCGGGAAGGTACCCGATTTTCTTTTTGATTGCGTCGGGGTCGTCTAAAATTGAGATGCCGTTAACCAAAACATCTCCGTCGGAAGGAGCCATAAAGCACGTAATGATTTTCATCGTGGTGGTTTTTCCTGCCCCGTTGGGACCAAGGAAGCCAAGTATTTCGCCCGTTTTAACTTCGAAGGAGATATTGTCAACAGCTCTTTGAGACCCGTACTTTTTAGTGATGTTCTTAACTACAATACTCATAACGCTGTTCCGTTATTTTAAGTTGTTAGTAACTTTGCTTCGAATCTAAAATCATCAAGGCTTGTCTTACATTCAAAACTTTGCAAGAGTTCCAAAACTTTTACCCGTAATGTGGGAATTTTTCATTATTTTTAAAGTTACGGCTTTTTAAAAGAACATAATTAAACATAAACTACGGAGTAAATATGGAAAAATGGGAATGGAAAATTGAGAACGAAGAATATCTCGAAAAGACAATTAAAAGAGCAAGAGAAAATAATATCATCTTACCAACGTTCGAAGAATTAAAACACCCTGAAAAAATTGACAAGGAAATAGTTGAAGAATTAAAAAGCATCGGGTTTTGGGACGTTCACCCGAGAAATTTATTCAGAATAAACTGGGCAAACGATTACGAAACAGGCGGAATTGACGGAATAAATTTTTTGGAAATACCGAAAGAAATTACGGGCGTTAAAGCAAGAATAATCGGGCTCGTTGGAAAGTTTTTCCCAACGGGAGCTCACAAAGTAGGCGCTACGTACGGCTGCCTTGCGCCTTATCTCGTAACCGGAAGATTTAATCCCGAATACCACAAAGCGGTTTGGCCCTCAACGGGAAATTACTGCCGCGGCGGCGCTTTTAATTCGGCATTGCTTACGGTTCACGCCGTTGCAATTTTGCCTGAGGAAATGAGCCGCGAAAGATTCGAATGGCTCGAAGAAATCGGCGCGGAAATCTACGCAACCCCGGGCTGCGAAAGTAATGTTAAAGAAATCTACGACAAATGTCACGAGCTTGAAGCCGAAAGTGACGAATATTTAATTTTTAACCAATTCGACCAATTCGGAAACGCCGTTTGGCATTACGAAATTACCGGTTACACGCTCGAAAAACTTTACGGACAAATCAAAGAAGGAAAGCAAAGGATGTCCGCTTTCGTCAGCGCCACCGGCTCGGCTGGCACAATTGCGGCCGGGGACTACCTCCGTAAAGTAAATCCCGAAATAAAAGTTTTAGCCTCCGAAGCATTGCAATGCCCCACATTATTAATGAACGGCTTTGGCGGACACAGGATTGAAGGCATTGGAGACAAGCACGTTCCTTGGATTCACAACGTAAAAAATACCGACGCTGTAACGGCAATCAACGACGAAGACCCGCTCAGAATTCTCAGATTGTTTAACGAACCGGCAGGAAAAGAATTTTTGAAACAGCTCGGCGTGAAAGAAGAGGTAATTGAAAAACTTCCTTACCTCGGCATCTCTTCAATCAGCAATATGCTAAGCGCAATTAAACTTGCCAAATATTACGAGATGAACGAGAACGACATTATTTTTACGGTTTTCACGGATTCAAAAGAGATGTACAATTCCCGCTTGAAAGAAATGAACGACGCGTGGGGCGCTTACACTGTCCGGCAATCAGAGGTTGACTGGAACGCAGTGGTTAAGGAGCAGACAATCGACTATTTCAAAGAACTAACTTACTACGATAAAAAAGCAATCCACAATTTGAAATACTTTACTTGGGTTGAACAACAAGGCAAGGACGTTGAAGAACTTAACGCTCAATGGTACGACAAAAACTATTGGGAAGAACGGTTCAACATTGCTCCCGTTTGGGACGAATTCATTAAAGCATTTAACGAAAAAGTCGGATTAAAGAAAAAGGCAACGCAATGAAAGGACGCACGAAATTTGTCCTTGAAAATGCTTGGGTTTGTAAAATCGACGGAGAAGACGTTAAACCCGTATTCGGAAATCTGCACGTTAAAAACGGTTTAATAGAACGCTTTGAATCAAAAAGCTTCAGGGATTATTTAAAGAACCCCGGCCGGAAATCGCGTAACCCTTACGATGCGGCGGGTAATTTGGTAACTGTTCCGCTTGTGAATTTCCACGAGCATTTTTATTCGAGGCTTGCCAAAGGGCTTTCTCCCAACGGACCGACAGATACATTTTACAACATCCTCCACAATCTTTGGTGGAAGCTGGACAGAGCGTTGGACTTGCGGATGACGGAAGCCTCGGCGCTAATGGGAAGCATCGAAGCAATTAAAAGCGGAGTAACTTACGTTTTTGACCACCACGCATCGCCTAATAATATTAAGGGAAGCCTTGCTACCATTGCCGAAACCCTTAAAAATCAAGGGCTTCGCGGGGTTCTTTGTTTTGAAGTGTCGGACAGGAACGGCGCTTCCGTTGCGGAAAAATCTTTAAAGGAAAACGAAGATTTTTTCTTTCGGTACGAGACTGACCCGGACATCCGCTCGATGATGGGACTACATGCTTCCTTTACAGTTTCCGACGATTCCCTTGCCGAAGCGTCCGACTTTATTAACAAATACAACCTTGGAATTCACATCCATTTGTGTGAAGATGCGGTTGACCGCTCAATGAGCAAAGAAATTACAAATGCTTACCCGGTCAAGAGATTGGCAAATTACAAATTGCTTAATGTCAAAAGTATTTTGGCGCACGGAATTTACTTAACGAAAAAAGATTACGAAACAATCGACCGCTTCGGCAGTGCAATTGCGTACAACCCCGATTCAAATCTGAATAATTCCGTAGGTATTCCTGCTTTTGCTTCGGCGCCCGAATCAATCCCAATCCTAATGGGAACAGACGGAATGCACGCAAACCCGGGAAAATCTTTGAAGAATATTTTCCTGCTGATGCGCGCAAGCGGTTTTTCGTTCGACGAAGCGTTCAGGTTAATTAAGAAAAAATATTTTGACCAACTGACTTTTGTTAGAAGATATTTCCCCGACTTCCCGAATTTGCAAGTGGGTGACCGGGCTGATTTTGTTGTGTGGGATTATTTTCCTCCCGCACCGCTAAACAAGGAAAATTTCTGGGGACATTACATTTACGGACTTTTGGAAAGACGTCCTTTAAGTGTTGTTCAAAACGGGAAATTCTTACTCGAAAACGGAAGACTTACAACAATAGACGAAACAGAAACAAACAAAATAATCTATTCCGAAGGGAAAAGATTAAAAAATAAATTTACCAAGATGTAGTTGAAAAATGTAGGAGAGAAGAAATGGAAAAAGCTAAAGATATTTTGAAGTTGGCTAAAAAGTATGAGATGTTAACGGCGGAAAATTTATCTCGCGCGGTTAAGCATAAGTCGTTGAGCTTGCACGAGGAAGGAATGGTAAACGAGCTGAAATCAATAATGGAAGAAGCAGGCTTTGACGAAGTAAGAATTGACAAACTGGGAAACGTAATCGGCAGAATCGGAAACGGACCAAAACTGATTGTAATTGACGGACACATTGACGTTGTGGACATCGGCAATCCTGACAATTGGGACTTTGACCCGCTCGGCGGGGAAATTAAAGACGGCTACGTCCACGGTCGTGGCAGTGTTGACCAGAAAGGCGGACCAGTAGCTGCGGTTACGGCAGGAAAAATCCTTAAAGAAATCGGCTTCCCGGAAGACGTAACTTTGTTGGTTACGGGAACCGTAATGGAAGAAGACAGCGACGGACTTTGCTGGAAATATTTAATCGAGGAAGAAAAATTAAAACCGGACGTCGTCGTAATCACCGAACCCACAAACCTCAATATTTACAGGGGTCACAGGGGACGGATGGAAATTGAAGTCGAATTCTTCGGCGTTTCCGCCCACGGCTCGGCTCCCGAGCGGGGCAAAAATGCAATTTATATGGCTTCCCGCGCGGCGCTGGAAATTGAGAAGTTAAACGAACGCCTTGCCTACGACGAATTCCTCGGCAAGGGCACGGTTGTTGTCTCGGAATTTGTTTCCTCTTCTCCCTCGCTTTGTGCGGTTTCCGATTACGCAAAAATCCACCTCGACAGACGCCTGACTTGGGGCGAGGACAAAGAACTTGCGCTCGGTCAAATTGAAGAAATCGTTAAAGACATGAACGCCAAGGTTACTTTGCTTCAGTACAAGGAAACTTCGTTCACCGGATTTGAATACGGAATGGAAAAATATTACCCGACGTGGAAGTTGGAAGAAGATCATCCCGTTATTCAAAAAGGCGTTAAGACTTACGAAGAATTGTTCGGCGAAAAGCCGAAAGTTGACAAGTGGACTTTTTCAACAAACGGCGTAACAATTAACGGGCTTTACGGAATTCCGGTAATTGGTTTTGGTCCCGGCAACGAAGTGCTTGCACACGCACCGAACGAGAAAGTTCCGATTGAACATTTAACTAAAGCGGCGGCATTTTACGCTGCTTACGTTTTGAATTTTTAAACTTAAACAATGTGAAATTGTTCTTTCCTCTCCTGCTTAATGCGGGGGAGGAGAGAAAATTACATTATGCTCTGAGGGTCAACGTCGATGTAAAGCCTAACACTGCGCGCGGGAGAAACTTTCGTAAATTTTGAAAGCGCAGTTTGGATTGCCTCCCTTAAGTATTTACCGCCCGGGTCATTTGCACGTAAGGATTTAATTAAAATCTGGTAACGAAATTCTCCTTTCAACTTGAAAATTACCGCTTCGTGCGGAAAGGAAATCGAAAGTGGCGGTTTTTGTTCAACAAGAAAATTGTAAAAGTCGTTAATTGCCCGGCGGGATTTTTTTTCGTCCGGGTCTTTTGTTTCAATCAAACCCAAACGTGTAAACGGCGGGTAACCGTTTAGTTTCCTGAGATTCAACTCCCGTTCGTAGAAGCCGTGGTAATCGTGCGTCAAAACTTTTTGAAGCACAAAATGCTTGTGGTTTTTGGTTTGAATAAGCACCTCCCCTTTCGTCTTGCTCCGCCCGGAACGCCCCGCCACCTGCGTTAGCAGTTGAAATGTCTTTTCGTCTGCCCGGAAATCGGGCAGCCACAAAGTAGTTTCCGCGGAAATCACGCCAACGAGAGTAACGCGCGAAAAGTCCAATCCCTTGCTCACCATTTGCGTCCCGACCAAAACATCGACCTCGCCGTTGGCAAAGCGCTTTAATATTTCTCCCAATTTTCCTTTTTTGTTTATTGTGTCGGAATCGACTCTTTCAATTCGTATTTCGGGAAAGTGGTAAAGAAGTTCGTCTTCCACGCGCTCCGTACCCGTGCCGAAAAACTTTAAATTTGGCGAGCCGCAATTGGGGCAAACTTTCGGAACTTCCTTGACCGCGCCGCAATAGTGGCAGCGCAAAGTGTTGGATTTCAAATGGTGCGTCATCGGTACCGAACACTTTTCGCACATTACTATTTCCCCGCAGTCCTCACAATAAATTTGCGTTGCAAACCCGCGCCGGTTTTGTAAAATTATTATTCCTTCTTTCTTTTGCAAACGGTCTTTTATTTTGAACAAAAGCTCGTGCGAAAAGATGTTTTCCATCTTTCTCTTTTTTGCTTCGATGATTACGTTTACAAGTTTAATCTCCGGCAACAAAGCGTTATCGGCTCTTTCCTTAAGTTCCAAAAGCTCGTACTTTCCGATTGAAGCGTTGTAGTAGCTTTCCACGGAGGGAGTGGCAGAGCCAAGCAAAACAGGGGCGGAGGAAAGTTTTGCTTTGATTGTGGCGGCATCGCGGGCATTGTAGCGGGGAGTTAAATCGAATTGCTTGTAACTTGAATCGTGTTCTTCGTCCACGACAATTAGTCCGAGATTTTTAAGCGGAGCAAAAAGCGCCGAGCGCGGACCGATTACGATTTTGTATTTTCCTTTTATTATTCCGCGCCACG
>JALWGH010000102.1 GCA_027013735.1 Melioribacteraceae bacterium
TTCTCGTTTGATTACTTCTACCAAATCATTTCTTAATATTTCTATTTCTTTTGATTTTTGATTTCGTTCATTTTTTACTTCTTCAAGTTCTTTAGTTAAATTGTTAATTTTGTTGTTCAGTTCTTCAATTTCATTTTTACTGCTTGTAATTGTTTCATTTAACTTATTTTCATTTAATCGTAAATCTGCAATTAATAATTCATATTCACCTATTTTATTATTTTTCGTATTTAGTTCCGTTTCCATTTCAATAATTTTGGATTTAATATCCTCAATAATTTCATTTTGTTTATTTTTATCTTCAATGTTTTGTTTTATTTCTTTTTCTTTTTGCTCAATAACTCCTTCAAGTTCCTTTATTTTATTATTTAAATTTGTTTCCGTTAATTTTGAATATTCTAATTTCTCTGTTATCTCTTTATTTAATCTATTTATTTCAAGATATTGAGTGTTTAATTCTGCATAATCTTTAACTTTTGCCTCTATTGATTCCTTTGTTTCTTCAATTATTTTATTAAGCTTTTGCTCATTTTCTTTTAATAATTTTATTGTTTTTTCATTTTCAAGAATTACGGTGTTCTTTTCCTCAAGTTGATTATACAAATCTTTTATTTGAACATTTAAAGTAGATAGTGTATTCTCTTTATTTTCTATTTCTTTTTCTAAACTCAATTTTTCTGCTTTAAGATTTGAAATTTCAGCTTGATAATGTTCAATTTCTATCTTTTGATTATTAAGCTTTGTATTCAAATGCTGAATCGAATTGTTTAATTCTCTTTCTTTTTCATCTTTTTCACTCAACAGTTGTTCTAATTCAGCCTTTTTATGTTCTATTTCTGTAATTTTTAAGCTTTGCGATACAATAATTTCACTTTTTTCCGCCTCTGCTTTTTTATGTTCTGCTTTTTCTTCTGTTAATTTATTTATTGTTGTTGACTGTGATTCAATAATTTCATTTTTTTGAATTAATGAATAGTTTAGCTCTTCGTTCCTTTTTTTGAGTTCTAAATTTTTCTGCGTAAGCTCCTCTGAAGTTTTCTTATCAATACTTATTTCTTCTTTGATTTCTTCAATTTTTAAATTTGCCCTTCTTAAATCTGCTTGTGCCTCTGCAAGTTCTGTAAATAATTTATTGTTTTCTTCTTTTTCTTTTTCAAGCTCTGAAGACAATTTTAAGTTTTCTTCTTTATAGTTTTCTATAAATGACTTTAATGCTGAATTTTCTTTTGTTTTATTTTCAAGCAATTCTTTTAATTCACTTTCCAAAGATTTGTAATTGTTCTGTTCTTGTTCCAGTTTTGCAATTTTATATTGTTGCTCTCCTATTAATTCCGATTTTAATCTATCTGCATTTAATAATTCCTCTTCTGATTTTTTTATCTTGCTAATTTCGTTTGTTAGTTCTGCAATCTTATTTTCTCTTTCTTTAACTTTTAAGATTTGTTCTTCAAGGAATTTTTTAACGCCTCTTCCCGTTACCGCTTCGATTCTGCGGACGCCGCTGGCAATTGAAGATTCGTTTACAATTTTGAACAATCCGATTTGTGAACTGTTTTTCACGTGAGTACCGCCGCAAAACTCCATTGTAAAATTCCCGAACTGCACAACGTTAACCTTTTCGCCGTATTTGTCGCCGAAAAACATCAGCGCACCCATTTTTTTTGCCTCGTCAAAGGGAATGTCCCTGTGGTGAATCATTTCAATGTTTTCAAGAATTTTTTCGTTTACAATATTTTCAATTTCTCTGATTTCTTTCTCGTCCAATTTTGAAAAATGGGAAAAGTCGAAACGGAGTCTCTCGGGACCAACGTACGAACCGGCTTGTTTAACGTGTGTGCCCAAAACTTTTCTGAGTGCCGCGTGTAAAAAGTGAGTAGCAGAATGGTTACGCATTGTGTCCCAACGCCTCTTGGAATCAACCGATGCAATCACTTCTGCGGAAATTTCAAATTGTTCGTTCTCGGGATTGTCCAGAATATGAATTATTCTGTTTTCGTATTTTATTAAATCGAGGACTTTAAAATCTCTGCTGGAATATTTAATTATGCCTTCGTCGTCAATTTGCCCGCCGGCTTCAACGTAAAAAGGAGTTTTGTCCAAAATTAACAATGTAGTTTCGTTTTCACGTTTGGCACCGAGAACTTTTGCTTTCGTTTCAAGCATGTCGTAGCCCACAAATTCCGTCGGGGGAATTTCATTCAAATCGAAACCTTTTAAATTGTTAACTACAACATTGGCACCCGCAATTTTTTCTTTTGTGGATTTTCTTGCCCGCTCTTTCTGCTCATTCATTAATTTGTTAAATTTCTGCTCGTCAATTTGCAGTCCCTTTTCCTCAGCCATTACGCGGGTTAAATCCACGGGGAATCCGTAAGTGTCGTAAAGTTTGAAAACAGCACTGCCTTCAATAGTTTTTTTCCCCTCCGCAATCGTCTTTTCCGAAATTTCTTCAAACAGGGCAATGCCCCTGTCTAATGTTGCATTGAAACTCTCTTCTTCGGCTTTAATTATTCTCTCAATATTTTTTTGATTTGCTTTAATTTCTGGGAATACGTCGCCGAGTGTTTCAATCAGCACGGGGACAAGTTTAAAAAGGAACGGTTCGGTAAGTTCAAGTTTGCGTCCGTAACGTGCGGCGCGACGTAAAATTCTACGCAAAACGTAACCCCTGCCTTCGTTTCCGGGAGCTGCACCATCCGCAATTGCAAACGTAAGCGTACGAATGTGGTCGGCAATCACACGCATCGGCGTTTGGTTAGCTTCCTGTTCGTAACTTTTGACACTAAGATTTTCAATTTCGTTTAAGAGCGGACGGAAAATGTCGGTGTCGTAATTCGAATGCTTCCCTTGCAAGACAGCAGTTATTCTTTCGAATCCCATTCCTGTGTCAACGTGCTTTTTGGGCAGCTCGTGCAGTTGTCCGTTTTCGTCTTTATTGTATTGAATGAACACGAGGTTCCAAATTTCAATGCATTCTTGTTTGCCTGCATTCACGTAAGCGGGATTATCGTAATCATCGCTTAGGTTAATGTGAATTTCCGAGCTGGGACCGCAGGGACCGGTTTCTCCCATTTCCCAGAAGTTGTCCTTTTCGTCAAACCTTAGAATGTGAGAAGGATTGATGTCGGTTTTTTCTTTCCAGATTTTGAAAGCCTCGTCGTCTGTTCTGAAAACGGTAGCCCAAAGTCTTTCCTTGGGCAATTTCCAAACTTCCGTTAAAAGCTCCCACGCCCAAACAATTGCTTCGGTCTTGTAATAATCGCCGAAAGACCAGTTCCCGAGCATCTCGAAAAACGTGTGGTGGTAAGTGTCGTGCCCGACTTCTTCCAAATCGTTGTGTTTACCGCTGACGCGAATGCACTTTTGTGTGTCGGCGGCTCTGGTGTAATCCCGCGTTCCCTTGCCGAGGAAAACATCTTTAAATTGATTCATTCCCGCGTTTGTAAATAAAAGCGTCGGGTCGTCGTAGGGCACAACCGGCGCACTGGGAACAATTTTATGTCCTTTGCTCTTAAAAAATTCCAAAAATTGATTTCGTATTTCTTTCGACGTCATTACTATTCCATTTTTATTTTATTCGAGCCGTAAATATAATAAATTCAACGCCCTTGGAGAAAGACATAAACGTTAGACGCAAGACGCAAGACGTAAGACGTCCCATTCAGAGAACAGATAACAGTGAACAGAGAAAAATGATTGTGAGTTAAGACTTACAAAAGTGATTCGTAATTTGGGGTTGTCCAAAAAGCACCCGAGCTGTCATTGCGACCCCGCAGAATGTGGGGGACGTAATCTGTGACATTCTACTGTCATTGCGAGCGGAATGAAATGTAGCGAAGCAATCTGTCCGCCTAAAAAACAAAAGCTGAATGAACGACAGATTGCTTCATCCCGACAAGTCGGGATTCGCAATGACGTTTTTCCTGACTCGTCATTGCGAGTGACTCCGACCTTGTCGGAGGCGCGTGGCAATCTGTGTGTGAGGAAATAAAAAGTAGAGTAAGCAATAGATTGCTTTGTCAGTCTTCCGACTCCCGTCGGAAGCCTTCCTCGCAATGACGTTTTTTCCGAATCGTCATTGCGAGCGAAGTACAACGAAGCGAAGCAATCTGTCTGCTTAAAAAGCCAAAGGCTTCACAGCTCCCAATGTCGCGGTTCGTAATGACGTTTGATTATTTCGCCGTCACTTTAGGTGCGGAAGGGGAAAAATTGTAGCGTAGATTGCTTGCAATCTGCGGAAAAAAGAACACTACCGCAGACAGCAAAACACCAAGAACGATTTTAGGAAACCCGTTAATGACTTCTCGCGTCTTGCCTCTGGCGTCTAACAAAGGACATTTTTTAAACCCTGTCCCATTAGAATCTGTTCTCTGTTAACTGCTCTCTGTTCACTTTAACAGTTGTTTCTTGCTCTCTTTTAACCTAATTTTGCAACTTAATTAAGTTTTAATTA
>JALWGH010000103.1:0-1867 GCA_027013735.1 Melioribacteraceae bacterium
TTTCTAACATGTCCATGAATCAATTCATGAGTTATAGTCAATAAACTCCAATCAAATCCTGCTCCTACTGTAATTGATTGTAATGCTGCAGAAATTGTATATTCAGTCTCACGAAACCCTAATCTCCCACTAAAATATGGCAATTTTGGGAATGTTTTTCGCGATTTATTTCTATCAGCCCAACGATTTACTGAAGAGTTTGCCCAATCACTACTATCATAATCTGGAATAGAATTAATACCATTTAAAGGTTTAGCATCAATCATATAATCAGTAATAATATTTTCTATTGGATTTTTAGCAAATGCGTTCTCTATTGAACGAGTAATTCTATTCAAAGCCAATATAGCACTACCAACGCCTAAAAGCGAATGACGTCTAATTATACTTCTACGTTCAAGAATGGGTGTTGCTCCAGAAAGTGCTTGAGTTGAAACATATGAAAGTGCAGAATTTACTTGGATAATACGGTCTAAATTTTGGTGAATTATACTTTCACGAATTAAAGAATTAGTCGCCAATTCTTTTTGGGTATATTCACTTAAAGTATCAGGTTTATTATTAATTTGAGGATTAAATAAAAAAACGAGTTCAATTATAAGTTCATTTATTTGATTAATCAAAGTGATAAATGTATTTAACTCATCAGGGATATGTAATAATACTTTTGGTAATATTATAGAAATATTTGCATAGAATTCATCAATAATAGATCTTTCTGATAATGGTAATGAATCATAGGGAATGATATTAATTTCTTGATAGTCATAATTAATTTTATTAAATAACTTGAAATCAATTTTTAATTGTTTATTTTTTATGTGCCAACATTCTAAAGCCTGAGGTTTAATTTGTGTCAATTCAAGTAATTCATTGTAAAGTCCATCTTCATTTGTAATTAGTATGATTGAAGAAATACCTAATGAAAAATACAGACTCTTTTTTAATTTCGATGATCCTAATTCATTCAAACGTCCAAGAACTTTATATGCTGAATAAAAAGTAAAAAAATATAATGAGCAATTATCCAAATCAGGTAACTCATAGTCATAAACTAGTGGAAAGATAGGACTAGTTCGAAATGAAAGTTTATGATTACAGCTTTTAATAGTAGGTGAAGATTTTATAATTACTCTTATGTTTTTAGTTTCTATTGGCCACTGATTATCATTTTCATCGAATAAAACTGACAACCACAATTGATTGTTTTGCAAAAAATTATTCTCCAATAAATTTTAAATTCATTTTATAAAATTATAAAGCTAACGAATAGGCTTAACCTGCGCGAGCACGCTTAAAAAAACTTACGTTTGCCGATTCATCGCCCGCGTGCTCGCGTCAGCGTTGAAGCCGGTGTTAGCTACGACTTTCTGTTTTTCAAAAACTCATCACTTTCAAAAGCTTTTACAGTTAATGATTTAAGCGATTTTTCAAGGTTTTTATTATAAGATTTCTCAATAACTTTTTTCTGCCTATCTGAAAATTTCATTTTACTAAAAATTTCATTTGGCCGCTTTATAAAAAGAAAGTTTACTATATCAGGATGTGAAATCTTCTGACCTGTTTTAATATTTCCCCTTAAATGTATTTTAGTATCTTTTACATTCTTTAAAGATGGTGGTTTTATGAAAGTATAGAATGCAATTGGCCCTATTTTATATAAAACTTCCATTTTTTCCTCTGTTAAAAATTCTTTAACAAGTTCATAAAGACTTTCATCAGGAAGATTAAAAGTAGGAGTAATAGGTTTAATTCAAAATTGTTTTTCATATTTAGAAATATAATCATTTTGAGCATTACAAATTTCTTTAATAATATTATGAGAATATTCTAAAGCCTTAACCATTTGCTCATCACTTACTTCTTT
>JALWGH010000103.1:1877-13998 GCA_027013735.1 Melioribacteraceae bacterium
AATTGTACCATCGGTGGATCGAAGTAAATAAAAAACTATTTTATCACTTAAATTTTCAGGAAATTTTCCATCAGCTGCAGCCAAATTTTGTAAAAAAATTAAATGGGTTTCAGATAAACCAGTACTCTTTCCTAATCCCAGTAGAAACAAACGCCATTTTTCAAGATAACTATTGATATCTTTTTTATGATTTTTCACGTATTTCTCATCAGCTGTTGAATCAAGAATTGATACTCTCCAATGAATAGAAATTATAAACTTTAAAAGCCATTCTTCATATTTAAATGATTTAATAATTCCTTTTGCTATTCCATATTGATCCAGTTCTTTGTTTACATATGGATAAAATATTTCATTTGAAAATTTTGTTTCATATGCATTCAGAATACCTTCACATTCTTCGCAAAGTAATTTCTGTTTTTTACCATCTTGAACTCTTAAATTAATATTATCAAAGAACCTAAGGAATCCGGTTGCAGAGGTCTCTTTAATCCATCGATAGACAAATGCTGGTATTATATGGCTATCACAAAGTAATCTATCTTTTTGACATAATTGACATTTCATATCAAATTTCTGAGTAGCTAACGGAGCGGCGGATGAGCCGCAAGACGAGAAGCTTGCTTCGAAGTCTTGTCGGTTCGATCCGCTAGATAGACCGCCGCAGGCGGTCTATCTGCGGATTGAAAATCCGCCGCTCCGATATTCCGACCGCCTGCGGTCGGAATATCTATTAATTAACCCGACGAAAATCAATTGCTTCCGGTATTTTAGCCCGAAAATCTTGTCTTGCTAACATTCCTTCCTTTTTAATTGTTTTCGTCATAACTAGTTTTATTCTAATTAATTACAGTTTATTTCAATCTATTTGTTGGTTTGTTAGAAAGAATCACCGTTCCGCCTAACAAACCATTACTTTATTCCGTCTAACGGACTGAAAACACCGGCGCCGGTTTTGGACACATGAGTATAAATCATAGTGGTTTTCACGCTGGAATGCCCCAACAATTCCTGAATTGTTCTAATATCATATCCGTCGTCCAACAAATGGGTTGCAAAAGAATGCCTGAAAGTATGTGCGGTCCCGTGTTTCAAAATTCCAGCCTTTTTAACGGCTCTCCTGATTGCTTTTTGTATCGTGCTTTCATGAATATGGTATCTGAATACAAGCCCGGTTTCCTTATCTTTAATAAATTTATCCGCAGGAAAAGCGTATTGCCAGTAAAAGTCTTTATCGGCATTGGGGTATTTTTTTGCAAGTGCATAAGGTAGTTTTGTTTTTCCTTTTCCCTTTTTCAAATCTTCCTTGTGTTGTAAATAAACCTTGTTTAAATGATTTTTTAACTCCGGAATAATGGATAACGGTAAAGTTGTAATTCTATCTTTGTTACCTTTAGCCTCTCGCACCAGAATTTGTTTCCTGTCAAAATCAATATCCTTAATTCTTAGCCTTAGAGCTTCTCCCAATCTTAACCCCGAGCCGTAAAGCAAAGAGCAAACCAATCTTGGAGTTCCTTCAAGATAAGAAAAAATTCTTCTGACTTCTTCTTTGGTAAAAACAACGGGTAGTCTTCTGCTTTTATGTGCTCTTACAATGTTGTCTAACCAATCTATTTCTTTTTCGACAATATTTTTATATAAAAATAAAATAGCGCTTAAAGCCTGATTTTGAGTAGATGCGGAAACATTTCTTTTAACTGCAAGGAACGACAAAAAATTTTCAATCTCTTTTTTCTCTATTTCGGAAGGATGCTTTTTATTATTGAATAATATGAACTCTCTTATCCATTTCACATAAGCGTCAATTGTTTTGGGGCTGTAATTTGAGGTCCTCATTTTTTGCTTTACGCGAGTAAGAAGTTTGGGACTTTCTTTTACCCCCTCTTGCAAATATGTTGAATTAGAATTTACCACACTATTTTACCTAATAATAATTATCTTTTCCGCAAGGCTAACAACTTTACAAATTTATGAATATTCTTTTAATTTCGCAAGTTTAAATTAAAAATGCTTTTGAATTGGGTAAAGCTGCAAGTGCGGTATAGTTTTAAAATCTGTGACAAAATATTCTTATTAATTTTTAGAATTTGTTGAATGAACTACAGATTACTTCGCTCCGCTTCGACTTGCTCGCAATGAAAGTTTAGGTGCTTTTTGAACAGCCCAAGTAAAACTCGCAAGAGCAAAGTACGTTAAGCAATCCAATACTCAAATCCTCCAAAATTTTCAATTAGATGAGCTTTTGACAACAGTCATTTTTCCCTGTTCACTGTTCACTATTATCTGGTCACTTCTTACGTCTCGCTTCTTGCTTGTCGCGCCGTAGTCAAGCGAAGCGAAGACGAAGGCGGACTTGTCGCGCCGTAGTCAAGCAAAGCGCAGGCGTAGGCGGACTTGTCACGGCGTAGCCCGAGCATAGCGAGGGCAAAGACGGACCTGTCCGGCGTAGTTCCGCAGAATGCGGGACGGAGACGGATTTCTCGTTTCTTCTTTCTTATTTTAACACCTGTCCCAATATCTGTTCACTGTTAACTGTTCTCTGTTCACTGGTTACTTTCTGAGAATCTCCGATTAAAAACATTCAATTGGCTAATATTCTTCAGTTTTTATTGGGCTGTAATTGGAAAAATCCCAAAAAATTAGAAAAAACGAAAAAAATATCTTAAAAAATTCTGGTACAATCTTTGAATCTCAGAGAAAAAAATTAGGAGTCGAGAATGAATAAAATCATAATCAGAATCGGAGCGTTGTTCTTTTTCCTGTCGCTCATATTCTTTTCTCAATTGGGACTTCCAATCATAGACATTGTAGTACGTTCCTTTATCGTTTTTATTTTTACCTGTATTGTTACGAGTCTGATTATGCTACTATTAATTAAAGCAGCCAGCAAAATTCCCGAACCTAAAGAAGACATTACCAAAAATTTAAATAGTAAAACCTCATGAGACAAGAATACGCAATGTGGAAAGAATACAAGGCGATTCCAACGCCTGAGCTTAAAAAGAAATTGATTTTAAGCTATGCCAATTTGGTGCATTACGTTATTCACAATTCACGTCTTTACAAGCAGGGGGTTCTTGATTCCAAAGATTATTTCCAAATCGGCGTTGAAGGACTTAGCGAGGCAATAGACCGGTTCGATCCCGATTACGGAACTAAGTTCGAAACGTACGCGATTAAAAGAATAAGAGGAAAAATAATTGACGCCCTGCGGAAAGTAAAGCACCGTTCGCAAGTTAAGGACGAATTTAACAGCCCTAATTATTACGACGATGTTTCTCTTACGAATACCGTCGATAAAGATGAGACAATGCTTTACGAAATGATTCCCTCAGAGGAAAAAACTCCCGAATATGTGGCTGAAAAGAACGAAGAAAAGGAAATACTGGCTCGGGAAATTAAAAAACTAAAAGAAAGAGACAGGTTGATTCTTACTCTCTACTATTACGAAAATTTGAATTACAAAGAAATTGCCGAGGTGCTCGGCATTACTGTTTCAAGGGTTTCGCAAATTCACTCGAGAGTGATTAACAAACTGAAAGAAAATTTAGAAGCCGTTTATGAATAATACGGATTACATATTGGAAGAGAAAAGAGAAAAAAGCAAACAGCAGTTAATGAGAATCAGGAATTTGCCTTCAATTCCAATGGTAATTCTTGAAGTCTCAAAGATTCTTGAAAATCCGAATGCAAGTGCAAAAGATTTGAGCAAAATAATTTCACAAGATCAGGGATTGACGGCAAAAGTTTTGACCATTGCCAATTCTCCTCTTTACGGATTGCCGAGGAGAGTTTCCACCATTGAATTTGCAATTGTTGTTTTGGGTTTTTCGCAGATTAAGAATCTCGTTTACGCCCTTACTTTAATGGAGGCGTTCAAAAGCAATAAAACGAAGAGCTGGTACAAAAAGAAATTCTGGGCGCATTCCTTTGTTACTGGCATTTTGGCAAAAAGAATTTCGGACGACCTCGGCTATCCGAAATCCGGCGAGGCTTTAACAGCCGGATTACTCCACGACCTTGGAATTTCGGTTATTCAAAGGTATTTCCCCGAAGAGTTCGAAGAAATTGTTGCTCTTGTTGAGAAAGAAGAAATGCTTTACACAAGCGCCGAGGAAAGAGTGCTCGGACTAACGCACGAGGAAATCGGTTACATGCTTATAACAAAATGGAATTTGCCTTTGAATTTGGGAGATTCCATTCGTTACCATCACAAACCGAGCAAGGCAAAAACAAACAGCAAACTTGCCGCAATTGTTCACTTTGCCGATTACATGACTCAAGTAACAGGCATCGGTGACTTTAATTGGGACGAAAACATTCAGCTCGACAACGGAATAATTGACATCTTGGGATTAGGTAGCGACGCTTACGTCGGCGCATTGATTAGCACTTACTCGAAAGTATTAACAGACGAATACAAAGATATTTATCAATGAGATAAAAAATGATTGCTTACACAATAACACAACCGTTACAAAAGGAAAGAGTTAAAGTAATTCTTCGCAGCATCGACAAACTTGCTGCAGTGCCGGAGTTTTTGCTGGACGTGCTGAACGTTCTGGAAAATCCGAAATCCTCAATTAATGATGCGGCAAAGGTGATCAATAAGGACCAAAGTATTGTAACAAGAATTCTTGCCGTAGCAAATTCTCCTTTTTACGGCTTGTACAGAAAGGTTGCCTCGGTCGAGCAGGCATTAATAGTTATTGGGATGAACGAGGTAAAGAACATCGTTACAACACTTACAATTTTGGAAACTTTCAAAAACAAGAGCGACAGATATTTGAATCAAAAGGAATTTTGGGAGCATTCCTACCTTGTGGGGAATCTTTCCAAAAAGCTTTTTATGGATTTCGGTTACGGCAGAGGGAGCGAGGCATTTATTGTCGGATTTTTGCACGACCTTGGTATCTCGATTACTCACAAATATTTCCACGAAAGTTTTATTAGAATTTACAACGAGGTAATGGCAAACAATCAGAATTACACCGAAGTTGAACCTTACGTAATTGGAATGAACCATCAGGAAATCGGTTTGAACTTAATCGACCGCTGGAATTTCCCCGTAGAGCTTTGTCAGGCGGTCTTGTTTCATCATCGTCCTTCTAAAATTTCGGGAGATAAAAAGCTCGCGGCAGTAGTTCATTTGGCGGATTATTTGGTCTCTTCCTGCAACGAGAATAAATATTTCTGGGATATGAACTACACGCTCGATATTGAAGGGCTGGAAAGCATCGGAATTACTAACATCAAGCAAGTTTATGAAATAAAAGATAAATATTCCAAAATGTTAGAAAGTGTTTCGGTAAACTTTTAGGCGGATATGAGAATAATAAAATCAAATAGCGGCTATTACAAAACTTTTGTTGAGACTCTTGTTGAGAGTACGCCTTCTTACGACCCTTACCACGCAACAATGTCCGGTAAGCAAATTCGCAGAAATTATGAAACGGACAAGCGGTTGAGTAAGTTTATGGAGGGCTTAATTGACTTCGACCTTGCGCTTTACAACGCTGAGACTTTTGAAGATATTGTTGAAATCGTAAGGGGAAAGGCTAACGAAATTCTTGAAGTTAAGGATATTATTTTCTTCTACTACGACGAAGGTTACGACGACTTTGTGCCCGTAAGCAGGAAATATTCCAAGGCTGTTTTTGAAATTATTAAAATAATTAAGCAAGATGAAATTTTTGACCACTTGGTAAATCAGGACAAAATAATCTACATCCCCATTACTCAATCGGTTCAGATTCGCGAAGGAATTAACAATTTGTTGTTTGTCCCGATTCGCAAATGGAGAATGAATAATTATTTTGTTTGCCTTGACACTCCGCTTAGGGCTTTCGACAATGAATCGTACGAAGGCAAAGCGCTCAAGGTAATTCTCTCTCACAGCGTGCCAATTATTGAAAATCTTTTTTCGAAGAAGAAACTAAACAAGATTTACGATGAGTTTCAGCTTTACCAGTCCAAGTTTATGAAAGATTTCAGGCTTGCGGCAATAGGGGAGTTGACTTTAGGACTTGCCGAGCAAATTATTTCCCCGATGCAGGTTATTTTAAGCGCAATTGAAATGCTTTCGGAAAACGACAACGGAAACGCTCAATTTGTGGAAACAATTCACTCTCAGGTGCAAAAGGTTAAATCCATTGTCAAAAGGCTTGTTAAGTTCAGCAGCGTTTCTTCCTCCGATATTAACATTAAACCGGTTCGTTTGAACAAGGTAATTAAAGAATACGTTGATGTAATTGACGCCACTTTAAGAGCACGTAAAGTTGAATGTATTCTTGACCTCGACAGGGATATTCCGCAAATACTTAGTCATCCGAGCTACTTGCACGTATTGTTAAGCACGGTATTCACTTTGCTGAATAAAGAAACCGAAAAGAGCGGGATGATTATCCAAACCCGAGCCAATGACGACGGTGTTTTCTTAAAGTTTATCACGACAAACTTTGTCGAAGAGCTGGCAACTTCCCCTGCAATAGACGAACAAAACATTGACCTGTTAATTTTAGGTAACATCGTTAAGAAACACGAAGGTAAATTGAGTTACGCAACAAACGAAAAAGACGGAACAAAGTTAATCATTAAATTCCCGATTTTAAGGAGAATTGCAAGATGAAAAGGATGATTTTAATAGTTGTGGTTTCCCTTTTTGCATTTTCCGTTTCTTTCGCAAGAGAAGATAGCAACGTAAAAGGTTACGTGAGGAGTCAAATTAATTCGGCTATTGGAATTGAGAAAGTCCAAAATATGCAGGAAGATGGTATTTCAAGCGTAACTTTAATAAAACTGATGATATTATTAACCGCCTCCATTGGCAGTTTCGGCTACGTTTTCTTCAGAAGAAGAAAATTATCCCTTGCCGAAAAGGAAAGAGAATTGAAGGAAAAAATAAAAGTTTTACGGGAAGAAAAAATTTCTTACGAGATGGAACCCCGGTTAAAAATGATTCGAAGAAAATTAAGCGATACCGTACCGGAAGGGAATGTTAATCTTAAAGTTGTTCCTCAAAGCGCCAAAAGGCTGAACATCTCGCAAGAAGAAATTATTCTTGCGGCTCGCTTAAATTTCTATTCAAAACAAAGCGAAATAGGAGGTTCAATTGCCTGATTCGATTGGAAAAAATATTACCAAGATAATGGACATCGCTAACCGGATGCGGTACAATCAAAAAAGAATGGAAATTATTGCAAACAATTTGGCGAACATCGATACCGTCGGTTACAAACGGGATATTACATTTACCAAAGTTTTGCAAGATAACCAGCACGTTACGATTAAGAAAAAGACCGAATTTGACGAAGGCGATTTAATAAATACTAATAATCCTCTCGACGTTGCAATTAATGGCGATGCCTTCTTTATGGTAACCGACGGCGATAACACTTACTTTACAAAAAACGGAAAGTTTCATCTTTCTACTGACGGTTACCTTGTTGACAGCGACGGAATGAGAGTCTTAGGCAAAGGCGGAGAAATTTACATTAGCAACGATATTTTCAAGAAAGAGAAAGATATTCAAATAAATCAACGCGGTGAAATTCGATTGGGAAAAGAATCGGTTGATCAGCTTCAAATAGTTGACGTTCCCGACAAAAGCAAATTGATTAAAGTCGGCGGAAGTAAATTTAAATTAACGGACGGTTTTTACGAACCGGCTGATGAAAAAGAATTCACGATTATGCAGGGGTATTTGGAAGAGTCCAACGTTAACCCCATAATGGAAATGGAAAATATGATTACGATGAGTAAGAATTTCGAATCGATTCAAAAAGTAGTTCAAAACTACGACGAAATTTTAGGCAAAGCAAATGAAATTGGGAAAGTTTTATAGAAGGAGATAAATTATGCCAACCAAAGCTTTGAGAACGGCTGCTTCGGGAATGTACGCACAACAGAAAAACATTGAAATAATTGCAAACAATATTGCAAACGTGAATTCTGTTGCGTTCAAAAGGAGCAAAGCCGAATTTCAAGATTTGATGTACCAACAAACTCCGCTGAGTGCTTATTCTAACGATTCAAACGGCACGGCGGAAGTCAGCAACGATTCGATGTACGTCGGTAATGGTGTTAGGGTTGCGGACGCACACAAAATATTCCAACAAGGCGACCTAACCGAAACCGACAATCAATTCGACTTTGCAATTAATGGCGATGGATTTTTCCAGCTTCAAAAACCTGACGGAACTTACGTTTACACCCGTGATGGTAGTTTTAAAGTTAACTCTAACGGCGATCTTGTTAATGCCAGCGGTTACAAGTTAGTTCCTCCTATTACGGTTAATGATGAAGTAAGGGAAATCAAGATTGCAAAAGACGGTACAATTAAAGTTGTTGACAGCGATGGGAGCTCGACAATTTTGGACAATATTCAGTTGGTTAAGTTTATTAACCCAGCGGGTTTGAGTCCCATTGGCGACAATATGTACGAGGCAACGGAATATTCGGGCGAGCCGATTTACGGCACTCCCGGCTCTAACGGCTTTGGCGAGGTTTATCAGGGATATTTGGAATCTTCCAACGTTGATATTGTAGAAGAAATGATTAGTATGATTACGGCACAACGTGCTTACGAAATAAATTCAAAAACCGTTAAAACAATTGAAGAGATGATGTCGATTGTTAACTCATTGAAGCGCGGGTAAAATGAAAGTACTCTTTGCTTACATATTGAGCTTTTTGTTGCTTGGCGGTGGGGCGCCTCGTAAAAACCTGCAAGAATATTTAAGCAAACACTTGCAAGGTTTCGATGGCTTTAAATTTGAAATTGTTCACAAGGCTCCCCAAAGTTTTACAATCGACCAAAGCAGGAACTTTAAGCGGGAAGGGAAATTTGGCTACGTCCCTGTGTTAGTCAATTCCGGCATTAAGAAGAAAACTTATCTGACCGTTAAGCTGAAGCTCTTTAAAAAATGCTTCGTTGCAAAAAGGAAAATCCTCAAAGGCGAAGCATTAAGCAGAGAGATGTTCGATTATATGGCAAAGGACGTGAGCGGTTACATTAAAACTCCCGAAGGTTCGGATTTTGTTTTTAACGGATTTCAGGCAAACAAAACTATTAGAGCGGGCGAAGTTTTGTTCCGTGAAGATGTTGAAACCATTCCGGTTGTTAAAAGCGGAATGCCCGTTAAAGCCGAGTTTGTTAATGGCAACGTAATGATTGAAATGCGAGCCGTTGCACGTCAGGACGGAAGGAAAAATCAAGTAATCAAAATTAAAGCTGCGAACAAAAGAATTTATTCGGCAAAGGTGATAGACGCAAATCACGTTTTAATAATGGAGTAAGAAAATGCGAGCGTTAGTAATAATTTTAATTGCAAGTCTTCAAGTAATGGCGCAAAGCCTTAACAAATATTCCAAGTATTCTCTTTTTACTGACGAGAAGGCTTGCAGGGTCGGTGATGTTGTAACTGTGTTGGTAATGGAATCTTCACAAGCGATGAACAACGCCAAAACAAGTGCCGGGCGCGACAGCAAAATAAATCTTGATTTTAGCGGGGGAGTAGGGAATGTAACCGTTCCTTCCGTTACAGGTCAAACCGAAACCGGAAATGAATTTGACGGCAAAGGTTCAACGGAAAGCAGGGGAATTGTTCGGACGAGAATAACCGCTCTTGTCGATTCCGTTTTACCGAATGGCAACCTGCACATTAAAGGTAAAAAGAAAATTAGTGTGAACGGACAAGAGCAATTTATTAAAGTTTCAGGAATTATTAGACCGGTTGACATTAAAGGTAATAACGTTGTAGAATCTTACAATATTTCAAATGCGGAAATTACTATTGAAGGAAGCGGAATGATTGACAGGATGCAAAGTCCCGGTTGGTTAACAAAATTGTTTCATTGGTTATTCTGAGAATTAAAAATGGGAAAGACAATAAAAATATTACTCGTGGTATTTTCCCTTACGCTCGCGCAGGTTAATGCGCAGCGTATTAAGGATATTGCCTACATTAAGGGCAATTCGTCAATTCAGCTTTTCGGATACGGATTGGTCGTAGGGCTTGCCCGCACGGGCGACAGCCAGACTCAGCAATTTACCATTCAATCCATTTCCAGTATGCTGAAAAAATTCGGAATAACTGTTTCTCAGACCCAGATTAGAACGAGAAACGTTGCTGCGGTAATGGTTACAGCAACAATTAGCTCGTTCCTTAAGCCCGGGACGAAGTTCGATGTTTTGGTCTCCTCGATTGGAGATGCAAGAAGTTTGCAAGGCGGAACTCTCTTGCTTACTCCGCTTTCAACTTTCGGGAACGAGGATGTTTATGCCTTTGCACAAGGACCAATTTCCGTTGGTGGATTCGATTATTCAACGCCGACGGGCAACAGAATTGCAAGGAATCACGTTTTGACCGGACGAGTTCCGCAAGGTGGAATTGTACAGGGTAATTCCAAAGTAATGAAAGACACAATGAGTGTCGTCAAGGTTTTCTTGAAGGAACCGGATTTGATCACGGTTAACAATGTTGTTGATGCAATAAACGGGAAGTTCAATAATAAAATTGCTTCGGCGGTTGACCCGTCCGAAGTAAGAGTTAAAATTCCTCAACAATTTAAGAACGACCCGTTAAAGTTTTTGGCTCAGCTCGAAAGTATTAGCGTTGAGGAGGATTATCCTGCAAGAGTTGTTTTGAACGAGAGAACGGGAACGGTTGTTGCCGGAGCAAATGTAAAAATCAAACCGGTTACAATTTCCCACGGCGGGATGAATATTATTATTCGTAACTATCCCATTATTTCCCAGCCGGGTGCGTTCTCCAACGGCAATACCGTGGTAATGGACAATATGATTCCCTATGTGCAGAGAGATTCGACCAATGTGGTTGCAATAAACGGCGCTTCCACGGTTCAGGAAGTTGCAAACGCATTAAACTCGTTAAAGGTTGAACCGCAAGATATTATTGAAATATTTCAAGCACTCAAAGCGGCAGGCGCGCTTGTGGGTGAATTAGTAATTTTGTAAGAACTCACCCCAAACCCCTCTCTTAAAAAGAGAGGGGCTTAAAAGAGTGAGTACTTGCTAAAGTGGTATTGTTGAAATAAACGAAAAAAGTTTAATCGAATGTTTATTGAAAAATTGATGTGAGTTGGACTTTTCCTCAAGGGAAGCCTCGCCCCCTCCCTTTTTAAGGGAGGGGGAAAGGGGGAGAGTTCAAAGAGTAACAATTAAAAATTTGGTAAAAAGAAAGAAAAATGAAAGAAGTAAGTTTAAAAACAACGGATCTCAAACATCTTAGCGGCGTGGCAAGAAAACCGCTGGCGAGAAATTTGAGTGAAGCTCAAAAAAGGAAACTTGCAACTGTTTCCGAAGAGTTTGAAGGTATGCTTACTTCTCTAATGCTGAAAAGTATGTTCGGAAAAACTTCCAAGCTTTTCGGCGAAGGTAATTACGGCGGGGATTATTTCCAGTCGATTTTCGAAATGCAACTTGGTACTTACATCGCCAGAAACAAAAGTTTGGGAATTGCCGAACAAATTTACCGTAGTGTTACAGGCGAAAAATTTGACCCCTCAATGGTAGAAAGGAGAATTCACATTTCTCCATTGAGTATGGCTAAGTTGCAAAAAAACAAAGGCTCTGACAACAAGGGACTTCAACCGAGTGCCGAAGCTTTGGAAAGACTTGCAAAATACGAAAATATTATTAACGCTGCTTCGCAAAAATTCGGAGTGAGCGATTCTTTGATTAAATCAGTGATTTTAACGGAATCCGCCGCAAAGGAAGATGCTGTTTCCCGTGCTAATGCCAAAGGCTTGATGCAATTGCTCGACAGCACGGCGCAAACCTTGGGAGTCAGGGATATTTTTAATCCTGTGGAAAATATTTTCGGCGGGACGAAATATTTGTCAACTTTATTCAATATGTTCGGCAACAATTTGGATTTGGCTCTTGCAGCTTACAACGCGGGACCCGAAAATGTTAAGAAACACAACGGCATCCCGCCTTTCGAAGAGACAAAGAATTACGTTAAAAGAGTAAAAGGTTATTTAAATTTTTTCGGTGATTAAAATGGTAAAAGAACTTTTTGAAATAATGGAATCGTTAAATGATGAGTTGGAAAAGCTCCTGCTGATTTCACAAAACAAGCGGAAAGCTATTGTAAAT
>JALWGH010000104.1 GCA_027013735.1 Melioribacteraceae bacterium
GTCTTTTATTAATGGAACTTACATTACTTTGAATTTTATTATTGGCGGGGGCTCGGTTTTTCTTGTGGGAGTTTTAGGAGATGCCTTTGGGCTTGCCGTTACTTACAAAATTGTTGCACTCACGGCTTTTCTTTCTTTACCGTTTGTGTTTTTACTCGGTAAGTTGGGAATTGAAAAATAATTCTAAAATTTAGTTTTGTTTACTCTCCGTTAATTCGTTTTTATTTTTCAGCATTTCAAGGAATTGGATTAATCCTGCTAACACAAAACCTATTACACAAATTTCCAAATCGCCGGCTTCAATTCTAAAGTTAAATGTTCCAATAAGAGAAGCGAGGAATTTGGCAAAAACCAATGTGCTAAAAAATGCAGCATATCCTAAAAGACCACCTTTGAATATTTGTGCTAAAGATTTCATTTTTCCTCCCGCGAAATATCAAACTTTAATGGTTGAAGCGGCCTGCGGCGGGGGTTAGACCGCGACCGCTTCTTTTTCTTGATCGCTTGGGCAATACCCTCCGCATAAAACTGTTATTACAATAGCAATGAACGTGCCAAAGATTAAATTAAGATTTTTAAATAGGTAATGAATGTAATGTTTTGTTTAGTGTAAGATTTACGAAGGTTGTTTTACTTGTGGAAAATAAATCAATTTGAATGATGCTAAAAGATTGTTAATAAGTTTAACTCAAACTATAAACTTAGTTTATATTCTTAAAAGTTATTGTTACTTTTGTCCCGATTCCTTTTTTACTCCAGACTTTAATTTCCGCATTGTTTAAGTCGCAGTATTTTTTGACTAACGACATTCCGAGCCCTGTTCCTTCAAAACGCCGGGAGTAGCCAATCTCTTCTTGAGTGAAAGGTTTAAAAAGTTCGGGTAAAAAGTCTTCGGAAATTCCAATGCCGGTGTCTTCAACCGTTACCGTTAATTTGTTTTCATTGTTACGGAAAACTTTGACGTTTACTTCTCCTTCCACGGTAAATTTAATTGCATTATCAATTAAATTGGAAAATATTTGGAAAACCGTGTACCAATCGGCTCTCAGTTTTGTGTCGGTTGAATCGACGGAAAGGTTTAATTTGATGTTTTTTTTCTTTGCTTTGTAACTATAGTCGTTAATAATTGACTTAAGGCAATCTTTTACAATGTCGAATTCTTCTTCTTTGTATTCCAAATTCCCCGTCTCAATTTGGGCGCTGTCGAGTATTAATTCGATTGTTCGTGCAATTCTTTTTGAAGCCTCGGTAATTGCTTCCCTGCTTACCTGAATAATTTCATTTTCCTCGCCTTGTAATTCTTCAAACAGAACTTGGCTAAAATTGACAATCGTGTTTAACGGGGTTCTTATTTCGTGGGAAATTCTTGCAAGGAATTCGGATTTAAGTTGGTCAGATTTCTCCGCTTCGGCTTTGGCAATTTTGAGCTTTTCAATAAGATTTTTTTGCTCGGTTATGTCTTGGGCAATAATCGCAAAGTTTCGGATTACTCCGTCCTGGTCGCTAATCGGAGAGATGGCAACTAATTCCCAGAAACGTTTGCCTTCTTTGGTCATATTACTAAATTCGCCAAGCCAAACGTCACCGCCTTTTAAAATGTTCCATAATTTCCTGTAATCTTCGTCATTGTAATAATCGATGCTCAAAACAGGGGGTACGGTACCGATAATTTCGTCTTCCGTAAAACCGCTTGTGTCCAAAAAGTTTTGGTTTACGTATTCCGTTCGTCCGTTGATGTCCGTAATTATTACTGAAATGGGGGAAACCTCGATAATTGTTGAAAGCATTTTTAATTTATTGATAATCTTGCTTTCTTCCGTAATGTCTCGCTCTTGTAAGTAAACAAGTTTCTTGTCCTGAAATTCAAGGAGTTTAACTTTTGCTTCTACTTTTATTACCGAGCTGTCCTTCGCGAGATGTTCAAATTCACCTTTTGACGTGCGTCCGAGGTTAGCTTTGAGGATAAATTTAAGTAGTTCTTCTTTCTCTGTGCTGTAAAGTTTCGAGAATTCCAAGTGTAAAATTTCTTTTTTAGAGTAACCGAGTTTTTGCTCGGCAATTTCGTTGACGTCGTTAATTTTAATTCCGTTGTCGGTTATTTCCAAGATAAAAATCAAATCGAATCCCGAATCAAAAAGAATTTTAAATCTTTTCTCGCTGGCTTTCAAACTTTCGAGCAAAATATTTTTTTCTTTTATTTCTTTTTCAAGGGCTTTGTTTTGTTCTTTAATTTTTTTTGTGAGCTATTTGAATTTCGTTCAGCGCCTCGCGTAAAGCATTTTCCCTGTCTTTGGAGACGGAGATGTCTTCCGACTTTCCAAACTCTATTGTGTGCCCTTTTCGGCGGAGTAAGTATGTGATTTGTGGGGCAAGCTCATCGATGTTTTCCGGGCGTAGAATGAAATAATCGGCTCCGGCTATAATGGAGTTGATTCGTGCCTCGTCATCTTTAATTGTTGCAGTGGTAATAATTACAGGGATGTTTTTAGTTGATTCTTTTTGTTTTAGTAATTTAAGCGTTTCAATTCCGTCCATTTCGGGCATGGATAAATCGAGCAGAATTAAATCGGGTAATTCTCTCTCGGCTATTTCAATTCCTTCTTTGCCCGAAACAGCGGAAAGAATAATGCTGCCGGGGAATTCTTTCCTGAGGAAGGTAGAAAAAAAATAGGTTTGCTCCGTTTGATCGTCTATTATTAGAAATTTTATCATTCTTCCCTCGGATATTATTTAATTCTTTAACGGAGCTTTGTTAGCAATAATTTGGAAAGTTGCTAACGGTAGCAGACAAAATTATTTTTTTAACATTGTAAAATAATAAAAGTTCCTAATTATTTATTGAAGACACTTTTTGTTTTGATTGAATAACCAACGTAACTGTTGTTCCTACGTTTTTTTGAGAATCAATCTTGATTTCAATATCGGAAATGTCGCAGAATCTTTTAACAATTGCAAGACCAAGTCCTGCTCCTTCGTGTTTCCTTGAGTAGCCGCTGCCTTCCTGAGTAAAAGGCTTGTAAATGTTGTTAAGATATTCTTCTGAAATTCCTTCCCCGTTGTCTTTAATTTCAACGACGAAAATATTGACGCCGTTTTTCTTCAAAGTAATTTCAACTTCACCGTTCTTTGTGTATTCAAAAGCGTTTTCAATTAAGTGGGTTAAAATATTGTCTATTGCATACTTGTCTTGGTAAATTGTTGCATCTCCGGCTAAGTTGGTAAGGGTCAATTTATTTTTGTTTTTCTTCCTTTCGTTTTCAAGGCTTTCGCAAACTCTCTCAATCGAGCCTTTAAAAAGATCAAATTCTTCAAGGTAGGGTTTGTAACCTTGTGTTTCAAGCTCCGAGATGTTCAAAATAGAATCAACTGTTCTGATTATTCTGTTGGAAGAAGAAATAATTGAATATTTAATGTCCAGCAGCGAAGGATCTATTTCCTCGGGAATTAAATCAAACAAGAGATCAATGTTATTCGTAATAGAGCCAAGCGGGGTTCTAATTTCGTGAGAAATCATTTTAAGAAAATCTTCTTTTATTTTCTCCGCTTTTTTTGCATCCTTCATTGCTTTGAAAAGCTCAATTTGATCTAATTTCCTTTGCTCAATTTCATTACTTAATTTTTTATTACTATCACTTAGGGCTTTTGTCCGGGCTTGAACTAACTCCTCTAATTTGTGTTGGTAGTTTAATCTTTCTTCTTCCGCTGCTTTCCTTTCCGAGATGTCGGAAATAGTCCCAATCCGTCTAACCGGTTTGTCTTCTTCGAAAATGAAATAGCTGTTGTCTTCAATAGCAACGAACTCACCTGTTTTCTTGCGGATGCGGTACTCCCTTTTCAACGGGTTAGGCAGCTTTTTAATTTCGTCAATGTTGATTTCGCAGTGTTTTCTGTCTTGAGGGTGACACATAGCCAACCAGTCGTTAAAATCAAAAGAAGAAAATTCTTCTCTTGTGTATCCCGTTATTGCTTTTATTGCGCCAGCCCAGTTTATTTTCCCGGTTGTAATATTGTGGTCGTAAATAACTTGCCCGGTCATTCTGGCAACAGTTCTAAAAAATTCTTCCTGCTTGGAAATTATTTCGTGGGAAGTGCTTCTGCTTCTGTAAAAAGCAATTACTAAAAAGAATATCCCCAGCCCGGATAATATTAAGATTCCTAAAAATTGCTCGTTGTAATTATGTAGATTGGCTAAAATAACTTCCAAAGGTTCTGTTACGATAATGACCCAGTGTGATTTCAAAAGAGGGACTACCGAATAGACGGAAACGTAATCTTCTTCGGAACCGTCTTTTCCCAACCGTGTGAATCTAATTGTCCCATTGTCGTCGTTGAGTATTTTTTTTAAGATGTTTGGGGGAACGACATGTTCCTTTCTATTAAATACCGAATGCCCGATGCCGTTTTTACCATTAGAGTAAAGAATAATTCCTTTTGAAGAGAGTACTAAGGATTCGCATGGTTTCTTGAAGTTTAAAGAATCAAGATATTCCTTTGCGATGGTCTCAAAAGGTAAAAGCAGTGTTATAGTTCCGTCGAAGTTTCCATTTCTGTCAAACACGGGATAACAAAAGGCAATGGTTCTGTAACCTTGAACGGCTTTAAAAACATCGCTTATTAATGGTTGATGGTCGCGTAATATTTCAACGTTGTGCTTTTGTTTGGAAACATCCTTGCCAATAGCCGAGGGGACGTAGGGAATTGTGTATTCAATTATTCCTTTTTTCGACAGCCGAGTAATAGCATTAATATTATCTTGATTGTGCTCGTAAAAAATTTTCATTATTTTTTTGCCGTTTGGAGTGAGCTTTTGAATGTCGTCCATTTCGGCAAGGAAGGAAAGTTCCCCTAAATACTTTTTGAAGAAGGTGTGAATATTGTTGGAAATGTTAGTGGTTGTCGATTGCAGTTGCTCCGAGTATTCTTGAATGGTTTTTTGTTGGATTGCGCTGTTTGCTTTGTAGAGGGCAACTACCGCGCCTAATAGAAATAGGACGACAAATACCCCCAATATGTGATTTTTGTTTTGAAAAAACTTCATGCGCAATGTTCTGTTTTTGTAATTGTCAAATTTAATAAAAATATTCCAAATGAATTAGGCGCTTAAAACTCCTATTTTCATATTTCAATTTTAATTTCTATTATTACAAAATAAAATGAAACTTATTCTTTGTTAATGAGTGACGAATGGAGCGAGAAAGTTTAAAACAAATACGACGAGGCATTTTAATCTTAATATTGATAGTTGTTGTTGGAACAATCGGCTATGAACTAATTGAGCCGGATTTCGGATTCCTTGACGCTGTTTACATGACGATTATCAGCATGTCCACCACGGGTTTTCATGAAGTAAAACCACTTTCGGATTACGGAAGAATTTTTACAATGTTCATTATTATTTCGGGAATAATGACAATAGCTTACCTTGGTGGGAAAGGCGCTCAGTTAATAATTGAAAGAGAATTTTTCAGGAGAAAAAGAATGACGAAAAAAATTGCACGGTTGAAAGACCACTACATTGTTTGCGGCTACGGCAGAATGGGGAAGGTAATTGTTGAAGGTTTGGAAGAACACAGAGTCCCTTTCATAATTATTGAAAATAGTCCCGAAAAAGTAAAAATGCTAACCGAAAGAAATTACTTTATTATTGAAGGGGACGCTACGAATGATGAAATTCTGATTGAAGCGGGCGTAGAACGTGCAAGGGGACTTGTCTCCGTTGTTCAATCCGATTCGGACAACGTATTTACCGTTTTGTCCGCAAGGGAATTAAACCCCGATTTGTTTATTGTGGCGCGTGCTATTGATGAAAACACGGCAATAAAATTAAGGAAAGCCGGCGCTAACAGAGTAGTTAATCCTTACGAACTCGGCGGTTCGAGATTGTTGTATTTGTTGCTCAAACCTTCGGTAATGGATTTTATCGACGGCGTTGCACGGAGCAACGAGTACCAATTGAATTTGGAGGAAGTTACCATTTCGGAAAGCTCCCCGCTTGTCGGAAAGAGCTTGAGCGAGTCTCCGATTCGGGAAGAGTTGAATATTATTATTGTCGCAATTCACAGAAAGGACGGAAAGTTTATTTACAACCCGCGCGGTAACGTTAAACTTGAAGTGGGAGACAAACTAATTGCCATTGGCGAAAAGGAACATCTTTTAAAACTCGACAATTATTGTTTTGGAAAAGGCTAATGTTTCCCGATCGTGACAAAAAGGCTTCTGACTTTTTCTCTGTCTATTTTCCCCAATTCGTTTACAGGTAATTTTTCAACAAAGATTATTCTTTGTGGAATTTTGTAACTTGCCAGACGTCCTTTTAGCATTTCTTTCAGGCGTATTTTGTCTTTAATTTTCCCAACGATTACAGCAGCAACAACTTGTCCCCACTTTTTGTCCTCCAACGGAAACACAAAGCAATCTTTAACGCCTTCCAATTTGAGGATGGCTTCCCGCACTTCAGTGGGAGAAATATTTTCACCACCCGAAATAATTAAATCTTCCCTGCGGTTAAGGACAAAGAGGTAATTTTCTTTGTTTAAAAATCCGTAGTCTCCCGTGCGGTAGAAATTGTTTGTGAATTTTTTGTTTGTGAGTTCCGGTAAATTTAAATATCCTTTAGCCAGTGTCGGCGAGTAAATAACAATTTCTCCCGTTTCACCAACGGGTAATTCTTTGCCGTTTTCATCCGTTATTTTAATTTTTACCGGCGGAATTGCTTTGCCCGCTGCGGACGGATTTTGCCTTAATTTTTCTCCTTTTACTCCTGCAACAAAAGAGCAGGTTTCCGTTGAACCGTAAACTTTTGCCAACGGCAGGTTGAGGTCAAGAGCCTTCTTAATTAACTCTTCGTCCGCAGGTCCGCCGCCTATTAAAATATTTTTCGTACCCTTTAACGCATTGGAATTATTGTTCAAAATTTGAACTAATTGTGTCGGGACAAGTGAGATGTAATCGGGTTTTTTACTTAGCAGGGATTTTGTCAAATCCCCGGCTTTTAATGAATCTGCAAACACCACGGTTTGCCCTAAAATCAAAGCTCTTGTGAGCATTGCAAATCCACCGATGTGGTAAAAGGGTAAACTTGCCAGCCACTTTTCGGAAGGGCGCGCGTCAAAAAACTTTTCGAATAAAATTGCGTTGTGAAACAAATTGCCGAATGTAATTTCCACGCCTTTCGGAAAGCTTGTTGTTCCGGAAGTAAAAATAACAACGGCTGTTCGATTCGGAGCAAATGTAAGTTCGTCGGAATTTCCGGTCGTTTTTTTTAACTCTCCCTCTTTTTCAATTTCTTCAAGCTCAAGGATTAATTTGCATTCTGAAATTTCGAGGGTTCTTTCCTGTTCTTGTTTAGTCCAGCGAGCATTTAATAAAACAGGAACTGCACCGATCTGCCAAAGAGCAAAAATTGTGATTGGAAAGGAGACCTTTGTCTGCGGAACAATTCCAACTTTGTCATTTTTTGAAATTCCTTTTTTGTTAAGTTTTTTTGAAACGGAAGAAACAATTTCAAATAATTCAGAGTAAGTTATGATGTGTCCTTTGTTGTCCCGAAATGCCGTTAATTCAGGTGTTACTTCTTTTCTGAACCGTAACCAGTTGTTTTGAATTTCAGGAAGTTTATTCATTTCAAGTCCGTTAGATTTATTTCCGCAGGGAAGTTCCGGAGATTAAATTTTACTTTACCGTTTTCAAATGAATAGGGTAATTCGCTAAAATTATTCTGTGAAAATTCGATTGGCGGAATTCCGTGAACTAAATTTTCTTTCATTAACGAAGCTCCGTAAATTAAGTAGGTTAATCCTACAGGGCTTTCGAAAACGGAGGAGACAATTGCTTCCTTGCCGTGAGAAATTGCTTGGTCGTAAATTTCAAGTGCGGGTTTTAATCCACCTAACAATGTGGGCTTCAATACGAAAACCGGAATTTTGCTGTGGAGTAAAATGTTAATGGATTTACTTTCCGGCAAGGATTCGTCCGCGGCAATATTTACGGGGGACTGCCCGGCAAGTTCCGCTAAAGTTTCCGCTTTTTCAACAGGCTGTTCCACGTAATCTATTTGAAAATGCTGAAGCGAATCCAGATTTCTCTTTGCTTCGTCTGAGTCCCATTTGCCGTTAGCGTCGAGGCGGAGTTTAACATTACTACCTTTAATTATTTCATTTGCAAGTACAATAAATTCCAAGTCGTCGTGAAAGTTATTCCTTCCGATTTTAATTTTAATTCTCTCAAATCCGTCGTTCAGAAATTTTTCAACTGCAACTTGAAATTCTCTCCGTTCTAAAAAGGGTACAAAACCGTTGACTTTGATTTCCCCCTTTGGATTCAGCTTGAACGGAGACTCACCTTCTTTTTTCGCTAATATTATTGATGTTCCGGCTTGTTCGAAAGCAAATTTTACGGAAGCGGGAGTTTTGTTGTTGAAAACGGAATCAAGTTCGGAATTCAGAAAATTGCTCTCTGCAGTTTGAAGAAAATTTTCAACGTCCGAAAGAGTTTCCCTGCTAAAGCCCTTTAACGGCGAGGCTTCCCCGATGCCCGTTCCTTCGTCTGTAGTTATTTTAATAATAAATCCCGAACGTTTCTGCAATTCCATTTTAGAAGTAACGAATGGATTTTTAAGAGTAACCGTGAAAGGGAAATATTTTATTTCTTTAATTAAGATGACTGCCTCAGTTCTTATTAAAGAAGAAGACCGAGCGCGAACAACAAGCCGAATATTCCGGAAAGTTTTGCAGTGAGTTCAAGGGTTTTGTTTAATGCTTCTCCTTCCAAAGTGTAGAGCATTTTAATTAGTTTTATTCCAAGAGGTAAGCTGAGCAGGGGAAGAAAAACGAAATAATTATTACGATAAAAAAAGTAAATAACAAAAGGAGTTAAAAAAGAAACGGCAGTTAGTAGAATAAACTGTAGCCGTGAAAGCTTTCGCCCTAAAATTACCGCCAAAGTTTTTTTACCGTTGCGCTTGTCTTCTTCAATGTCCCTGTAATTGTTGACGATTAAAATGTTTGTTACCAGTGCGCCTACGGGAATTGAGCTCCAAATTACAACAGGAGTAATGCGCAAAGCTTGCACGTAGTAAGTTCCGATTGTGCCAACGAGTCCGAAAAAGACAAAAGCAAAAAGGTCGCCAAGCCCGTTGTAGGCAAGGGGCAAGGGTCCCGCGGTGTAAGCAAGCCCCGCTAAAATTGAAAGAACTCCAACCACAAGAATCACCCACCCGCCGAGATGAACGAGGTAGAGTCCAAGCAAGAAAGTAACTCCAAACGTAAGCGCAATTCCTGTTTTCATTTCGCGCACGCTAAGCCAGCCTTCGGCTAAAGCCCGTTTGGGCCCGACTCTCCCGGGCGCATCCGTTCCGGCTAAGTAGTCGAACAAATCGTTTGAAAAATTTGTGCCTATTTGAATTAAAAGCGAGCAAACAAGCGCGTCCAATGCGGCAAGGAAATTAAAAGCTCCGTCAGAAATAGCAATGGCAGTTCCAACAATTACGGGCATGAAAGCGGCAAGCAGTGTTTTAGGTCTGCTTGCAAGTATCCACGCTTGGAATTTTGAAATTTTTGCCGGACCGGTTTCGCTCATCTAAGGCACTCGTGGAAATTTTGAGAAGTCGGGTTTGCGCTTTTCGTTGTAAGCTTTCTTGCCTTCCTGCGCTTCGTCCGTCATGTAATAAAGCAATGTGGCATTGCCCGCCAGCTCTTGAATTCCCGCCTGCCCGTCAAGCTCGGCATTAAAGGCGGATTTCAAAAGTCTGATTGAAAGCGGACTCTTTTCCAGAATTTCTTTTGCCCATTGAACGCCTTCGGCTTCGAGCTGTTCGACAGGAACGACTTTATTTACAAGCCCCATTTCAAGAGCCTCTTGCGCATTGTATTGACGGCACAAATACCAAATTTCGCGGGCTTTCTTTTGTCCCACTATGCGCGCCAAATAGCTTGCACCGAATCCGCCGTCGAAGCTGCCCACCTTGGG
The DNA here is from genome assembly GCA_027013735.1 of Melioribacteraceae bacterium. GTDB lineage: Bacteria > Bacteroidota > Ignavibacteria > Ignavibacteriales > Melioribacteraceae > WFQV01. Next base: position 9,967 of record JALWGH010000104.1, read on the forward strand.
ACCTGTTTGACCGAATATTGCATTGTCGGCGGCAATTGTCAAATCGCAAACAACATGAAGAACATGACCCCCGCCAATTGCGTAGCCGGCAACAAGCGCAATTACAGGCTTGGGCATACTTCTGATTAATTTTTGAACTTCAAGAATATTAAGCCTTGGAACGCCGTCCTTGCCAACGTAACCTTTGTCGCCTCTGATTTTTTGATCTCCTCCCGAGCAAAAAGCGTACTTGCCGTCCTTTGCCGGACCTTTGCCGGTTAGTAACACAACGCCAATCTCCGGGTCTTCGCGAGCGTCCAAAAAGGCATCGTACATTTCGTTTACCGTTTCGGGTCTGAAAGCGTTACGAACTTCCGGACGGTTAATTGTGATTTTGGCAATGCCGTCCATCTTTTCGTAAATGATGTCCTCGTAATCTTTTGCTTTTATCCAGTTGAATCCCATTTTTCTTCCCAAATACTTTTTAAAAATTCGTGCGTAAAATTAATAAATTCCAAAGGCTTTTCTAAATGAACGTTATGCCCGGCTCCTTCAACAATAATGTTTTTGCAATGGGGTAAGACCTTTGCATATTTTTTGTTCAGGGCTTTGTATTTTTCGTCCAGCTCTCCGGTAATCAGCAAAACAGGAAATTGGTATTTGTCAGGTTGACTTAAGTAATAAGGCATTTTGCCTTGCGAAAATTCTCTTAAAATGTTAGCCAAGCCTGTCGGGGAATTTTGTAACCTTTGATTTTTAATTTTCGCCAGTTGCTTTCCGGGCAATTTTTTTAATGTTGCGAAAAGGGGTAACGAAAACCAGTAGTCAAAGAATTTCTCAATACCTTCCGAAGTGAGTAGCTTTACAAGCCGTTCATCTGCTAAAGAACGTTCACGCTTTTCTTGCTCATCTTCAATTCCGAAGGAAGTACTTTCCAAAATCAGATCTTCCGTTTTTTGCGGAAATTTATTTGCAAAAGCAAGGGCAGCTCTTCCGCCCATTGAATATCCTAAAAGAATTACTTTTTGAAAACCGAGTTTATTTAATACCAAATTAATTTGAGAGGCAATGGAGTCGTAACGGTAATATTCGGGTGTGTCGGGATGTCCGCTTTCGCCATGTCCAATAATATCAAGGGCAACGGCAGTTACGTCTTCCGGTAGCTGTTCGAGGTAAAAAAGCCAGTCCTTTGCCGAACCTGAAAAACCGTGGAGCAGTAACAAAGGAGTTTTAGTATTGTTTTGTCCGTCCCTTAGAATGTAAGACAGTTCAAAGCCGTTAAGTTCAATTCTGCCAGTCTGCATCGTCAATGGCGCGGCTTAATTTTGTAAAATATTCTTGTCTTGTCTCGGTGGAAAGTTTGGAGTTGGTTTCTACTCTGATTATTTTCAAACCGTTCTCGGATCGGGCTGTTATTATTGCTTTCTCGAAAGCAGAGAGCGTTTTGGGACTGAAATACTTAGCTCCAAACGCCTTTGCTATTTTACTTAAATCCAAGTTGTGCGGTGTAATGAAAATATCTTCAAAATGTTTTTTACTTTTTGCAACAGGCAGTAATCTGAAAATCCCTCCGCCGTTATTGTCCGAAATAATTATTGTCAAATCAATGTTGTATTTCACAATTGTTTGCAAGGCATTAAGGTCGTGAAGAAATGCGAGGTCGCCCGTGAATAAGAATGTCGGCTTCTTTGAGGAATAAGCAATTCCTGCTGCAGTGGAAGTTATTCCGTCAATTCCGCTAACTCCCCGGTTGGTGAACAGAGTAATCCGCTTGCTGCTTGCAGGCGCAAAGTAATCAAGGTCTCTTACGGGCATGCTGTTGGAAACAAAAAGATTAACGTTGTCGGGGAGAAGTTTGATTGTTTCGAAAATTAATTTCGGCTCGTGTGTAATATTTAACTTAGCTAAGAAATCTTCTTTGTAGTTCTCAGCTTTTTTGTCAAAGGATTTTAGAAGTTTTACTCTCTCTGAATTTTTCTTTCCGGCTTTTTCCAATAATCCGTTGCAAAAAATCACAGGGTCGATTTTTAACAGACTTGAATATTTACCCGAAGGGTCTTTGACATCGCCGTACGGATTAATTAAGATTTTCGGAGTATTTAATTCCTCAAAATAATTTAAAACGGTTGAAGAGGTAGGCGCATTGCCGAAGTGTAAAATTAAATCCGGTTTTAGGACATCCTTAAAATTTTGTGAATGTAAAAGCCCTGCCGTGTTAAATAAAAAGTTGTTTCTCCCGGAACCCCTGAATTTTAAGGGCGAATAAGCATCGACAATGACGGGAGCTCCTATTTTAAGGGCTAAACGGGATATTGCATTGTTAAATGTTTGGTCGAAAGTTCCTCCGCCCGAAAAAATTAAAATATTCTGTGCTTTTTCAATTTCATTGATTATTGCCACAGGGATTTGTGTTCTTGCTTTAGTTGTGTCTCGATTCTTAGGTGTGAAGTTTGAAATTGATTTTAAAGTTTTTTCTTCAACAAAAGCGTTTGTACTCCACGGTTCAAGCGGCTTGCGTAAAGGGAAGTTAACGTGCACAGGTCCTTCGAGCGAAAGAGAGTAAGCCTTTAACGCCAGGGCTAAAAGTTTTTGTAAAGAAGTCTTGTCTGTTTTTGGAAGTCCCGCATTAAACGACGCCAAAATATTTTTGTCGAAAATGCTTTCTTGGTTTATTGTTTGGTTTGCTCCTTTCCCGTGTAATTCCGGCGGACGGTCGGCAGTAAGAATTAACAACGGCACTCTTGAATTAAAAGCCTCCGTAATAGCGGGGTAAAGTTCCGCAACGGCACTGCCGGATGTTGTTACAACCGCAACCGGAGTTTTGGTGCGCAATGCAATTCCCAATGCAAAAAACGCCGAGCTCCGTTCGTCCAAAATTATTGTCTTTTTGATTTTTTTGTTTTCGGCAAAGGCAAGTGAAAGAGGCGTGTTTCTTGAGCCCGGGGAGATGCAAACATTTTTTACGCCTAATTTTACAAGGGTTTCAACAAAGACCGAGGTGAAAAGGAAGTTGTTGTTTACGGGGATTTTCATCTTTGAAACAGATTGAGAATCGGCTTTAGTTTTAATTTGGTTTCCTCGAATTCACTTTCGGGGTCCGAGCCTTCAACTATTCCGCAACCGGCGTAAGCGGTAACCGTTTTGCCTTGCAGAAGCGCCGAACGGATTGCAACGGCAAATTCGCCTTCGTTTTTAAAATTAAACCAGCCGATTGCCCCTGTGTAAAGCCCGCGGTCGTGCTTTTCCATTTCGAGGATTGAGCTCATTGCTTCCGTCCAAGGTGCGCCGCAAATAGCAGGTGTGGGGTGCACTTCTTCGATGACGTTGAAGATTGTTTTACCTTTGCTCAGCTTGGCGCGGATTGGAGTCCACAAATGTTGAATGTTTGGTAGTTTTCTTACGGTCGGTTTCGGATCGTATTCGACTACGGACGAAAATTTTTGAAACGACCGGGAAATGAAATCGACAACGGCTTTTTGTTCGTTAATATTTTTACGGCTTTTTAACAATTCGGTTTCGAGAATTTTGTCCTCGCTTTTGTCCTTGCCTCTGGGAATTGAACCGGCGAGGGCATCGGCTTCAATCCAGCCGTTGTTAAACTTGGCTAATTTTTCCGGCGAGGCTCCGAAAAAGACCGAGCCGTTTTTCGAGTAAGCGTAAATGTAACAATGCGGGTAGTTCGAATTCAACTTTTCCAACAACAGCCCTATTGAGGGCGGGGAATTAAGTTGTAGTTTTACTTCTCTTGAAAGAACAATTTTCTTAAAATCTTTTTTCCGAATAAACTCCAGCGCGGTTTCTACCATTTCGTACCATCGGCGGCGATCTTCCTCGTCCTCAATATTCGAGGAAATTATTTTAGGAACAGCTTTCTCAACCCCATTAGTCTGCAAAGATAGTGGGAAATTTTTGCCTTCTGCAATTTCAATTTCAAAATCAAATTGTTCGTTTTCCGCCGAGGCATTGAAAACGTAAAAGAATTTTTCGTCTTGCCGGAAATAAAGATGTTTGGGAATGAACCAATCGGCGTCGGAAAAATCTTTCCACAAC
>JALWGH010000105.1 GCA_027013735.1 Melioribacteraceae bacterium
AAGAGCTATTGACGTTAATTTTTTGCACTTCGTTAACTCTAATTATCGGTACGCGAAGTCGGTTTTTTCTAATAATCCTTTGTTATCTGCTGCTTTTTTTATGAGAAATTAGCCAAACTTTAGTCCCCCTCCCTTGCCAAGGGAGGGGGACTTTGGGGGTGGGTTGGATAATAAAACATTTCTTTCTTGATTATTGTGACGTCTTTTCGTCTTAAAAATATTTAATTTTGTTTGTGAATTAATTATCCAACGCAGTAAAATCCTTACCCAACAAATTTTTGAACAAGAATTTCAAAGAGAGTTTTACCGAATGCATAAACTTGTGTCTTATTCCGTGACGTTCGCCCGGATAAATCATCATTTCAAAATTTTTGTTCAGGTCTTCCAATTTGTTAATAAATTGCAATGTGTTTTGCATGTGAACGTTGTCGTCAATTGTTCCGTGCGTGATTAGCAACCCGCCTTTGTATTTGTCTGCGTAAGTTAGAACGGAACTTTCCTTGTAACCCTCGGGATTCTCGGAGGGTTTGTCCATGTAGCGTTCCGTGTAAACGTTGTCGTAAAGATGCCAGTCGGTTACGGAATATTGCGCAATGCCGTAGTCAAAATATTTAGAGCCGTAAGTCATTGCAAGGCAGGTTACGTAACCGCCGTAGCTTCCGCCGGTAATTGCAATTTTATTTGTGTCAACAAAACTTTTTTTACTCAGCCACTTAACCGCTTCGATGTAATCGTGCATTTCCCATTTGCCGAGGTGCCTGTGCATCAGGGCAACGCCCTTTTTGCCGAAATGCCCCGAGCCTCTGTGGTCAACTTGAACGACAATGATTCCTTGCGAGGCAAGGTAAGAGCGGAAAAGCCAGTAAGGGAAGGAATTGTGTACTGTTGCCGCATCCGGTCCGCCGTAAATTGAAATTAGCACAGGGTATTTTTTTGACTTGTCAAAGTTTGTGGGTAAGTACCAAATCATTGGCAAATTAAAGCCGTCGTCCGTTGTGAAACGGAAGAGCTCGATTTTGGGAAGGTTCACTTCGTCGAGCGCTTTTGTGTGGGAATTGCCGAGCGTTTTGATTTTGTCCCCGTTGCCGTCGCAGAGGAAAATTTCCGGCGGTGTATTAATATTGCTAAATCTGTCGTAAAAGAATTTTCCTCTGGGAGCTACTTTAGCCGAATGTGTTCCCGCAAGATTAGTGAGCTTGGTTAATCCCGTTCCGTCGAAATTGACTTTGAATAAATGGTTTTCCGTTGATTCTTTCATCCAGCCTTCAAAATAAATAACGGAATTGTCCTCGTCAACAAGGTCTATTTTTTTGACTTCCCAGTCTCCGCCGGTTATTTGTTTTTTTAACTTTCCGTTGTTGTCGTACCAATAGAGATGTGCCCAGCCGGATTTGTTTGAGCGGATAATCATTCCTTTGTTGTTTTTTAAAATCTTTAAATCGGTAAACCATTCCACCCAAGAATTTTGGTGTTCGGAATAAATTAACTTTTTCGTTCCGTCTTTAATGTTAATCCTGAAAATTTTAATGCTGTCCTGCTCGCGGTTCATCCATTGTGTTGTTAGACTTTTTCCATCGGGAGTCCAAAAGGGCCAAGCAATGTACTGGTCTTTTGAATAATCAAAATTTGCCCAGACTATTTTGGAATTTTGGACATCGGCAATTCCGAGTTTAACTTTCGGGTCGGGGTCGCCTGCGTAGGGGTAGCGTGTTTTTTCCAAATAGCCGTGCACTCCTTCCGAGTGGAAGATAGGAAATTCGGGAACGGGGGAATCGTCAAAGCGGAGGAATGCAATGTGTTTGCTGTCCGGCGACCACCAGAAAGCCAAATGCCTTGTTGAGCGTCCGATTATTTCTTCGTCGTAAACCCAAGACGACCAGCCGTTGTAAATCAGCTCGGCGCCGTCCTTTGTGAGCTGTTTTTCAATTTCGTTTTCCACGTCGTAAACGTAAAGGTTGTGTGCTTTTGTGTAAGCAACAAACTTGCCATTTGGCGAAAGGCGTGGATTGTTCTCGGCAAGCGAATCGTTTGTTAAGCGTAGAAATTCTTCGTCGGGTACGGAGAAGTAATAAAGGTCGTTATTTTTGCGAAGGACAAAGTAGTTGTAATCAGCGGATCTGTTCACTGCGGAGTTCAAGGAAAATCCTTCGGGCAATTGGGAGTTCCAGTAGGAATAATCGAAATAGACTGTGGAATCTCCTGTTTGTGCATTTACTTTGAATACTTCTCTTTTCCCCTTTTTGGTAGCGGTAACCAAATAATTATTTGCGTCTGCCCAGCCTACAAGTTGGGGCAATGGCTTTAATAACCTGCCTCCTAAAATATCTTTGAACTCAAGGTTTCTTTTTTGAGCCAAAGAAAATGAGAAGAAGGCAAAACTAAAAAGAAATAAAATAGTTTTCTTCATTGTAAACTCCGTTTTTCTTTTTTTGAAAAATTCCTTAAGTTATGATGAAAAAAATCGATAATAATAACCGAGGCAAATTTCGGATTTTAAATGGATTTTACAAATAGTCAAAATAATTTTTTAACAAAGCAAATTTTAAATAGCTTTCAGGGTGTTGTCTTTTTTGCTTTAGACGCCAATTACAGGTATTTGTTCTTCAATGAAAATCATTTTAATGAAATGAAAAAGATTTGGGGCGTCGAGATAAAGCAAGGGGACAATATGCTTGACTTTATTAAGCGCGAGGACGACAGAAAAAAAGCAAAGGAGAATTTTGACAGGGCTCTTGCCGGCGAGAGTTTTACAATCGAGGAGGCTTACGGGGACGAAGAACACGAGAGACTTTATTACGAAATAGATTACGCTCCGCTTAAAGACGAAGAGGGTAAGATAATCGGCTTAACCGTTTCTCTTAGAGAAATTACAGAAAGAAAAAAAAGGCTGGTGGGAATTGAAAAACTAAACGAAAGACTTGAAGCAATAGCCGCACAAAAAACTCAGGAACTTCAAGACGACAAAGAAAAATTTCGCCTTTTGTTTGATGTTATTGGAGAAGCCGTGCTTGTTCACAGGCAGGGTGTTATTTTGTTTGCAAATAAAGCTACTATTAAAATAGCCGGCGTTAAGAGATTAAAAGATTTAATCGGGCAAAATATTCTTGATTTTATTGATTTGTCATCTAAGAAATTAGTGGAAGACCGTCTTGAATTACTCTCTAAATATGGTGAAATGTCGTTGCCTAAAACGGCGATTAAGCTCAAGAGAGCAGACGGTACAATTATCTGGATAGAAGTTTTTTCACGTAAAATAATGTACGAAAATAAGGATGCGATACTTACAATTGTCCGAGATATTAATGAACGTATTGAAGCCGAACGAAAAATAAAGCAAAGTAGGGATACTCTGAAAAAACTTTTAAACTTCCTACCTGAAATGATTGTTATTCATTACGAGGGAAAAGTTTTATTCGTTAACGATACGGTACTTAGAACATTAGGATATTCGTCTAAGGATGAAATTATTGGACAGGACGTAATAGATTTTGTTCATCCCGATTCGAGGGAAATGGCTGCCGAACGGATTGAAAAACTTAAGAAAGAAACCGAATTAGTCCCAATTGTGAAGGAAAAACTTTTAAGGAAAGATGGTAGTTGGTTCTGGGCGGAAGTTGTTGGACGGCGGATAGTGTACGAGAATAAGGAAGTGATCTTAGTTTCGGCAAGAGATATTACCGAAATAGTTGAAGCTGAAAAGAAGATAAAAGAAATCCACAAAATTTATTACGAGGCAATTAAAAATATTGGCGGTGTTCCTTATTCGTACAATTATTATACTAAGAAATACGATTTTATTGGCGAAGGTGTAAACGAACTGTTCGAGATCCCTACTGATGATTTCAATCCAATAAAATTCAAATCATTGGTAAAGGAGATAGTTTTAACCGACTTCCCTAAACTTAAAGATCCTCACGAAGCCACAAAGTTGATGAAGGGAGGAGAGGTTTCACGATTTAATGCCGACTACAAAATTCAAACGCCTTCGGGAAAAATAAAATGGATTAGCGATAGATCCGTAGCAATTAAAAACCCTATTACGGACGAAGTTATCGGTGCTTTAGGAATAATGCAAGACATTACTACAAGAAAGCTAAGGGAGGCTGAACTTAAAAAACGGGAAGAATTGCTCTCTACAATTATTGCTCAGTCTAGTGACGGACTGCTATTGTTGGACGAAAATTTTAGGGTAGTAGAGTGGAATAAAGCTTTGGAAAACTTTGTGGGAATGAAAAGGGAAGAAATTCTTAATAAAGATTTAAAAAATGTACTTAACAAAATTCAGATTCTTAAACCGGAAGATAATATCAGTAAAATTTCTTTAACAATCAGGGAAGACATAAAATCTCTTTTAACAGGCAAAAAGAAAGAGATTAATAGAGAATGGCTTTTAAAAAATGCTAATGGTAAAAAGATTTATCTTCAAACTTCCACATTTGTAGTCCAAGCCTCCATTGGGAAATTGTCTTGTACGCTATTTAAAAATATTTCCCGGCAAAAAGAGATTGAGGAAAATTTAAGAAAGGCAAAGGAGCTTGCCGAAAAATCAAACAGAATGAAGTCCGAATTTTTAGCACAAGTTTCACACGAAATACGAACTCCGTTAAATATTATTTTAAGTTTTTCACAATTACTGCGTGATGAACTTCAGGACAAAATCGACGATTATTTAAAAGAAGGATTTGATTCCATTCAATCGGCCGGAAATAGATTGATAAGGACAATCGATTTAATTTTGGGTATGTCAGAACTTCAGACTAATTCCTACGAACCTAATCCTAAAAAAGTTGATATTTACACGGATATTCTTGAACCTCTCAAACATGAATTTCAGGTATTTACCAAGCAAAAAGGATTAGCTCTGATTTTTGAAAACAAAGCCGATGATTCCCACGTGGTTACGGACCATTTCTCGGTAACGAAAATTTTGGAAAATCTAATTGACAATGCGATTAAATACACCAATAAAGGAGAAGTTAAAGTAACTGTTTACAGGCAGGAAGATGGGCATCTTGCAGTTTCGGTTAAAGATACCGGAAAGGGAATTTCCAAAGAATATTTGCCTCACATATTCGAACCGTTTTCTCAGGAAGAGCACGGATACTCCCGCCGTTTTGAAGGCAACGGTTTGGGACTCGCTCTTGTAAAAGAATATTGCCGGTTAAATAAAATTGAAATTAAAGTCGATAGCGAAGTAGGTAAAGGCACAACATTTACGATTGTATTTCCGTAGTAGGAATAAGTCTTAAGTAACGAGTCTTAAGTTGCAAGTAAAAGCCTTGCAGTCTGTTCACTGTTCACTGTTATCTGTACTCTGTTAAAAGTAGTATTCGAAAAGAAGGTAGATTGAAGAAGGGTAGTACCAGTACTCACTGAACTTTTCGCCCAAGAAATATTGCACTCCGAAATCGAGGTAAGAGTTTTCGGTTAACGAGTAATCTCCCCTTAAATTAAAAAGGGAGCTGCCATCGATTAAATTGTTAATGTTAGTGAAATTTAATACCAACAATGCCGAGGCGTTGTACATTGCGCTCACGGCAAGGTAACTTTGGCTTAAATTTAAAATTTCACCTTTTAACAATCTGTTAAACTCGTACTCGTATTTTTTGGTTTTACCTTCTCCGTTGTAATGGTACTCTGCAAGGGCGTAAAATTTCGGGGTGAATTGGTAGTCTATTCCCAAAATGAATTTTGCAAATGCTTTCTTTGCGTCCTGTTCAAAATAGTAAATTCCTTCGCCCCGGACTCCGGCTTCGCCTAAGTTTCCGGCGAAATCTCCGCCAAGGACGTAACGCTCGTCGAACCTGCCGGAGATTATTGAAAAATCGTATTCAAGAAGATTTGTGCGGAAACGAAAACCGAAATTGCTTTGATTTATTTTTTCCTGCGGGTTAAACACCAAGTTAAGGTCGGTAAAATTCCCTGCGGCAATTTTTAAGGAAACGGCATCCGCTCCATCTTTTTCCGTTTTGTAAAAAGTTGCAGGGTTAATTGGATTAAACAAATCGGTCGGGTTCCAAATTCGCCCCGTGCCCCAAGAGATTCTTTGCCTTCCGATTACCAAACTGCCCCAATTAAATCCCTGTCTAAAGTAAAGGCGGTCAATAAAATTTACGAATGTAAAATGGGAGTTGTCCTCTTGCCATTTCAGATTAATTATTTGCCTGTTCGTTTTACCGGATTCGGTTTGAAAAAGCCCTGTTAATTCTTTGTAAAATAAAATGTCCGATTCGGCTTCGATATTGATCCTGCCGTTTTCTCCCAAATAAATGACAGGCTTAATTCTAAGGCGCGAAAGATTTAATTGAATGTTTTTGTTCACGCCGTACAAGGATGAAAGTTCCGAAGGTACAAACTGAAAGACGGGCAAGTTTTGGAAATAACCCTCAAATTCAAAATCCGTTTGTGCCGGAGAAATATTTTCCAAAAGAAAGAAAATTATTATTGCTGTAAAGATGTTTTTCATTTTCCCCGCTTTCATCTTTCTGTTTTCCACTGTCAACTCTGAGTGGTTTTTGTTTAATTGTCTTTTTCGAGTAAGCCGTCCTTAAGAATCAGCAAACGTTTTGCCCGCTCCATTACTTGCTTGTCGTGTGAAGAAAAAATAAAAGTGATTTGCTTTTTCTCGTTCATTTCTTGCATTAGGTTTAAAAGATTGTCTCCGGTTTTGGAATCAAGATTGGCGGTGGGCTCATCTGCAAAAACAACGTCGGGATCGTTAACAATTGCCCGCACAACCGCAACGCGCTGCTGTTGGCCACCACTCATTTCGTTGGGGCGCTTGTTTGCAAGCTCGGCAATGCCAAGCTCTTCCATTAGTGTTATTGCCTTTTCTCTTCGCTCCTTTTCGGGGATACCTAACAGCATCATACTGAATTCAATGTTTTCGAGCGCGGTTAAAACGGGAATCAAATTGTACGCTTGAAAAACAAAGCCGAAATTTTCCAAACGCAGACGGGAAAGCTCGCGCCTTTTTTTCTTGTAAAGAACTTCGCCGTTGAAATAAACCGTGCCTTCGGTGGGTTTGTCGAGAGCGCCGAGGAGGTTTAACAAAGTGGTTTTCCCAGAGCCGGAAGGACCTGCAATGACGGTGAACTCGCCTTTATTAATTGTGAGGTTAATTCCCTTCAAGGCGTGAACGGGCACGCCGTTGTCTTGGTAAATCTTTTGTAAGTTTTCACACTTAATTATTTCCATTTCTTTCACCTAAACGTATCTTATTGCCGAAACCGGTTCCAATCTGATTGCTTTCAAAGCAGGGTACATTGCTCCAACCACGGAGACAAGCGGAATAATTGTTATTATTTGAATGAAATTTTCCAGAGAAATTTTCGGGTAAATTATTGCTCCAACGCCAAAGGAAGAAAGACTCTCGGCAAACCAGCGTAAGTCGATTCCACCGCTTAGCAAAAGGGCATTGATTCCGTAGCCGAAAATTATTCCGAAGATTGTGCCTAACACACCGATGATTAGCGCTTCAATTAAAATCATTGAAAAGATTTTGCTGTTCTTCATTCCCACAGCCATCAACACTCCGATTTCCCGAATTCTCTCGTAAACCGCCATTAGCATTGCGTTGATTATTCCGAAAATCAAGGCAAGGGCAATAATAAGGTTTACAATAATCAATAGCTGTTTGTACAAATCCATTTGCAAAACCAAAAGGGGGAGAATCTCGTTGTAAGAAAGCGCTTCGTATTTCTTACCTAATTTTTTCTGCAACGCTTTCGAAACGATGTCGGCATTTTCGTATTTGTCGGTAATGATTGCAAACTCGTGGATTTTGCCCGGAATGTTGAGCATTTGTTGCGCAGAAACAATGGGAATGAAAACCGTTGTTTTGTCGAATTCCGAACTTGCGGTTTTAAAAATTCCAACTACGCGGAAAACATCCGAGCCGATTGAGCCGGAAGGAGTGTTTGCCATTCCGACGACCTTGTCCCCAATGGTTACATTTAACTTTTTAGCAAGAGCTTTGCTCAAAACTATTTCGCGCCCGTCGGAGGCATCAAGGTATTTCCCTTTAACAATTGATTTACTAATAATGGAAACGGATTTTTCTTGCGAGGGATTAATTCCGTAAATGTAAACTCCCGAGGAATTGTCCGTACTGCTAAGTAATCCGAAGGTGATTACTCTTTTGCTGTAAAATTTAACGTGCGGTTGATTTTTAATGATCGTTTCTACTTTTGCCGGCTTGGAAATGAAATTGTTAATGTCTTTTTTGTCTTTAAATCCTTTCTTGTGAACTTGTACATTCGACACATTTAAATTTATTTGATTAAACAACATTTGGTGAATCATTCCGTTCTGAAGTGCGTCCATTAAAATTGTTGCAATAACGCCGACAATTACCGAACCGATTACGATTAAAGATCGGCGCTTATTCCGCCAAATATTTCTCCACGCTAACCTTAACAGCACTTTTTCACCTTACAATTTAATCCACTCTCCATTTCACTCTAAATTTTTAACCTGCCTGCCGTCAGGCAGGTTCCTCATTCTAAATTCTTAATTCTTCATTCTTCATTTTTAATTCTTCATTAATTAAGTGTATCTGATCCCTTTCAGCGGCTCCAACTTGTAAACCTTGTAAGCAGGGTAAATTGCCGCAATTACCGACGCTATTAATATTATTAATGAGGAGTTAAAAAATATTGAGAATTTTAATGTTGACTGCATTACCGGTAGAAAGCCGTAAATTTCGTAAAGCTTTTTCATCTCCGCACCGAAGTGAATCGGGTTAACCATGAAATAATAGTTTACGCCGTAAGCTAAAATGTCTCCTATTAAAATTCCAAGCAAAGCGAGGAAACCCGTTTCAATTAAAACAATCAAAACAAGCTTTTCGTTGGGCATCCCAATCGAAAGGGAAATGCCGAATTCCTTAAAGCGCTCGGTTACGGACATCAGCACGGTGTTTAAAATTCCAAATGCAACAATTATTATTAATATTGCAAGGTCTAAAATTCCCCCGATGTTGTCCAATTCAATCGACTGTTTCATATCCGGCATCACTTCGGACCAGTCCAAAACTTTTAAGGATTTGTCGGGTAAATTTTGGGCTAAATATTCTTTGGCATCAGGAATGTCGTTAAGTGATTTTAAGTTTATTGCAATCATTGTAACACGTCCGTACATTGCAAGCAGTTCGTCGGCAGCATCTCTTCCCATAAACACAGCCATTCCGTCCAGTTGGGGATTTCCAAAACGCGCCGTACCGATTATTTTAAATTTCAGATTTCCCATTGAACCGTCAAAACCTTGGGCAAGCACAACTACCGTGTCGCCAATTTTTGCTTTCAAGTTTTTAAGGAGTTTGAAACCGACAACAATATCGTAAGAGTTTTTGCTTTTGAAAAATTTTCCTTCCTTAATGCGCTTCATAAATGTGGAAGTGTTCTTCTCGTCTTTTGGCGAAACGCCAATAATGAAAGCGCCTTGCGAGCTGTTTTTAAAACTAATTAAGCCGTTGCCGGTAATCCTTGGTGCGTAACCTAAAAGTTCGGGTGTGGAGTTTAGAATTTTTTTAAGCGAATTGGTTACGTAAAAACTTTTTCTTAAAGAAGGATTTTCTTGAAAACCGTTTTTCTGAATTTGAAGATAGCCGGAGAACAAGCGCGCTGCGTATTTAATGTTAACTGCGTAAGTCCCTTTTTGAAAACCACGCATTGCAACGGAAACCATAGTGGCAAACACAATGGCAAAGAGAGTTAAAATAGAACGTCTCTTATTCCGCCAAATGTTTCGCCAAGATAATTTTGCCAGCACGGTCCCACCACGTTGTTAGAAAATATTCTAAACTCGTTTACAAATGTAAATAAATTTTGGGAGAATTTTTGAAAATGCCCGGAATAAGAGGGGTTTCCCAAGACGCACTTTTTCAGAGAACAGATAACAGAGAACGGTGAACAGTGAACAGAGACTTGTGGCTCGTTACGTGAGACTTAAGACTTTTTTAATTGAAAGTTGAAAATGGAAAGTGGAAAATTTTGCATTGCTGGATGAATGGATGCATGGATGAATGGATTGGTGACAAGCCACTCATTGCAACCTGCTATAGCGAGAGAAGCAATCTGTAAATTAAATGTAATTAGCGTATGAAAGAGTTACGTAATACTTTCTCTGCACTTTGCCGAGTTCGGTACGACAATCGGGGCACAATATGTTAAACCTACTCAGAGCACAGAGAAAAGTAATTGTTCCGTTAGATTCATTATTTAATCGATACGATTCCATCCATTAATCCAAAAATCCATTCATCCAAGAGTACTATTTAGGAACTCACGGCTTAAAATACTTTGTTCGTATTGCTCCGAACAAACACGCCTATATTTCTAACAAAGCCAAAGTGCCGCTTTGCGTCCTCTGCGTGGAACAAAAAGGGAAAATTTTTTGCATTTCTTTTTAGTCTGAGATTCGTTAAATTACATTTTAATAAGAGTAAATCCTTAATTAAAGTTCGGGAAAAATAAAAATGAAAAAGTTTACTTCTTTTGTTTTATTATTGATGATTTTAGTTTCAGCTTGCAAGCAAAGTACTGAGCCAACGCCAACGGAGCAAAAACCGCCGGGATACCAGGAAGACATTCCTTGGCCCAGTTTGGCAGACAGCCCCTGGCCAATGGTTACTCACGATCCTCAATCCACTATGAGAGCAAATCTTTCCGGTCCTGCAAACGGCGTTAAAAAATGGTCGTTTAACACGGAAAATTACGCCCATTACAGTAGCGTTGCAATCGGTAAAGATTCGTCAATCTATTTTGTAACGGGCTGTAAAGGCGGTGTGCTTTTAATGAAACTTGATTTCTCGGGAAATGTGGTTGATTCAGTTGTTCTTAATCACGAATTCGGAAAAACTTTTAACACGCCTCTTTTTGCAAAGGACGAAATCATCGTAACCAACGGGCGCACTAAGGTTTTGGCGCTTGATTACAACTTGAAATTAAAATGGGAATACGAGACAAACGTGCAACTGAATTTTGAAAGTCCTGCAATAGACAAAAGCGGAAACATTTATTTTAATTATTACCCCGATGTGCTGGTTGCCTTAAATAAAAACGGTGAACTGCTGTGGGAATTGCACGACGATAATTTTAATCCGATGGGGAGATTTTACAGCATTACAATTTCCCCCGACGAAAAATTCCTTTACGTGCCGGGCTATCGCGTTGGAGTAGTGGCAGTGGATATTCAATCAAAGAAAGTAGCCTGGACTTACGGCGACAAAGGTGGCGACAAGACAATAATCGTGGATAATGCCGGTAATATTTATTTCGAACAGGGGAAAGGAGCTTACGAATGTGAATTTGTTTCCCTTGACAAAAACGGCGCAAAAAGGTGGGGCTACACTTTGCCGGGCTTAAGCGACAATGTTGTTCCGACAATAGACTACAAAGGAAATGTTTACACAGGGCAAGACACTCTCTATTCGTTCGATTACAAGGGCACTCTTCGTTGGAAGATTGATGTGGCGGGAGTAATTCACGCACCACTTACGACGGACAAGAACGGCAACGTTTATTTCACGGCGCAAAACGAAAACCTACTTGTTAGTTTCGGGAAAGTTGATTCCGAAGGTAATTTAATTTTTCAGTCAACTCTCGACTACGCCTTTGTTTCAAAAACAGCGCTCCCGATTTGTAGTGAAGGTGAAATTTGCATTCCAACACTAACCGAATTGTTTGTTGTAAAATAGAATTAAAGCGGGAGAACAGGTTTAAAATCAGTAGCAAAATTTTATTGTATTTTTCTTTCGAATGTTTTGCTCTTAAAACTTAAACCCATTCAGGGTTCTGTTTCCTTTTCTTTTCCCTTTTGTTTTAATGACATTGAACTCCTTCGGGGTTCTTTTTGGAACAAGTTTAGTGGACTGAAAACAGCCCTGCGACCCCGAAGGGGTCGAAAGTCATTAGAAAAAATAACGAAAATGAAAAAACGATGCCGAAGGTATCGAAAAAATTTTTAACCTGCCTACTCTGCCTACCAGCAGGCAGGCGGCAGGCAGGTTTTTAATTTTTAATTGGCACGTCTTACGTCTTGCCTCTTGCGTCTCGCGTAGAGTCCATTTCTTATTTCTGGTTTCTTATTTCTTCTATTTTTACAACCAAATTTAAACTTGTCCTAAAGCGGGAAGCTATTTTACAAAAGCCCCGGTCCCAAAAGACCGGGGTTAATTTTATTTGTAGGAATTGAGAAATTCGCTTTGTAAATCGGCGTGCATCGCCGAGTCTTTCTCCGCAGATTTTACCGGTTCAAGATATTTGAACGGCTTGTCCGAGTCGTACGCCAAAATGGAATGACAAAGAGTGCAATCGTAACGGATTGCCTTACCGCTTGCGTCAACCATATTTTCGTTGTGGCAGCGGAAGCACCCGCCGTTGTGCTTGTGTCCCAAATGGTTTGGGTAAGGATTCCAATCGATGTTCATCCTGTGATGAATGTTTGTGGCGTAGATGTTTTGCAGCGTTTCAATTGCTTTGTCAAGTTCGCGTGAACGGGAAGTGAGAACCTCCGGAAGATTCTGCCTGTAAAAGCCAAGAATTCTGTTTTTGACAATTTCTTTACCCTTTTCGGCATCGGTAAACGAGGCGGTTAATGCGCCCAAGCTTTCCCGCTTAATAAACGGAATTGACCGGGGAATCAAGCCTTTGTGAATGCTTTTGTCAACAGCTTCCTCGGGGTCTTGGTAAATGTGCGTTACCCTGTTGTGGCAGTCCACACAGTCCATTACCCGTGTGGCGTTTTCGCCGGAGTTTTCCAAATCCTTCAGCTTTTTATTAACGTAGCGTTTGTAAGTGCCGTCAGGCTGTTTGGATTCCACCCAAAGGATTTCTTCCCTTTCGTCGTTAACGGAGGAATACCTTACCTCATTGTTCTTGCCGATGTGCCAGTGAATACCGGACTTGTTGCCGCTCTCGCGTGTGTCAACCTTTAGCGCCAGAGTTGTGTAGGAGGGAGTTGAATTTTTGTCGGGTTTGTAATGGACAAAAGTTTTCAACAGAGTTCCGTAGAACTTGTCCGGCCAGTGGCATTTTTCACAGGTTTCCCTTGCCGGGCGCAGCTGGTGAACAGGGGTAGGGATGGGTCTTTCGTAAAGATCGAAAGTAATTGAAATCATCTGCCAAGCGCCGTTGATTTTGGAATCGATTAATGCTTTAGTCCCTTCGCCGACGTGGCATTCCACGCAAGCCACGTGGGAATGCGGCGATGCCTGATAAACCGTCCACTCGGGATTCATTACGGAGTGGCAGGCAGTTCCGCAAAATTCGGGCTCGTCCATGAAATGCAGTGTGCGCAAGCCAGCAACAATAAGGAACAAAACGCCGATTAAGCCTGTGATTAAAACAGCGCGGAAAACAGGCGTGCCTGTTTCGCTTTCCTCAAGTTCGTCCTCGCTGTATTGTGATTCCAAAAGTTCACGAAAAGACTTCCCCGTAACTTTTCTTTCCCTTGCCCAGCCGTAAATGATTAAAACAATCCCCACGACAAAGAGCGTTGGAAAAAGCAGGTAAGCAATGAGTCCTACAAGTTTGCTTGTAAGTATTCCCGTTATCGCGAAAAATTCGTAAAGGATGTAGAGCAGAAAGGATAACATCGAAAGTGTTACCCCGTATCTGCTCACATTATTTATTGAAACACCGCGAATAAAATTTAAGTATTTCAATTTCATTTTTTACCTGCTATTTTTCTTTGAAAAGGTTGGAGTAAATCTTTTGAAGTTCACCGCTTCTGATTGCTTTTTTCAACTCGGCAGTTGATTTCTGCGAGAACCATTGGTGCATCGGGTCGTTCTTCAAAAGATTGTCGATGTAAGCGTTAACATCTTTGTCGTTAAACTTCCTTGCTTCAGGTAAAAATTTGAAATAGAAATTGTGAATCACATCGTAAATTCCGTGCCACCAAGCGTAGTCCGGCCCCATCATTGCAGCGCCGTGGCGTGCTCTTC
>JALWGH010000106.1 GCA_027013735.1 Melioribacteraceae bacterium
TATGGTCCACAAAATCTAAAAAAGGTGTTATCAGTTTGATAAAATATAATATGACCGAACTTGTTTTTTTATTAAGAGATACAAAGGGTTATTCGTTAATTGATTTGGCGACAGGATTGTTTATTATGGAGCAAGATATACCCAATAATATGAAACAAAAAATTAGTTACTTAAAAAATGAATTCATTACTCACATTTTTTCCAATTTAACTCTTAATAAAACTAACGGGAAAATAACTATTTATTTGGAGGAAAAGTAAGATGAAGAAATTTATTATTCTGATTATTTTCTTTTTAGCTGTAAAATCTATTGACGCTCAATATTATTACCCGATGGTTGGAAAAACAAATGATGATTTTTCATCTGCATACGGTTCAAGAGATAAGGGAAGCGGTGATACATATGATTATGATTGGCACGCGGCTATTGATATTGCTGGTTCTTCTAATGACGTAGTTTCAATTTATTCAGGTGAGGTTATTTCGATAGAGAATAGAAATGGAACATGGGATCGTAGTGTTTTTGTTCATTACGTAGATGATTACGGCGATTATATTGTTGAGTATAGACACATTACACCGTATGTAGAAGAAAACGTATCAGTTGCGCCAGGTCAATTATTAGGCATAACCGCTGATTTCCCTCCCACTAGCGATCCAAGTGGTGATCATCTTGATATCAGATATTTTGATGGTGCAGAGACAATGATGGATATTGATATTGATAAATATTCCAACACAAGTCATCCTTGGGAAATTTTACAAACAGGTGGAGATTTTAGTTCGGAAATTAAAATTATGAAAGATCAAAATAATGAGTTGCATTCAGGATCTGTAATATCATTAAAAGACGCTGATGATGGATTAGGTAATTATTTTTAGTTTGCTCTCCGTGTTGATGACGACGAGCTCGACATTGCATTTGTACAGATTGACGTATGGGGATGGGATAATTCGGGAAATTATTATAGTGTGCCAGATTTGATACAGGATCCGAATTCAGAACACCCAAATGCGGTCTATGATATAGTTGATTTCAATAATCTCTACAACTGTGGTGATTGGACGGCTGCAAATTCGGATATTGGGCACAACAGTGAAAGTGTGGGGATCTATCCACGCAAATTTAATTCTTGGGATCCCTATCATACGGTTTATTTTCGTTGGTACGTCAAAGAAGATAATTGGATTAAAGTAGATGGCAATATAAATTTGGACATTTTGGCATGTGATCAATATCATACATTTCCCATTGAGCTTCGGAATATTGAAATTAGCAATAATGTTGTGGGCATAGGCGATGGAGATAATATTTTTATAACAAATTATTCTCCGTTAATAGATAAAAATGAGACAGCAACCTTTACCGCAAGTTATTCTCAGCCTGAGGGAAGTTGGGGTTGTGCTGCAAATTGGAATTGGTCAATTATTCTACAACATGATGTCGGCGAATATGAACTACAAACACAATATTTTTCCGATCCCGCATACTTTTATAATTGTTCTTGGACGCCGGTCATCGAGCAATTACCCACAGGGTATAATTGGACATTAGGACTTAACGGATATATTAAAGGTTATGTAAAGGTTACTGCTCAAGTTAAGAACGGTTATGATACGGATATCAAACCTATTAAGTATAATTACCTCTCTGAAGTAAAAAATTTACAAGTTGCTTGGTATAACAATCATCCGAAATTAACCTGGGATTCAAATATAGAACCAGATATAGATTCTTATAAAATATGGAAGTATGCCGAAGGTAGCAGTATGATAGCTGCGACAGTTACGCATAATCCAAACAGCGACACACAGAGTTGGATTGATTATGATGTAACTCCTTCTTGGAAGTTTGGCCCGTTTATTGATTATCATTATAAGGTAAAAGCTATAGACAACACAAATAATGAATCTGAATATTCAAATGAAGTGAGTATTATCGGGAACGGCGGACTTTGGAAAAACAATGATAACAATGATGGTAATAATATTACAACGTATCAACTGCAATCAAATTATCCAAATCCGTTCAATCCGAGTACAAAGATTGAGTTTCAAATACCAAAATCTTCAATAGTAAATTTAACGGTTTATAATTCATTAGGCGAAGAAGTTGCTATATTAGTAAATCAGCATCTATCAAAAGGTAGATACACTTTTGAATTCAATGCAAGAGATTTACCAAGCGGAGTTTATTTTTACGTATTGCGCGCTGGGAATTTCGGTTCGACAAAGAAGATGATTTTACTTAAGTAAATAATAAGTTGAGTGGATATTTGGAGTTTTCAATAATTAAAAGGAGTAAGTTCAGTTTTACCCCTATGTTTGTATGACGTAAGCCTAACCCGCTTTTCCACCCGACCGCCTAAGGCGGTGCGGTTTTATTGGCATAGCGAGGTAAAACGAATTTAGTGTTTGTTTTTTAACTTGACGTTTTAATATCCGGCGGCGGGTGAAAAGCCACGCCGTTATAACGCAATACAAATTTTGGAGGAAATATGAAGATAGTTTCAGTCATAAACTATAAAGGCGGTGTTGGCAAAACAACATTAACAGCAAACCTTGGAGCTGAACTAGCTTTTAGAGGTAGAAAAGTTTTGCTCATTGATTTAGACCCACAATCAAGTTTAACTTTTTCATTTATTCCTCCAGATCTTTGGCAAAAAGAATATTCTGAATCAAAGACTATTAAAAATTGGTTTGATTCATTGTCTGATGGTGGTTCTATTACTCTGACGGATTTGATTTTTACACCAAGAGCAACTAATGATACTCTAAATGGAGAAGGTAAATTAGATTTAATTGCATCACATCTAGGATTAATTAATGTTGATTTAGAATTAGCTACTGAACTAGGTGGCGCTTCCTTAAAACAAGCTCAAAAAAAATTCTTAAAAGTTCATAGTCATTTGCTTAATGGAATCGAGGAAATTAATGATTATGATATTATTTTAATTGATTGCCCGCCTAATTTTAATATTGTAACAAAAAAT
The DNA here is from genome assembly GCA_027013735.1 of Melioribacteraceae bacterium. GTDB lineage: Bacteria > Bacteroidota > Ignavibacteria > Ignavibacteriales > Melioribacteraceae > WFQV01. The sequence continues at coordinate 2,994 of JALWGH010000106.1, forward strand.
GCTATTGTTGCCAGTGATAATATTCTTATACCGGCAAAACCTGATTATTTATCCACTCTAGGAATAGATTATCTAATAAGAAGTTTAAATTCACTTATTGAAGATTACAACGATTACGCTAAGATTAGCAATAAAGAATATGAAGAAATTGCCCCAGAAATTATAGGTGTTGTTTTTACAATGATTCAAATTCACGGCGGGCAACCAATTTCAGCATTGAGACCTTTTATAAGTCAGACAAAAAGATTAGGTATTCCTGTATTTGATAATTATTTTAGAGAAAATAAAACTATATTTGCTGATGCACCCCAATATGGTGTACCTGTAGTATTAAATAGATATTCCGGGATTACTTATCAAGGTGTTGTCTCAGAAATTGAACAACTTGTTTCTGAATTTGCTAAAAAAATAGGGATATAAAACTATATGGAAGAGATAAAAAATAATTTCATAAAATTACTGCAAATAGTACAAAAAGAATTCAACAATCTTAATAATGATGAAATAATTTCATTGTTGAAAGGGGAAGCTAAACTTGAGATAATTATAAAGTCTAAGTCAAAAAGAAAAAACATAAAATCAAATATTGATTTCGATAAAATAGAAACAGAATTACGAGTGCTTAAAAGTAGAGAGCAAGGAATTGAATTATTAAATAAATATTTTACGTCAAAGGAACAATTGGAAAAATTTGCTAAAATATTAGACTTGCCAATTCTAAAAGGCGATAAAATTGAGTTAATTAAGAAAAAAATTGTCGAAGCAACAATTGGTTATAAGTTACGTTCTAATAGTATTCAAAATAAGTAAATAAGTTAAAATAGCGTTATAACCCGCTTTTCCACCCGACCGCCTAAGGCGATGCGGTTTTTTGGCATAGTGAGGTAAAACGAATTTGGAGTTTGTTTTTTAATAGTGCTGTAAAATAACAATTGCGAATAATTAAAATTTAGAATAATTAAAGGCACTGGCTCTTACTCGGCGTTTTAGTTTCCGGCGGACGGGTGAAAAGCAATGCCGTTCCGTTGGCACACTTTCAAAATATTTTGGAAAATACGTTGTTTTATTTATCTTGAGACTTATTAGATTTAAAAAATATTAAAATAAATTGTATGTAAAATGAAAAGAAAAATTTTACTATTTGTTTTAATGACACCAATAATAATATTATCACAACAATGGAAATTAATTGGACTTGAAAAAGAGAGGGTAAATGCTATAGCTGTTGACCCAATTAATAATAGTATAATTTATGCCGGAAGCATGAGTAGTTTTAGTGATGGAATTTATGGTAAATTATTTAAGAGTACCGATGCCGGAGTTACTTGGGATACTTTATTGTATAATGTTAGTGTTGAAAAAATATCCATTCATCCCAAAAAGACAAATTTTATTTATGTAGCATTGGCTAGTACTAATTTTACAAGATCAGGCATACTAAAATCTACAAACTCAGGTGAAAGTTGGAATTGGGCTGACTCCGGGATAACCTTAAATTATGAAGTTAGTGTAGCAACTGTTGTGCCCCATCCGGACAGTATAGACGTAGCATATGCCGGGACAGTAGGTGTTTTCGGAGGCTATGTTTATAAAACCGTTGACGGAGGCAAATATTGGAAGAAATATCCTGCAAAAGTAATGTGTTGCCAATTTGAAGATATTTTCTTTGATCCGATTGACCATTCGACAATATATATTGGTAGCGGGAAATTATACAGGTCGACAGATAATGGTATTAGCTGGCATGTTCTTAATGATTGGACTCCAGTATCCGGTGGCGTAAAATTAGCAATTGATAATAAAAATAATAATATATTATATGCAGGCTTACCAGGATATCGTTTGTTAAAGAGCATTGATAGAGGCGAAAATTGGTTCTTTGCCGACTCAGGTATTGTTAGGAATAACTATTGGGATGTATTAATCGATCCAATTAATAATAAGCACATTTTTACTGTAACAAGTGGAGGTGTTTTCCAAACTATAAATAATGCTGTTTTTTGGAAAAGTCTTAATAGTGGTTTTCCTGATGATACTTATTTTAGAACGCTAGTTATTACACCTACAGCAAGTCATTTATACTGTGGTACCGATAAGGGTATTTATAAATTGGATTTATTAACTTCTGTAGAAGAAAAAGAAGATAATCACACTGAAAGAATAAAATTATTTCATAATTACCCAAATCCCTTCAATCCAAGTACAAAGATAACGTATAGTGTGAATGGTAGAAAACAAAACATGAAACTATCAGTTTATAATTTATTGGGGCACGAAGTTGCTGTACTTGTAAATGAAGAACAAAGAGCTGGTAATTATGAAGTAATTTTTGATGGAAGTAATTTACCGAGCGGTGTGTATTTAATAAAAATGCAATATAGGAATTATATTAAAACAATAAAGTCAGTACTAATTAAATAACCAAAAATAATTGACGAGGAGGTTAATATGTCGAAAAATCAATATTTATAAACGGTTATAAACTTTGCACAATCCTTAGTATGAATTTACCTTTTATCTCTAAAATAAAGGAAATAACTTTTCTATTTAGTGAATTAGGAGTAACCAAAATGAAAAAAGTAATAATAATTTTAGTTTTCTTATTGACACCAATATTTTTATCGGCTTCCGATACAGATACAACGACTTGGAATGGAACAAAAGTCACCTTTTCTTCTGGTGAAATTTTAGTTAGGTTACATAGTTGGGCGGATGAGAGCGATATTACATCTACATTATCACAAATAAATGGTGTGATTATTAAAGATTTTGATCAGTTAAATATAGGTTTAATAAAAATTCCAAATAATAATGACATTCTTGTTGCCATAAATACGCTCAAATATAATGCGGCAGTATTGTATGCAGAACCCAATATTGAAATGTCAGTGTTATCATTTCATCCAAATGACCCATATTATGCAGGAACTGCACCATCACCGGATAATTATGCACACCAGTGGAGTTTATACAACTTTGGTCAAAATCCTCCTAATGGTAGAACGGATGCTGATATTGATGCACCAGAGGCTTGGGATTATGAAACTGGTAGTAATAGCGTCAAAATTGCTGTTTTTGATTCGGGAATACCAATGATTAATGGTTCTCTTTCTCATCCGGATCTTGATGATGCTTCACGGATAATACTTGGAGAAGATTTTACAATTGAACAAAATTCTGTGAGAGATTTATTAGGCCATGGTACACATGTTGCAGGTATTATTGGAGCTGAAACAAATAACAATGAGGGTATTGCCGGTGTTGCACATGGTTGTAAAATTATAATATTTCAAATAATTAGAGAAGATGGTAAGGGGACAGTAAGTTCCTTTTATAATGCTGTTAAAGCTGCCGTGGACTCTGGAGTTCAAGTAATTAATTTTAGCGGTGGGTGGACAACATATGAAGAAACTCTTAAACAAGCAGTTGAGTATGCAGATAATGCTGGTATTGTTCAGGTTTATGCAGCAGGTAATGAATCAAGTTCCGGTGTAAGATTTCCGGCAAGATTTGCTTTTAGTTCAAAAGCTATTGTTGATACTGTCGATGGTTCATTAAATCTATTACAAAGATGGAATGCTTATGAAAGCGTCATCTCTGTTGCTTCAACTAATAAAATTGATGCAAGATCCTATTTCTCCTCATATGACCCGGATTCAAACTATATTTCTGTTGCTGCTCCAGGCGGCGAAGGAAGTTTTTGGCCATCAGTAATATTTAGTTCATCAGATATCTTTTCAACAACACCAAATTATCCATTTGCAATACAAGAAGAACATCCTGAAGTGAGTATTAGTTATGGTTATTTGGCGGGTACATCAATGGCAGCTCCTCATGTTGCAGGAATTGCCGGACTTATATTATCACGTTTTGGAAACCTTTTGGCTTCAGATGTAAGGAATGTAATTGAGAAGTCTGCTGAAGATGTAAATTGGAGGATTATGCCAGGTTTTGATAAATATTTAGGTCATGGTAGGGTGAATGCATTTTACGCAGTTGCACCTCCAGCTACACCAAGTAATTTTGGTGGTTCGTGGTATAATAATCATCCTAAAATTAGTTGGGATTCTAATGTTGAACCAGATTTGAAACATTATTTAATTTTGAAAAACAATGTTCCATATACAACAACAACAAACAATTATTATATTGATTATTCAGAGACAAAATATTCAATAAGGAACCCTAATAAAGCTTACGCTTATTATAAAGTAAAAGCTGTAGACATAACAGACCAAAGTTCAAATGCCACTAGTAGTATGCGTTTTGCTGTAAACGGTTGGATAGAGAAAATCGGAGCTGGTAAAGGAATTATTAATGAAGAAATTGATTCATATAGATTATTTAGCAACAACCCAAATCCATTTAACCCAAGTACTCAAATAATCTATCAAATACCACAAGCCAGCTTTGTAAATCTAACAGTATATAATACTTTGGGACAGGTTGTACAAGTACTTGTTAACAAATATCAATCTGTCGGAAAATATACAGTCAAATTCAATTCAAATAATTTATCAAGTGGTGTTTATTTCTATAGATTACAAACTAATGGGTTTATTTCAACAAAGAAAATGGTTTTAGCAAAATAGTATTTCTATAAATAGGATGGGAATATTACCTATCCTATTAATTGTCCAATTAAGATATCTTAATTTTAGTGTGCTAACCCGCTTTTCCACCCGACCGCCTTGGGCGGTGCGGTTTTGTGGTAACGTGAAGTAAAGCGAATTCGAAACTTATTAGTAACAAACATTTATGCAAAAAAAATCACAGTTATTGAGACCGGAATAACGGGACTGGCCGCAGTGTACACATTGTAAAAGCATGGTTTTAATGTGCAGGTTTCCCGCGCAGGTAGTCGTATGATAACCGACAAATTCGCAATAAAGGTACGGGATTAAAATCGGGGGCACAATAAGAAAGAAGAAACGAGAAATCCGCCTCCGTCTGCGCTTTGCTTGACTACGGCGCGACAGGTCCGTCTCCGACCTCGTTTTGCTCGGGCTACGCCGAGACAACCAAGACGCAATAATTAAAAATTAAGAATTAAAAATTAAAAATTTTTTAGAGTCCTTCGGCATTGTTTTAATTTTAGAGCATTTTCACCCCGTCTTCTTGTCCAACCCGTAAGTTTCCTTTAAAAACTTTTCAGCTAAGTTTTTAATTTCCGAATATGCAGCAGAAGAGGGATTAATATTTTCAAGAGGTTGCAAGGCGGAAAATGATTCGTGAACGGATTCGTCTAACGGAATTGCACCTAAATATTCGGGTGTAAATTTCAGAAATTTTTCAGCGGCTTTACGAATATTTGTGTAAACGCTCTTCCCTTTTTCATTGGGGTTAACTTTATTTACCACAACAAACATTTTGTTGTAAATTCTTTTCCGCTTGAACGCCTTAAGAATTACGTACGAATCAAGCACAGACGTTACCTCGGGATTAAGAACAACAAAAGAATATTCCACACTCCGAACGGCTGTAAAAAGCTCTTCGGAAATCCCTGAAGAATTGTCAAAAACAATGAAGTCGTAATTTGCCGAAATTTTTACAATATTTTTAATTAAGTTTTTAACATCCGAAGCATCCGGCAAATAATCGAAATTGCCGCTTTCGCCGAATATCAAGTGAAAATTTTCATTGTAGCGGGAAATTATTTCCTCGAACAAATCCCTTTGCATAAAAAAATCGAACATCGTTTTTTCCGGTTCAACGTTCAAAGCAAGGTGAACATTGGCAAAATTAATATCGAGGTCCACAAGCAGAACTTTTTTCCCCATTCCGGACAAATGTTTGGCAAAATTTACTGCAAAAAAAGTTTTCCCCGTTCCCCCTTTGCCGGAAACCACAGCAACGGAATTGGGAATCAGGACATTACTTCCCTGAGCTGTAGCCGTTAATATCCTTAACTTTTCCGCTTGATTGGACATTAATCCAGCCTCCCGCTGTAAATTATTTTTGCGATGAAATCCGGTTCAGCGGCAATAATGTCATCGGGTATTACCTGTCCGTTGGTCAAATAGACAATCGGCGTTGCCGTGTTTAATGAAACGTTCAAAAGATTACCGAAAGCTACCGCCTCATCAATTTTCGTAAACATCAGAGCGGTGTAATCAAAGATTTTAAATCTTTCGGCAACGTCCATTAAATTCTTTTTGGATGCGGTTGAACTAAGCGCCAGGTAAACTTCATCCGGTTCAAATTTTTTCAGGAACGCTTTTATTGTTTTCAATTCGTCGGCATTCCGCTGGCTGCGCCCAACGGTGTCAATAAAAATCAAATCCTTGTCTTTAAACTTTGCAAGTATTTCAGGCACGTCTTTCAATTCGTAAGCAACCAAGAGGTCGATGTTGCTGATTTCGGAAAATATTTTCAACTGGTCGATGGCGCCCAATCTGTAAGTGTCAATTGTAACAATTCCCACTTCGAGTTTGTGAAGAATTTTTGTAATTGCCGCCAGCTTGGCAATGCAGGTTGTTTTGCCCACGCCGGTTGGACCAACAACGGCAACAACCTTCGTCTCTTTCGATTTCTTAATATTCAAACGTGTAGTATTCACAAGGGATGACAGACTCGCAAGCACGTGTTTGCTTAAATTCTCCTTTGTCAAAAGCACTTTCGAGTTTTTCAAATGATTCATTACGATTTTAATTATTTCAACATCCACCTCCATTACTTTCAGCAATTCGATTACTTCTTTCAAATCTTCTTTGGAAACCTTCTCCTCGCCCGCTCCTGCCGGCTTAAATTTGGGGATGTTCTTTGCCGGCGTAATGGTAACAACTTCTTCATTCTTTTCGTTGTGAATCATTCTTAACTTTCTTTCGAATTCCTCGAAAATTTCTTCTTCCTCCGCAGATTTTTCCTCCTCAATTTCTTTTTCTTCGGGAGAATCTATTCCAACCGTCAACTCAAAAATTTTCTTGCCGTTCAAATCGTCTTCAAATATTTTGCTCGAAAGGATAATTGCATCCTCTCCGTATTCCTGCTTTACCCTTTCGGTTGCATCGCGAAGATTATCTCCCCTGACTTTCCTAATCTTCATTATTCGACCTCAATTTTATCTAACAACTCTATTTCAACGTAATTAGGCAGTTCGGTGTAAGAAAGCACGGCAAAATCGGGAAACGCAGGATGCAAGAACCGCCACAAGTAAGGACGAATAGTTGCCTGAGTCAATAAAACAGGCACGTAACCGTATTGCTCAAATTTGTTCCGTGCTTCTTCCAATTGCTTTGTAAGAGAATCGAACATATCCGGCGTTAAGCCGAGAGACTGAATATTGTTGCTCTGTTCTTGAATTGCCCTTACGATGTGATTTTCCAGTCTGTCCCCAATGGCAACGGCGTGGATTACGTCGTTATCGTCCTTGTAAAGATTTGCAATAACGTCCGAGAGCGAATGCCTTACGTATTCGGTAAGCACGTCAACATTCTTGCTTGCTTTCGAATAATCTATTAAGGATTCGATTATTTGTACAAGGTCTTTAATCGGGATGCCTTCCCGCAATAAGTTTTGCAATACTTTTTGAATTGTACCGAGCGGAAGCACTTCGGGATTAATATCTTCAACAACAGCCGGATATTCTTTCTTAAGATTTTCGAGCAATTGCTTAACTGCCTGACGTGTAAGAATTTTGTCAAAGTTTTTCTTGAGTGTTTCCTGCAAGTGGGTGGAAATTACCGAGAGCGCATCCACTACCGTGTAGCCGAGCATTTCGGCTTTTTCTTTTTCCTTTTCGTCAACCCAATTTGCCGGCAGGTTAAACGCCGGGTCTCTTGTGGGAATTCCTTCAATTTCCTCCTCCGCCGTGCCGGGATTCATTGCCAAATACCTGTCCGTGTAAATTTCGTAATGAGCTACGACATTGCCTTTAATCTTAAAGATGTATTCGTTCGGCTCAAGCTGGAGATTGTCCCTTACTCTTACGGGCGGAATTAAAACACCGTACTCGAGTGCGAGGAATTTCCTTGTGGAAGCAATCTTGTCGAACAAATCACCGCCCTCGTCCTTATTTATCAGGCTAATCAAAGCGTAGCCGATTTCAATTTCAATCGGGTCAACCTGCAAATACTGCTCAACATTATCGCTTTGTTCTTCAGGCTCTTCTTCGGTAACCTCCGGCTCAACTTCCTTTTGTCCCGCTTTCATCTTAAAATAAGAACCGGATGCCAAAACCGCACTCACAATAAAGAAGGGAATCATCGGCATTCCGGGAATAAACGCAACGAGGAAAATTATTCCTGCAACCGTTGCAAGCACACGGTAATTGGAAAAGAGTTGTCCTTTCAATTGCAAATCGAGGCTCTTGCCGGCGGCGCTTCGCGTTACTACCATTCCTGCGGAAACGGCAATAATCAAAGCCGGAATCTGCGAGACCAAGCCGTCGCCGATTGTCAAAATTGTGTAAGTTTTAAGCGCCTCGGTAACCGGCATTCCTTTAATTGCAACGCCGATAATCAATCCGCCGATGATGTTTATTAAGTTAATCAGCAAACCGGCAATTGCATCTCCCTTAACAAACTTTGTTGCGCCGTCCATTGCTCCGTAAAACTCAGCCTCGCGGGCAATTTTTTCGCGGCGCTCGCGTGCCTCGTCTTCGGTAATTAATCCGGTGTTCAAATCGGCGTCAATTGCCATTTGTTTACCGGGCATTGCGTCCAAGGTAAAACGTGCGGAGACTTCGGAAATTCTTTCCGAACCTTTGACGATTACAATAAACTGAATGATTACAAGAATGATGAAGACAACAAAACCCACAACGTAATTTCCGCCCACAACAAAAGTCCCGAACGATTCAATTACCTTTCCCGCGTAGCCGTAAAGCAAAATCAAACGAGTTGAACTGATGTTCAATGACAATCTGAACAGAGTCAAAATCAGCAACAGTCCCGGGAAAATGGAAAGGTCAAGTGGCGACTTAATTGAAAGTGAAATCACCAAAACCAAAATTGCCATTGTGATGTTAGTGGAAAGGAAGAAATCCAAAAAAGACGGAGGCAATGGAATGAGCATTAAGCCCAGCATCATTATGAGCCCGAAAGCAAGAACAATGTCCGTATTTTTATTGACGTTCAGCCTCATACTATTTGTTTCCTCTTCTTCCTTAATCCGTAAACAAATGCAAGCACTTTAGCCACAGCTTCGAACAAAGCTTCGGGAATTTCCTGCCCGATGTCGCAGCTGCGGTAAAGCATCCGTGCCAACGGTTTATCTTCGTAAATGTAAATGTCGTGTTCGCGTGCAATTTCTTTAATTCTTTGTGCTAACAAATCAGCGCCCTTTGCAATTACAACGGGCGCGCCGTTTTTAAGCGGGTCGTACTTCAAAGCCACGGCTAAATGCGTCGGGTTTGTAATCACGACGTCGGCTGTAGGCAATTCCTTCATCATTCTCTTTCTTGCCATTTCCACCTGAACGGATTTTATTCTGCTCTTTATTTCGGGATTACCTTCGGTCTGTTTGACTTCTTCCTTTACTTCCTGCTTTGTCATCATCATCTCTTTCTTGAATTTGTACTTCTGGTAAATAAAATCCGCCGCGGCAAGAATGGCGTAAAGCAATGAAAGTTTAATAATTAAATGAAAAACACTGTTCGACATAAATTTAAGAATGTCGATTACGGCAAAATTTGCCAAGTTTGTCGTTTCGTGAATTAAATCCTCAATGAAGATGTAAATAAGGTAACCGACTATTAAAAACTTTAACAGCGACTTTATTGTTTCGACAAACGACTGTGCCGAGAAAAATACTTTTTTTATTCCCTTTAAAGGATTCAACTTGTCGAACTTCGGGCGCAGCGCCTTGGGTGTAATTTTAAAGCCTACCTGCAAAACATTTGCAGCAAAAGCAAAAATAAAAACTCCTGCAAAAAACGGAGCTGTTGAAATAACAAAAAACAAAACTGCTTTTGTAGCGTACATTTGAAGTAAATTTATTTTAAGATCAAGCGAATTCAAGTTTTCAAAAATTCCCCGGGACAAGACGTAGAACTGCTTTGCCAAGAATGTTCTCGTAAAGAGCAGAGTAAACATTCCTGCGCTAAAAACAGCAAAGTTGGAAATCTCCATACTCTTTGCTACTTGACCTTCTTCCCTGCTCTTCCTTAGCTTTCGCGGGGTCGCTTTTTCGGTTTTTTCCTGTCCGTTCTGATCCGCCATCTTATCTCATCGCCTTAATTAGTGAAAGCATACTTTCTTCGTGAACCGAAAGTAAACCTTTGATTACGAAAAAGAAAAACACCATTGAGACGGCTACCATTAAAAGTCCGAGAGCCAATCTCAACGGGTAAAGTACAAAAAACACTTGCATTTGAGGAATTATTTTCGACATAATTCCTTCCGAAATGTCAAGCAAAAAGAAAGTTACCATAATCGGGGAAGCTATTTTTACTGCAATCACAAAAACTTCCGCCGATTTTTTAATCAAAGTGGTTTCTACGTCGTGTGTTAAATTTATTCCGCCAAGTGGAATAACTTTAAACGAGTAGTACAAAGCTCTTACTAAAAACTCGGGTCCGTCAACCAAAAGGAACACAAACATTCCGAGGAAGAAAATCGACAAACTTACTACGTCGGCGTTTAATTCTTGCATCGGACTAATTAACTCGGCAAGACTCAAGCCGAGGTCAAAGCCCATTATGCTGCCAGCAAAAGAGACCGCCCAAAAAATCAAGTGCATAAAAAATCCGATTAGTAATCCAACCACCATTTCTCTTACGGCGTAAGAAGCAATTAACCACAAGTTTGTGTTTTCAATTGAAATGTTTACTTTGGTTATCATTA
>JALWGH010000107.1 GCA_027013735.1 Melioribacteraceae bacterium
TTAAATTTCAATTATTTACGGTTTGTGTTTAGGCTCTTGCGTCTTGAATTTTACCATTTCTTATTTCTGGTTTCTTATTTCTTCTATTTTTTGCCACCTAATTTAAACTTGTACCGGATTCCCGGCTGTAATCAAAATTCACCCTAACATTTTTTCTGTGCAATTTTAAATGTATTTTTGAAAGTCTCATTAAAAGGTTTTTAATAATGCAAAAGAAAAGCTGGAAATTCAAACGTTCCAAAGACAAACACATTGCCGGGATATGCGGCGGAATTGCCGAAGGGATGGGCTGGAATCCGTTTTTGGTAAGAATCGGTTACATCGGATTTACAATTGTTACCGCAATCTTGCCCGGCATATTATTTTACCTTCTGCTTTGGCTGGTAATGCCCGCCAACAATGAAGACAGCGAAGCTTAATATCCGCCGCTGATGTAACGGGTCAACTCAACAATTACGTAATCCTTTTCGTCGATTATTGCTTTCACAACGTCCCCAATGGAAATTATTCCGACGAGCTCGTCTTTTTCGTTGCGAACGGGCAAGTGTCGCACTTTCTTTTCACTCATTATTGCCATTGCTTCTTCCACCTGCATATTTTCCGAAGCGCAAATAACATCAGGCGTCATTATTTCGGAAACTTTTATTTCCTTACTGCTTTTCCCTTTCAAAATCACCTTACGGGCGTAATCCCTTTCGGAAACAATACCGACGACCTTGCCTTCTTCCATTACGAGCAAAGCGCCAATGTCTTTATCCGCCATTAACTGCAAAGCTTCGAACATCGTAGCGTTCGGAGAAACAGACCAAATTTCGTTACCCTTTTTTGCGAGAATTTCTTTTACGTATTTCATGGAATCTCCCCTTATTATTTAGAAAAAACTTTGAAATAAATTTTATTTTTTACTTGCGTCGTAAACTATTTTACCGCCGATGATTGTCTTTAAAATTTTCGTCTGTAATATTTGCCAATCGGGCAAAGTAGTGATGTCCTGTGAAAGGACGGTAAAATCCGCTAATTTTCCGGGTGTGATTGAACCTTTAATATTTTCTTCGAAAGCCGCGTAAGCGCCGTTAATTGTGTAAGCGCGCAGTGCTTCCATTCTCGTCATTTTTTCTTCGGGGAAAAATTCCCTGCCGTCCGCAAGCCGGCGAGTAACAAGCGCGTAATAGTTTGGAATCGGGTCAAGCTTTTCGACGGGAGAATCCGTGCCGTTGCAAATTATTGTTCCTGCGTCAATGAGTTTCCTCCAAACGTAAGCGCCGCGTTTTGCCCTTTCGTAGCCAAGCCGTTTAATTACAAACGGCGCATCGGACGTGCAGTGGATTCCCTGCATTGCGGCAATCACGCCCAACTTTGAAAACCGCGGGATGTCCCTTGTAGAAAGGTGCTGTGCGTGTTCAATCCTCCACCTGAAATTATTATTCTCCGCCTTATCTCCGAAAATCTTTTGGTAAAGATTCAGCACAAGTCTGTTCCCTTTGTCCCCGATTGCGTGGGTACAAACCTGAAATCCATCGTTGAAAGCAATTCTCATTTCCTTTTCGAGTGTGCGCAGTGGTGTTACCATTAAACCGGAATAACCGGGCTTATCGTTGTAAGGCGAAAGCATCAAAGCTCCTCTTGAGCCGAGCGCACCGTCGATGTACCTCTTGTAAGCCCGCACGGTTAAATGATTATTGGCGTAGCCGATTATTTTGTACTTCGGCAGTAACTTTTTCAATCTTTTAACATTGTCTTCGTAAACCATTACGTACATTCTCGGCTTGATGATTCCTTCGTCGATGAATTTTTTCATTAAGTCAATCATCTCAAAGGATTCGCCCGCATCGTGGAAAGTGGTAATGCCGTTACGAATAGCTTCTTCGGAAGCAAGTTCCGCCTGCTTTTTGTAAGTTTCTAAAATTTCTTTCTTCGAACGTTTTGCCAAATAATCTTCGTAAACTTTATTGATTAACTCTTCGGCGTCTTCCTCAAAAACGCCAATCGGTTTGCCTGTGCTGTCCCGTACGATTCTTCCGCCTTCGGGGTCTTTCGTTTCGGGAGTGATTCCGGCTAAATCCATTGCGTACTTATTTGCAAAAAGCGCGTGGCCGCTTGCGTGGTAAAAAATAACGGGATTACGAGGAGTCGCTTTACTGAGCTCAGTGTGAATCGGGTAACCGTCCACGTTCGGATTTGCGGGCGGGTCCCATTTTTCCTGATGCCAGCCGCGCCCTACTACCCACTGCCCGGGACGGAGAGTCTGTGTCTTTTCCGCAGCGCGGGCAATTATTTCGTCCCAATTTTTTGCCGTGCTCAAATCAAGTTCCATTAAGGCGTTGCCTGTTGCAAAAAAGTGGGCGTGGCTTTCAATGATTCCGGGGACTAGAGTTTCCCCTTTTAAATCAATAACTTTTGTTTTGCTGCCGATGTACTTGCTGATTTCTTCATTTGTTCCAACCGCCGTAATTGTATCCCCCGTTACCGCAACGGCTTGCGCCTTCGGGCGGGAATCATCTACCGTAATAACATTGCCGTTGGTTAACACCAAATCCGCTTTTGGAACTTTAGGACCGCAACCATTCATAACAATTAAGAAAATTAGTGACGAAAACAAAAAACGTTTCATTACGCATTCCTTTACGAATTGATTTCAAACAAGAGGCATATAATATCGATAAAAAGAGGTAACAAAAGCAAGTAAAAAATTTTTGTTTTTTCAGATTAAATTAAATAATTTTATTCTTTAGGAGAGCAAATAAATACGGGGACAGATGCTTTTCGCATTTCAAAAGAAAATATTTGTTGTTGTAATCGCCCTGTTATTATTGCAGGGATGCAAGTTCCGCGGCGGGAAAGAGCCGGATAATAACGGAGAGATTGCAAACATTGACCTTGCCCAAATTCAGAAAAGGGGTAAATTAATTGCAATAACCGGCTACAACGCTTACAGCTATTTCATTTACAAAGGTCAGCCAATGGGCTTTGAGTACGAGCTTTTGGAAAGGCTCGGCAAATATCTCAACTTACCCGTGGAAATCAAAGTGGAATCGAGCATTGAGCAGATGTTCGAAAAATTAAACAAGGGTGAAGGAGATTTAATTGCTTTCAATCTTACCGTTAACAAAGAACGACTGAAAAAAGTTGCTTTCACGCATTACCTTACTGTTACAACACAAGTGTTGGTTCAAAGGAAACCTAAAAACTGGAGGCGAATGCGCCTCGACCAAATTGAAGACAGTCTGATTACAAGTCCTTTGGACCTTGAAGGCAAAACAATTTACGTCCGCGCTGGCTCTTCCTTTATTTCAAGATTGCGCCACTTGGAAGATGAAATAGGCGGGGACATCAATATCGTGGAAGCCGATTCTTCTTTGAGTATGGAAGACTTGATTGAAATGGTGGCAAAAGGGAAAATCGATTACACCGTGGCAGACAAAAACGTTGCCGAACTCAACCAGGCGTACTATCCGAATCTGGACGTCAGCCTTGAAATTTCCCTGCCGCAGAAAATTGCTTGGGCGGTCAGGAAAACTTCCAAACATTTGCTCGACACAATAAATGTTTGGATTAAAAAGATGCGGAGAAAAAGTGAGTACTATGTAATTTACAATAAGTATTTTAAGAGCCGTTTGGCTTATGCAAGAAGAAGAAGGAGCGAGTTTTTTACTTTACAAACGGGCAGAATTTCAAAGTACGACAATCTAATTAAAAAATACTCTGCTGAGTTGGGCTGGGACTGGCGGCTTGTGGCTTCCTTGATTTACCAAGAATCACAGTTCGACCCGAATGCCAAGTCGTGGGCAGGCGCCGTGGGAATAATGCAATTAATGCCTCAAACGGCTAAACACTTCGGAGCAAAAAATCCTCGCGACCCGATTCAAAGTTTAAAAGCAGGATTTAAATATTTAAGCTGGCTAAATGACTTCTGGAAAAGTTACATTCCCGACAACAATGAAAGAATCAAATTTGTTTTGGCTTCTTACAATATTGGTTTCGGGCACATCCTCGACGCAATGAGATTAGCACAAAAATACAAAGCTAATCCGCACGTCTGGTTTGGCAACGTGGAAAAATTCCTGTTGCTAAAATCCAAGAAGAAATATTACACCGACCCTGTGGTAAGAAACGGTTACTGCGCCGGGAAGGAAACGGTAAAATACGTGCGGGAAGTCTTGGCACGCTACGAACATTACAGGAAGTTAATTAGCTGATCTCCCACTGAATAAGAAAGAAGAAACGAGAAATAAGAAATCCATTTACGCGAGACGCAAGAAGCGAGACGTTAGACGTCCGCCTTCGTCTGCGCTACGCTTGCTTGTCCCGTATTTGCGGGAACTACGGCGCGACAGGTCCGTCTCCGCCCTCGCTTAGCTC
>JALWGH010000108.1:0-11993 GCA_027013735.1 Melioribacteraceae bacterium
AAACGTGGTCAATCAACCCGGTTTCCAATTCGACCAAAACATTGCGGATAATAATCAATCCGCTCTGGAAAACGCTCAACAGCAAGCCGCACAGTACGAACAGAAAGTATTTGCACGCATAGCTAAAATTGACAAGAATATTGACGTAATTGAGAAAATGTTATTCGGCTATGTGGGAACGTACCACGGCGGTGCTCCTACCTCTTCGAACAGCGGTTTTGCAATTAGTAATGCCGGTGCAAGCAATTTGGGTAATGTAGGAAACGTCGGAAATGTTTCAACGTTAAATATGACGCTCCAAACAAATCTCGGCTACATTCCCGTTAATAACGGAGCCGAAGGATTTTCTTCCGGCTACGCCTCCTATTTCCACTCGATAGACAGAGCATTTGTTGAACAATACAAGTATTACAAGAAACTGCAACAGTGGGCTTCCAATAGAAGAACAAATCTCTATTTGAATGCTACGAAAGTTAATAATTTCAGGGTGGCATTGCGCAACAAAGCAGCCGCTATTTTTGACAATGACTGGGAAGGACTTAAATATCTTACTGCACGGAGAGTATATTTCATTACAATAGTCTCCAGCAACGATAATAATCTTGCCGAGACCGAAAAACAAAAAATCATTTCCCAGTTCGATTCCGAACACTCGAATAAAAGCACAAGTGTTTTTAGAAACTGGGCTATTAATACCAACGTCAAGTACGGAATGAATCTCTGGATAGACATTCCGAAAGTAGGTTTGAGAGGCATTGTGGATTCAAGCGGAGCAAGAGCAGCTTCCGTTCGTGATTCCAAACTGGAAATGCTCGGCAAACTTGCCAATCTTCAAGCCTCATTAACTCAAAAGATGAGCGAACTTTACGCACAATTAGCTAAATTTGTTGAGTTGAAATACGATTTGTACGACAGGTTAATTACAAGACGGCAAGGTGTAACGGAATACATTGACCGCTCGATTTCCACATCATATTTGCAGTCTCAAAAGATGATGCTGGCAAACAGGATGAAACTTCCGGTAATTACTTCCTTAAATTACAAAATTTACGACGAAGGATATTACAGCGCAGTTAATCTGGATTGGTCGGTTAGCGGAATAGGAAGTGATTACGCACGTGCAATGATTGACTTCACCAGTTCCAATCCTTACTTCCCTGCTCACGGCAAGCAATCGGTTGGTTCGCGTAAAGTCTTTAAGATTCTTTATCTTCCGAATAGCATTTCATCTTCGGGAGGTGGAATTTTCGGACCGACAACGTTCAAATTGTACGTTAAGAACAGCCTCGGTTACGTCATCAGCAGGCAAGCTACGTTTACGCCTTCTTGCTCGGGAGAACCTGCCCCGGCAAACAATAATCCCATTAGCGGAAGCGGCGCGCCGGACAATTCCCCGCCGCACATTAATAAGCTGATTGCTTATCCTTACAAGTCTAACGGAGCAATGATTAGCCTTAGCGGCAACATCCCTGTGATTTATTTCACGAGCGACACAGCAACCGTAAACGCCAAGTGGGCAGCTTACGACCTCGAGAGCGGGATACGTGAATACCGTTACAAACTAATCAGCACATCATCCCCCCTTGCTTCCGACAAAGGCAATCCGGTTTCAGGTAACACTGGAACAATGTTTAACTCCGGTAACTTTGGCGTTAACACTCAAACTCAAACGGGCATTCACACGAACACAAGCACTATGACACCCCCCTATTTTGACTGGGTAAACAACTACGGCAGAAACAATGTGGAAATTCACGGATTAAATCTGTTACACAATCATTATTACAAACTGCTTGTGGTAGCAAAAAACGGTGACGATGTTTGGAGTCAGGATACCAGCGGTAAGAGCCAGTATCTCTTGGTAGATACAACACCTCCGACCGCTCCAAAGCCCCAAAACAGCTTACTTAATACAAGGCTTCAGTTCAATAATTCCAATTTCATTGACGGCGGACACAGATTCCCGGGCAACGACAACACCGAAGGAGCTTACACTCCTATGGGAGGCGGCGTTTATTTGGGACTCGGCGGCAATTACACTTCACAGCACTATTCCGTCAATCCACCGATTGATTTGCCTGAAAACGTTAGTAGCTACAATCCCACCGCTTCGCCGGGAGGATTTAATTACGGCGTGCCGGGCTACACAGCTTACCAATACTACGACATTTCGAAAATTAGCGAGACATTCTCTTGGAAAGCTGCGGAAGACCAAGAATCAGGAATTGACGGTTACGAATACAGAATAATCAAGAAAAACGACAATTCAAAAGCCACTAATTGGTTCGACAACCAAAATAAATTGAGTGTAACCATTAAGAGCGCCGATTTGGGCTCAAATAATTTCTTAAATTATGTGGACACATTTTACCTTGACGTAAGAGCAAGGAACAGAGCAAACAAAGCCGGAGATGAAATCTTAAGATTCACTTTCCAGCCTATTGACAAAACCGGACCGACGAAGCCCGAAGTAAATATGGCATACTCGCCGAACCATTCGAGGATTTATTTGGTCTTCAGTCAATATGCTTCGGACGCTGAAACCGGAATTGACCATTACGAAGTAGCTCTTGGAAGCCAGCCGAATGGTGCAATGGATTACTTACCCTGGAGTAGAGCAATAACATTTAAGCCCTCAATGATTGGCAACGACAAAGCTTACTTGCTTCCGGTGTTGCCAAATCACACAAGAGGATACATTGCAGTACGTGCTGTTAATAAGCAAGGCAAGCCCGGGGCAATTTGTTACACAGGTCCATTCTACAACGACAATACTCCTCCTGTCACGCCTTCGGTAATTGCAAATTCTTACATAATTTACGGCACAACTTATTTGGGATTGTCATTCCAGAACTTGAATGACCCCGAAACGGGAATCATTGGAGTTGAGTACAAAGTGGAAGAGGTTACTTACGGCTCACGCCGCTCAGGCGGTAGTGCTTCGGGAGGAACGCGAATTTCCACCGGAAGGGGTACGGCAACATATAGCGGCGGGACAGGAATGACCTACGGTCATGCAAGTTACAAAACATTAATTGATTGGTCACCTGCCCCACCAAGCAGCATAGTTAAACCGCTTGACGACGTCGGGCACGGTACCATCCTAAGAATAAGCGTTAAAGCCAAAAACGGCGCAATGCTTTATTCCCGGGTTTATTCGACTCAATATTCTATTAAATAATAAAAATTTGAAGACAACACGTTTTTGGGAGTAAAAATGAAGAATAAAATAATCCTGCTAATTTTGATTTTTCAAATTGCCGCTTTTGCGCAGAGCGACAGAAAATTCTTCACAATGTTTAAGGGTGATTCTCTTGCATTCTTTTTTATGCAGCCTCTTGGTTCCAACGAAGCATTGCAGGTTTTCAGGCAAACGGATACGGGCTACGTCAATCTCACAAAAGACAATCCCGTTACGCCGGTTCTTGACGAAAATGCCGTGCCTGTTTTGCTTGGCGAAAGCATGGAATTTGTCCAAAAGGCTCTTGGCACGGAGGACAATTTTGCAATTCTCAGAATATTGCGGTCGAACACTTTCCGCGGAACGGCGCTCTGCCTGTTCGTTCCAGCTGCAGCTAAGATAAGCGGCAGGTGGTTTGTTGACAAAGGGGTTAAGGAAGGGAAAAAATACACTTACAAATTATTGTTTACGGACAACCTCGGGGACACACTCGACATAGTGGAAAAAACAATCGTTCCCAAAAGAATAATCCCGAAAGCCCCCTCGAACTTGAAGCTTACTCCCGGGGACAAACAGATTACATTAAATTGGAAATACCCAAAATGGAACGGCTCGTTCGATGATTTGGGAATTCAATTTAATGTTTACAGAAAGACAGGCAAAAAAGGCAAGTTCGAGAAAGTTAACAAACACATTATTATGCGCAACGACAATGCCGAGCCGGTTTACAAAGATTTGTGGTTAAAAGAAGGAGTTACTTACACCTACTACGTTACAATCGTCGATCCCGTAGGCAACGAAAGTCCCCCTTCGAACAAAGCTTCTTTGAAACTAAAAGACGTTACTCCGCCGGAAATTATCGATTTAATTACCGACGAGTCCGACTCCCTCGGCATTCACCTTACTTGGACAATGAGCCCGGACTTGGACGCAAAGGGCTATTACGTTTACCGCTCAACGGGATTGTCCAAAAAATTCAAGAAGCTGACAAGGAAGTTAATCCCCGTTGACAAACCTTATTTTGTAGATACCGCCGTTGTTGCAAACAAACAATTTTTCTATTCCGTTACGGTTGTGGACACGGCTGGTAACGAAAGTGAAAAGAGCAATCCGCACGGAGCTACGTTCAAGGACAACGTTCCCCCGTTACCGCCGACAAATTTCACCTACAAATATGTTAACGGGAAAATAAAACTTAGCTGGAAAAAGTCTAAATCGAACGACGTGCAGGGTTATTTTATTTACCGCGGACGCAAGAAAGACATTACTCCCAAAATAACCGATATTCCTTTCAAGGGCACAAAATATTGGGACAAAGGTTTCAGGGGCAAAGGCTTTCCCAACGGCGGAAAAATTTATTACAAAATTGCGGCTTTGGACAGCGCAAGAAATTTGAGCAAAACCGTTGAGTTAATTGCTTACGCTCCCGACAATGACAAACCCGAACCTCCGAGTAATTTCAGCTTGAAAAATCACGACGGCAGATATGTTGAAATTTTCTGTGGAATAAGTCCCTCACTCGACGTAGCCGAATACAAAATATTCAGGAAGCGCCCGAACACGTTAAAAGTAAAAACATTGGGCGTCTTCAAAAAAGCTCCCGTTTATTACAGGGACACATCCGTAGTGAAAGGAGTGAAATACGTTTACTACGCAGTTGCAATTGACACTGCGGGAAACGTTAGTGAAAACAGCAAACCTGCAACAATAACTTTTAAGGATTACTCTCCTCCCCCGGCGCCGAGGGATGTTTCCGCAATATTCAAAAACGGCAAGGTAATAATCACATGGGGAAAAGTTTACGATTTTGACATGTCCGGTTACAACGTTTACCGTTCGAACTTCCCTACCGGAACATTCAGAAAACTAAATAAAATCCTTATTAAAGAAACCAAATTTATCGACCGGCAAGGAAGGAAATCATATTTCTACCGTGTAACGGCTGTGGATACTTCGGGTAACGAGAGTAAATATGACAAGACAATTTCGCCTAAATAATATTTTCGCCTTACTTTTATTTGCTTTGCTCCTTCCAACTCAAGTCCTGCCTCAGGATTTGTTTACGGAAGGAGTAATGGAATTTCAGAACAAGCATTTTAAAAAATCTGCGGAGATTTTCGAGAAAATAATTGCCTCGGAAATCAACAATGTTAAGGCTTACCAATATCTGATTAATTCTTACATTCAATTAAAAGAGTTTAACAAAGCTATTGATTTGATTGAAAAAAACAGGAGGCTGTTCGGTAACGACAAAGCCACCGAAATCCTTTTGGCAAAGCTTTACATTAACATTGGCAAGTCAACAAAGGGTGAAAATATTTTAAGGAGACTGAACAAACAATTTCCCGAAGACAAAGAAATCAAAGTTCTGCTTTCCAGAATTTATTACAACAAAGCGGTACATTCGGCCGATAGGAATAGAATAAAAGAAGCCATTAAGTATTTAAGAACTTCCCAATCGTACGACAGTAATTTTCCGCAGTCCTACGCAATGCTTGGCAGCTTGCTTTTGCAAGAAAAACGTACAAAAGAAGCAGACAAGGTTTTCCGACAAGGGCTTAAGAAATTTCCCGGCAACGAGATTTTAATTAGCAATTACGCTTTGGTAAAAATCAAAAAAGGCAATTACGATGCAGCAATAAAAGACCTTGAAAAAGTCTGGCAAAACAACAAGGACGACATTCAAATAGGTTTACAGCTTGCCAAACTTTATCGGGTAAAGTTCAAAATTCCCGAAGCATTTAAAATTTACGAATCCCTGCTCAAGAAATATCCTAAGAAAAGAATAATTTACAATGAGATGCTGAATTACTATTCCATTGTGGACGACCAAAAGAATAAGCGAAAACTTCTTGAGAAAATGGAAAAAGTTTTTCCCAATGATTCAAATTTGAAAATTGAAGAAATTAAAACTTACGTAAAGGAAGACAAGGATTCTATTGCAATTGAACTTTACACCGATTTTTTAACAAAGCATCCCCGGGATTTTAAAATCTATTACGATTTATCCGCCCTCTACGAAAAACAAAAAAATTACGACAAGGCAGTTGAGACCTTACTGGAAGCACGTAAAAACGGTTTGAACACCGACGAGTATTTCTTAAAGCTCGGCGAACTTTACGAAAAGAAAGAAGATTACGCTTCGGCAAAAAAAACTTACAGGGAAATGATACGTCATTATGCCGGCAACTTTCTGCCCTATTACAAAATGGGAAATATCTTCTTTGAGCAGAAGCAATTGGATTCGGCAAAAACTTATTACGAAATTGCACTAAAGAAGGAGTCCAATCAACCTTTTGTGCTGGGGAAACTTGCCGAACTTTTTGCAGAAACAAACCAAGACTCAAAAGCGCTCGAATTCTACAAAAGTTCCTTCCGCTTTAACACAATTGCGCTGAATGCGGAGCAAAAAGCCGTAATGGAACAGCTTGGCAAATCAAATGACCTCCTGACTTTAATGAACAAAATCGATTTGAACCAAGAAGAAAGGATGAAAGAGTACAAGGCAAATATCGAAAAAGCTAATATTTACTTATCTTCGAAATTGCCGACTGCCCAATATCTAAACGAGTTAAACAAACTCATTGACGAATTCCCGATGGCTTCCATTCTCTATTACTACAAAGGGAAATTTTACGAATCGAAAAAAGATTTTAAAAATGCCGAGAAATATTACTTACGTGTGCTTTCCGTCAATCCGCGGGATGTGGACGCTCAAAAGTCCCTCGGCAATCTTTACGAAAAAATGCACAAGCCGGAAAAGGCAATCCGTGCATTTAAAAGAGTATTGTCGTTAAACAACAAAGACCAATTAGCTTACAAGAAATTAATTCATCTTTACAGAGCACAAGGTAAATTAAACGAGTTGTGTGACGAATGGTTAAAAGTTCATTTTACACAACCGAGTAACGAAGTGCTGAAAGATTACTTAATCGAAGCGCTTCACAAAGCAAACAGAATCGAAGATGCCGCTAAAATAATAAACGAGAGTAAGAACAATGAATAAGAAATTCTACTTTTTTATTTTAAGTTTATTTTTAACCTTAACATACTTTTCCCACGCACAGGAAAAAGATTCCACACTAACCGATTTAAGCATTGCAGGAAAACTCTCCAACGTTGTTGAGCCTTCTATTTTTACCATTTCGGGAGATGCCGGCGTTGAAGGCGAACTCTACTCAACAACGCGGGCAATCAAAAGGCGTCCCGCCACAACAGGCAGGGTTTTTATTCGCCCAACCTTTACTTTCCTCGGCAATTTTTCAATCTCATTCGATTTGTTCTTCTCGACCGAAGAAACACGAATACGCCAGCAAATAAACCGTTTTGCAATTCATCCGCAATGGGGCTGGGGTAAAGCTCATTTGGGGGATTTCAATCCGAGATTTTCGTACTATTCATTAAACGGAGTAAACGTCAGAGGCGCCGGACTGGAATTAAATCCGGGCTGGTTCATTTTTGAGATGGTCGGAGGGCAATCCCGCCGTGCGGTTGCAGCCGATCCTTACACCTCTTCCTACGCACAATATTTAGCCGGCTTAAGATTAGGAATCGGCAAAAAGCGAGGAAGTTTCTTCACCATTAACGTTGTAGGCGCAAGGGACGACATCCGCTCCGTTGACCAAAAATATTTTGCAACCGATTCGACGGGAAAGGTAATGAGCGCTTATCCGCAAGAGGACCTAATTGTAGGCGCAAGCACAAATCTGAAATTATTCAATATGTTCAGAATAAAAGGAGAATTTAACACAAGTTTGTTTACGGACAATCTCTACAGTGATGTCCTTGAAATAAATGACTTACCCCCTTTCGTAAGTAAATTAGTAAAACTGCGTAATTCCTCAAATCTGGATTTTGCTTACAAAGGTGAACTCGGATTTTCAGCCGGCGGCGTAAATGCAAAAGTAAAATATTCGGTCATTAATCCCGGCTACCGCTCGTTGGGAATGACAAATCACATTCGGGACAAAAGGAGACTCGGTGGTATTTTCGGCTTTAGAGTTTTCAGCAATCGTGTAATGGTGCAACTTAGTTACGATTCACAGAACGACAATCTGCTGAAGCAAAAATTGTTTACTACCACAAGAAAAACTTACACCGCAAATTTAATGCTGCGTCCGGTGCAAAGCCTTTCAATAATGTTAAGTGCTTTAAAAAACGCAATGCAAAACGATGCCACAAACGACACTATGAAGATTGACAATAGAATCACAGCCTTAAGAGCCAACTTGCTTTACCAGTTCATTGTCTTTAACCTCAACAATTCCATTACGCTCGGATATTCAAATCAGTTAACTGAAACATTTTCGTTCCGGCTACCCGATTTCAATAAAATTACAATCGACAACTTCATTGCCAATTGGAATATTACAATTAGTCCGAGCTTAACAATCGGTCCCGGTTTTACAATGGTAAAAATGAAATATTTTAACGGGACAACAAACAACACAACGACGGGGCTCTTTAGAGTAACGCACAGAGCATTTAGAAACAGGTGGAGAAATTCGCTTGCGGTTACTTACTCTAAATCCCAATACACAAACGTGTTAATGGCAAATTTAACTTCCCACTTTAGGCTAACCGCTTCGGACGTAATTAAACTGCGAATAAGATATTCACTTACAAATTACACCGACAGCCGTTACGAAAATTTTCAGGAAAATATTTCCTACCTAAGCATTGTTCACAGACTTTAAAACAAAAAAGCCGGTCTCACGACCGGCTTAATTTTTAGTCAAAAATTCAACTAACCAAGATAAGCCTTAAGACTTTTACTCCTCGAAGAATGGCGTAAGCGCATTAGCGCTTTTTCCTTAATCTGCCTAACTCTCTCGCGCGTAAGATTCAAGATTTCGCCAATTTCTTCCAACGTTGCGGAATATTCGGAATTAATTCCAAAGTAAAGACGAATAACTTCCGCTTCCCTGTCCGTTAAAGTTGAGAGCGCTCTTTCAATTTCCTTCTTCAAAGAATCGCTCATAAGATTGGCATCGGGATCCGGCTGCTCGTTATTGGAAAGAACATCCAACAAAGAGCTTTTGTCGTTGTCCGACTGCGCAAAAGGAGCATCCACGGAAACGTGCCTGCCGGCGTGCTGGAGAGCGTAAGCAACTTCGTCTTCTGTCATGTCCAGCTCACGGGCAATTTCTTCATTAGTGGGCTTGCGCTCAAGCTCCTGCTCCAATTGGCTGGCAACTTTACTGATTTTTGTAATAGCTCCAACACGATTAAGAGGCAATCTTACCATTCTCGATTGGTCTGCAATAGCCTGCATAATGGACTGTTTAATCCACCAAACAGCGTAAGAAATAAATTTGAATCCGCGTGTTTCGTCGAATTTTTTAGCCGCTTTAATTAAACCGATATTCCCTTCGTTGATTAAATCGCCAAGCGAAAGACCTTTGTTCTGGAATTGTTTAGCAACGCTAACAACAAAGCGTAAATTAGCTTTTACCATTTTATCAAGAGCTTCCTGATCGCCTTTTTTAATGCGAGCGGCAAGCTCAATTTCTTCTTGAGGAGTAATTAAATCAACCTTACCTATTTCCTGTAAATACCTGTCTAAACTTTGACTTTCACGGTTTGTGTATTGTTTGGTTATCTTCAATCCTTTTACTCCTTGAATGTTTTACAATTAAAACTTTTTTAGCCGTAGTTAGATGCCAAAACCCATAAAAAAGTTTCCAAAATAACTTAATAAAATAATTAAATTATCTAATAGTTTCAGATTTTTTTTTTGGAATTTTTAATGCAATGTAGCACAGTTTGCTGAGCGTAGCGAGCAAACTGTGTAGAGATAGACAAACTGTGAAAAATTATTGTTATTGAGTTTTTTTATTCCCTTACGCAGATTGCGAGCAATCTGCGCTACGGCTACGAAAAACTCCGGTGTTACGTAATTTGCAGTACAATAAAAAAGGGCTCAAAAAGAGCCCTTCTAATTATCCACTCGTCTTTTTTCTTTTTAATTGAGATTACCTGAAATTTTCAAACGATTAATAGCGCGTTTAAGAGCCGCTTCGGCTCTTGCGACGTCTATTTTTTCCTCTCTCTTCTTGGCAAGTCGCTCTTTTGCCCTTTCCATCGCTCGCTTAGCTCGTTCAACGTCTATCTCTTCAGGACTCTCAAAACTTTCGGCCAAAACAATTACTTTATTGTTTCTAACCTCAACTGTTCCGCCTCCTGTGGCAAAAATCTGTCTTTTCGAATCCACATCTTCAATCTTAATCACTCCAATTTCAAAAGAGCTTAAAATTGGTGCGTGATTGAACAAGACCTGAAAACTTCCCAATGTACCGGGGATAGTAACGGATTTTGCCTTACCGTTAAAAGCTTGTTTCGAAGGCGTTATTACTTCAACGAATAATTCGCCCATAATTATCTCATATTCTTAGCTTTTTCAACCGCTTCTTCAATCGTACCAACGTAGAGGAACGCTGCTTCCGGCAAATCGTCGTGTTTGCCGTCAATAATTTCCTTGAATCCGCGAATTGTGTCTTCAATTTTCACATATTTACCGGGAGTACCTGTAAATGCTTCCGCTACGTGGAACGGCTGGCTCAAGAATCTTTGAATCCTTCTCGCACGGCGGACGATTGTTTTGTCTTCTTCGGAGAGTTCGTCCATTCCGAGGATGTTAATAATATCCTGCAAATCCTTGTAAGCCTGAAGAATTTCTTTTACATTCTTTGCCACGTCGTAATGTTCTTGTCCGATAATTTCCGGCTGAAGAATTCTGGAAGTCGAATCCAACGGATCAACTGCGGGATAAATACCCAACTCGGAAATTTGGCGTGAAAGCACGGTTGTAGCATCAAGGTGGGAGAATGTTGTTGCAGGAGCAGGGTCTGTTAAGTCGTCCGCAGGCACGTAGATTGCCTGAACAGAGGTAATTGAACCTTTGTCAGTAGAAGTAATTCTTTCCTGCAACTCGCCCATTTCGGTTGCAAGGTTAGGCTGGTAACCTACCGCAGAAGGCATCCTGCCCAACAAAGCACTTACCTCGGAACCCGCTTGAGTAAAACGGAAAATGTTGTCAATAAACAAAAGCACGTCTCGGTGTTCCTCATCACGGAAATATTCCGCAACCGTAAGACCTGTAAGTCCTACACGGAGCCTTGCGCCGGGAGGTTCGTTCATCTGCCCGAAAATCAAAGCGGTCTTGTCCAACACTCCCGATTCTTTCATTTCCAGCCAAAGGTCGTTACCTTCACGCGTACGCTCACCCACACCGGCAAATACGGAATACCCGCCGTGTTGCTTAGCAATGTTGTGAATAAGCTCCATAATAATAACTGTTTTACCAACTCCCGCACCGCCGAACAGACCGGTTTTTCCACCTTTGGAATAAGGTTCCAAGAGGTCAATAACCTTAATACCCGTTTCGAACATTTCGGAAGTTGTTGTTAAACTTTTGAAGGCAGGAGCGTGCCTGTGAATAGGATATTTCTTTTTGGTTTTAATTTCGCCAAGGTTGTCAATCCCTTGCCCAATTACATTAATTAAGCGACCTAATGTCTCGGGACCCACAGGAATTGCAATTGGTCCGCCGGTGTCATAAGCTTTCATTCCCCGAACAAGCCCGTCGGTAGAATCCATTGCAACTGTTCTTACTCTGTTTTCGCCCAAGTGCTGTTGAACTTCAACAATCAGCTCGTCCTCTTCCCCGTCAATATTTGTACGGGGGATTTTAATAGCATTGTAAATTTCAGGTAGGTTGCCGTCTTCAAAGTCGATGTCCACAACCGGTCCAATTACTTGGACAATCACACCTTCGTTATTTGCCATTTTTCTCCCATATTAAATAAAAATA
>JALWGH010000108.1:12003-13679 GCA_027013735.1 Melioribacteraceae bacterium
AATAATTTACAAATTTAATTATTCTTCATAGTTTTTTCAAATAGGTGAGAACTTATTTTAACATATTTTTTCGGTGAATTTTTAAATTTGGTACAATTTTAAAATCATTGGTAAAATAAGAAAGAAGAAACGAGAAATAAGAAGTGGATTCTACGCAAGAGGCAAGACGCAAGACGTTAGCACTATTAAGAGAACAGATAACAGTGAACAGAGTTGCAACAGGGTGATTTGTCATTGTCTGGCCGTTGGACTCGCCGTTAGTGGGACAAGTGAAAGCCTTTGGCAGGATAAAAATCGTAACAAAACGTTCAAAGGAAAAATGCTGCAAAAATATTTTGCATTCCTTTACTCACCTTGACTATTTACATTTTATTTTGTAGTATTTGTACATACAAAGAAAATTATTAAGATGTACAACATCCAAAAGTGAATAATTTTATTGTTTCAATTAAAAGGGAGATTAAAAGTGAAGATTAAGATATACCTCGAACAGAGTAGCGAAGGAGGATATACGGTTTTTGTCCCTGCATTGCCGGGTTGTATTTCCGAAGGCGATACAAAGGAGGAAGCAATAGAAAACATTAAGGAAGCAATTGAACTTTACCTGGAACTGGTGGACGATGATATTCTACCTATTCACGATGCTGAGGAAATGGAATTGGCATTATGACCAAAGTACCGAGCTTAAATTATGATAAAGTAATAAAAGCGTTAAAACGGGATGGTTGGGTAATTGTTCGACAACGCGGTTCGCACATTCGATTACAAAAGCATATCGAAAATGAAACACTAAAAATAATAGTTCCCGCACACAAACCGATTAAACGTTCTACTTTAGCTCATATCTCAAAGCAAGCCCGAATAACATTAGACGATTTTCTAAAAAAAATATAATTAACTCAACTAGGATTGAAGTAGAAACTCACAAAAATTAAATTTCGTTGACAAAGTAATAATCAAAAACTTAGTAGCCTATTTCTTTCAACAGTTTTTCGGCTCTTTCTTTTTCCTCCGCCGTTTCAAAGGAAAGTCTGAACGTTCCCCCGCTACCCTCTCTTATCTTTAATAATTCAATGTCTTTAATGTTAATATTGTTCTCAAACAGTTTGGTTGAAATTTTGCTTATTACGCCGGGTTCGTCATTTACAAAAACAAAAATGTCGTAAAGTCTGTTTAAGAAACCTTTTGTGTCTTTTGGAATTTCGTCCCTGTTTTTACGTGCTTCATCGAACAAGTGTCCAAGCAAGTCAAATTCATTTTTCGAAATATGATTTTTAATTCTGTTCAGCCTCGAAACAAAAGCATCCAAGCCGTCAATAATTTCTTTTTTGTTCAACTCAATTACAGGTTTCCAAATGTCAAAAGGACTGGAAGCAATCCGGGTTAAATCCCTGAAACCGCCTGCTGCAAAATCAAGGAATCTTATTTCGCCCTCTTCAAAAGCTGCCAAGTTTGTTAATTCCACGGCCAAGAGTTGTGGCAAATGACTAACGTAAGCAATCATCATATCGTGAATTCTCGGTTCAAGGAAAGTAATTCGCGCACCAAGAGTTTTAATTACTTCGATTAAAGGTAAAATTTCCCGTTCACTCCGTTCGGTTTTCTCAAGAATGTAAACCGCATTTTCAAAAAGCAGAGGGTCGGAATTTTCGTAACCGCCTTTTTCCTTGCCTGTC